>CAZOGW010000010.1:2041-44242 GCA_964579415.1 uncultured Acidimicrobiaceae bacterium | reverse complement strand
AGCGGCGGGGGAGGACGAAACCGGGCCGCCGCCGCAGCGGCGGGGGAGGACGAAACGGGCCGCCGCCGCAGCGGCGGGGGAGGATGAAAACCCGCCGCAGCGGCGGGGGAGGACGAGAGTCCGGCTAGACGGTCCGCACCCAGGAGCCGATGACATTGCCGGCGGCGTCGTAGGCGATGACGACGGTGTCGGAGTCCTCGCCGTCGTACAACGGGTCGGCGAACAATGCCAGCCCTGCCGCCGGTCGCTGCCACTGTGCCGGGCCACCGTCTATCGAAAGCGTGGCGACAGCTGTGTCAGCGGGAACGCGGACGACTACGTGACGGACACCGACACCGGAGTCGTCGACCACACCACCGCCGCCGACGGCGCCAAAGGAGGCGTTGAGCCCGACGTCACATCCGGCGCCCCCCCCGCCGGGGTCGACCTCGGCGCGGCACGTCCATCCGTCGGCCGTGGTGTAGACGACGAGGCGGGTCTCCGTCTCGGCCAACCGCCCGATGTGGACCAACGGTGGTAACGCCTTACTGCTTGCAGCTGGGAGCTCCCGTCGCAGCGCGTCCCTATCACCGGGGCGCTCCAACACCACCTCGGTGCCGAGAGCGTCGGCGTCGAAGGCAGGTTCCGGCCCGAGGGCGGGTTGGATGACCGTCGGGTCGTCGAGCACGACCTCGGCTCCCTGTTCGGCGGCGGCGAGCCACAACGACAGGTCCCGAGCCGCCACGTCTGGCGAGAACTCGGCGTGGAGGCCAGGGCGGAGCGCCGTGACGTGGGCTGCTACGTCGGCGGCGTCGGCGCCCATTCCCAGCCGGATGAGCAGGGTGCCGACAGGAGCTTCGTCCTCGGCGGATGGGTTGCCGGCTGCGGTGGTGGCCACCGCGCCCGTCGGATCGGTGACGGTCCCCTCCGGCTCGGGAGCGCGCTCCGCCTCGGGGACGTACTCGACGGTGGAGACGCCGTCGACGGCGGTGACAGCGTCCACCAGCTCGTCGACGTCGAAGGTCTCGTCGAAGACCACGTGGATGTCCCAGTCCTCCCCCGGCGCGGATGCCACCCGCCGGTCCCCCCCGCCCGCCAGCAGCAACGGCACGCCGACGGCGAGAGCCGTCACCGCCACCGCGGCGGCGGCCACCCACGCCGAGGTGCGCCGCGACGACGCCGGTGACAGGCTCACCACGTCGAGATCGGGGGCAGGGGGCGCCTGGTCTTCCATGGCAGCCAGCGCCCGCCTCAACTCGTCTCGTTCCCGGCTGTCCAGATCGGTCTTCATCGCTGCAACGTCTCCTTGAGGCGATTACGGGCAAGGTGCAGGTAGCGCTTCACGGTGCCGGGCCGGCACCCCATCAGGTCGGCGATCTCGGCGACCGGCAGGTCGCGCCAGTACGCCAGGTAGACGGCGGCCCGCTGCTGTGGCGGCAGCGCCGCCACGGCGGATACCACGTCGGGTCGCACCTCCGGCGCCAGGACGACTTCGCCGGACCACGGCATCGGCCGGGACCGGTCCCGCAACACATTGCGGCTCTGGTTGAGCACCGCCCGGAACAGGTAAGGCCGGGCGTCGTCGAGATCGGCCAGCGACCGGCCGCGGCGCAAGATGCGCTCGACGACCATGGACAGCACGTCTTCGGCATGGTCCGGTCCCACCAGGATGGTGGCGTAACGGACGAGATCGTCCTTGTGCTTGATCCACACCGCGGCGTCCGTCATACCCCTACCACCCGGTACAGGCCAGGACGGTTGCATGCCGCGCCGGCAGTTGATCAGTCGAGCGAGCGCTCCGCCAGCAGGATGGAGATGTCGGCGACACGGACCTGGTCGCCGGCGCCGAGCTCCTTGACGCCGTCGTCGATCATGATGTAACAGAAGGGGCAGCCGGTGGCGACGACGTCGGCGCCGGTGGCGATGGCCTCCTGAGAGCGCTCGATGTTGACCTTCTTGCCGGTGTGCTCCTCCATCCACATCCGGCCGCCGCCGGCGCCGCAGCAGAACGAGTTGGTGCCGTTGCGGGGCATCTCGACGCGGGTGCCGACGGCGTCGACGACGTCGCGGGGCGCCAGGAACACGTCGTTGTGGCGGCCCAGGTAACAGGGATCGTGGAAGGTGATCCTCTCGCCGTTGCCCACCGGCTTGACCTTCCCCTCCTCGACCAACCTCATCAGCAGCTCACTGTGGTGGATGACCTCGTAGTCGCCGCCGAACTGGGGGTACTCGTTGCCCAGGGTGTTGAAGCAGTGCGGGCACTGGGTGATGATCTTGGTGATCCCCAGGTCGTTGAGGGTCTCGATGTTCTGCAGTGCCAGGCCCTGGAACACGTACTCGTTGCCGGTGCGCCGGGCCGGGTCACCGGTACACAGCTCGCGGGGGCCGAGGATGGCGAAGTCGACACCGGCCCGATGCAGCAGCCGGGCGGTGGAGATGGTGACCTTGCGGTTGCGGTCGTCGAACGACCCGGCGCATCCCACCCAGTAGAGGTACTCAGCCTCGATGCCGGGGTCGCCGAGCACCTTGACCGGGAAGTCCAGCTCGTCTGTCCAGTCGCCGCGACGGCTCTGGTCGACGCCGTACGGGTTGGACGAGTTCTCCATCGACACGTAGGCCCGCCCCAGCTCGGAGGGGAAGTCGGACTCCATCAGCGACAGGTAGCGGCGCATGTCGAGGATCTTGTCGACGATCTCGATGTCGACCGGGCACGCCTCGTCACAGGCACGGCATGTGGTACACGCCCACAACTCCTCGGCGGTGATGCGCTCGAACACGCTGTCGGACGTGACGGTGATGGCCCCGTCGACACCGACCGGTGGCGCCAGCGGGGAAGCGGCGGTCGCCGCCGCCACCGTGCCCAGCTTGAGGACGATCTCGCGTGGGTCGAGCGCCTTGCCGGTGGTGTTGGCGGGGCACACCGCGGTACAGCGGCCGCACATGGTGCAGGCATCGGTGTCGAGGAGCTGCTTCCAGGTGAACTCGCCAACCACCGCGGCGCCGACCGTCTCGATGTCGGCGGCCTCCATGAGGTTGGGCATCTCCCGCATGGCTCCCTTGGGCCGCTCCCGGGGAGCCAGGTACATGTTCACCGGGGAGGTGACCATGTGGCGCAGCTTGGTGGTGGGCAACACGAAGAGGAAGGCGACGAAGGTGAGGACGTGGACCACCCACCAGACCTGATGCCATCCCGAGGCGCTGCCCGCAGGGAAAAGGTAGCTGAGCGGGTAGCCGAGGAACGACCACACCTCGAAGCCGGGGCGCCCCACGTTGGATATGCGGGCCGCCTCCACCAGCAGGCCGGTGACGCCGATCGCCGCCAGCGTCAGCAGGATGAGCCCGTCCTCGGGCCGGGTCTTGGATCGGATACGCCATGGAGGCCGCCCGTAGCGGCGCACCGCCGCCGCGGCCAGACCCGCCAGATACACCAGTGCGGCCGCGTCGAGGATCGCCGAGTACCAGCGGTACACGTCCCCTTCGAGGAACTTGAAGCTCGCCGGGACCAGGTTGTCGATCTCGAGGGTCACCGTCCCCAGGAAGAGGACGATGAACCCGTAGTAGATGGCGGAGTGCATCAACCCGGCGGCGGGGGACTCCATGAGGGTGCGCATCTGCACGCCGCGGCGCAACTCGTGGAGGCGGGCCTTGAGCCGGCCCCGGCGCTGCTCCCACGCTCCCCGGGCCAGGTTGGCGGCTCGCTGGGCGAAGAGGGCGAACATGGCCAGCAGAGCGGCGGCGACGAAGAAGTAGAAGGCCGCCACCACGATGTAGGGAATGTTGCCGAACACGACCCGGCCCACGGCACGGTCGGGCTTCTCGGTGAACGTGCCCAGCCACCAGGCAACCAGCGTCCCCACCGCCGTGAACACACCCGCCGCCAGCACGACAGAGGAGGCCCGGGGCAGGCGGCGCCTGGGGGCCTCGTCGGCGCCGGGTTCGGTATCGACCGGCGCACTCATGTCCTCACCGCGGGTTCCGACACGGGGTCGAGTGTACCCCGAGCGCGGCTACGCTCCCCTTTCATGGCGATGGACGGGGAGCGGTGGGAATCGGTGGCGGAGCGCCGCATCCGCGAGGCGATGGAGCGTGGCGAGTTCGACGGTCTCATCGGCACCGGACGGCCCCTCCCTGATGCCGGCGTCCCCTATGACGAGATGTGGTGGGTGAAGCGCTGGATCGCCCGGGAGCGCCTCGGTGGGGTAGGGGCGGGCACGGATCGGGCGCCGCAGGACGGGGATGCCCTGTGATCGCGAGGCATGTACCCTGGGCGACCTCATGAGCGAGCGCCTGGCACCACCCCCGACGGTCACCAGGCCGCACCCCACCGACAGGGAGGTGGAGCGCGGCTTCACCTGGGCGATGGTGGTGTCGGGTATCCGCTGCACGATCAGCTACATCCTGCTGCCGTTCGTCGCCCCCATCTTCGGCTTCACGTCCGCCGCCCCCGTCGTCGGCCTGGTGGTGGGAGCGGTGGCGCTGGTGTTCAACGTGATGGGCATCCGCCGCTTCGCCCGCTCCAACCACCGCTGGAAGCGCCCCGCGATCGCCATGCACATCATCGTGACGGTGCTGGTCACGGTGCTGATGGTGATGGACCTCGCCACACTTCTTACGTAGTACGTAGTACGTAGTACGCTCCCTTTCCGACTAGGTGTTGGAAAGTGACCGCGGTACGGTCCCCCGTCATGCTCGGCATCAAACCTGCTGTCGGGGTGCTGTTGCTGCAACTCGGCACCCCTGATTCGACTTCGACCTCCGACGTTCGCAGCTACCTGCGCGAGTTCCTCTCCGACCCCCGGGTGATGGACATGCCGGCCCCGGTCCGGACGCTGCTACTCAACGCGGTGATCCTCCCCTTCCGACCGCGGCGCTCGGCTGAGCAGTACGAGAAGATCTGGACCGAGAGCGGCTCCCCGCTGCTGTCGCACACCAACGAGCTCGCCTCCAAGGTCGCCGCCATCCTCGGCGAGGGCTTCAGCGTGGCGGTGGGTATGCGCTACAAGAACCCGTCCATCGAGAGTGCCCTGGACAGCCTGGTGGCCGCCGGGTGCGAGCGGATCGTGGCGCTGCCGCTGTTCCCGCAGTACGCCTCGGCGGCCGGAGGCTCGGCGGCCGCCCGGCTCTTCGAAGTGGCGTCGGGCCGCTGGAACGTGCCCGACATCACCACCGTAGGGGCTTTCTACGACGACCCCGGCTACGTGCAGGCGATGGCCTCCGTCGCCGGACCGGAACTGGCGGGCTTCGGCGCCGACCACGTCCTCTTCAGCTACCACGGCGTGCCCGAGTCACAGCTCCACAAGAGCCACACCGGGGGAACACGATGCGACGACGGCTGTACCGACGCCGTCGGGGAGACCAACCGCAACTGCTACCGGGCGCAGTGCTACGCCACCACCCGCCTGGTTGCCGCAGAGATCGGCCTCGACGGGGGCACCTTCTCCACCACGTTCCAGTCCCGCCTCAAGGGCAAGAAGTGGATCGAGCCGTACACGGACGTCGAGCTCCCCAAGCTGCATGCCGGCGGGGTGCGGCGGCTCGCCGTCCTCTCGCCGGCGTTCACCGCCGACTGCCTGGAGACGCTGGAGGAGTTGGGTATCCGCGGCCGGAACCAGTGGTCCGGTCTCGGAGGAGAGGACTTCCTGCTGGTCCCCTGTGTCAACGCCCACGATCGCTGGGCCTCGGCGGTCGCCGACCTGGTCCGCGGCGCGGTGTGACCGCGGTCGACCGCGACCGGGTTGCCGCCTGGTATCGCGACCTCCAGCAGCGACTCTGTGACGCCTTGGAGGAGTTGGACGGCAGCGGCCGGTTCGTGTCGGACCTGTGGGAGCGGCCCGGCGGAGGGGGCGGCGACACCCGCATCCTCTCCGGCGGCGACGTCATCGAGAAGGCGGCGGTCAACTGGTCCTCGGTCCATGGCGAGACACCTGCAGTGCTGGCGGAGCGCCTGGCACGGGGATCGTCACACTTCCACGCCACCGGGATCTCCGTGATCATCCACCCCCGCAACCCGCACGCCCCCACCTTCCATGCCAACCTGCGCCTCATCGGCACCGCTGACGGGGCCACCTGGTTCGGCGGCGGCGCCGACCTGACTCCCTACTACCTCCACCAGGATGATGCCCGCCACTTCCACGGCACGCTGCGCGACGTGTGCTCCCGGCATCCCGTCGCCGATCATGCGAGCTGGAAGTCCGCTTGCGACCGGTACTTCTTCCTCCCCCACCGGGGCGAGGCCCGCGGCGTGGGAGGGCTGTTCTTCGACCATCTCACCGACCGCATCGACGAGGTGTGGGCTTTCCAGCAGGACCTGGGTGACCATCTCGCCGGGGCCTACCTGCCCATCGTGGAGCGCCGCCACGGGACGCCGTACGGTGAGCACGAGGTCGCCTGGCACGAGCTGCGGCGGGGTCGCTACGTCGAGTTCAACCTGATCCACGACCGTGGCACCCGCTTCGGCCTCGACACCGGCGGCCGCACCGAGTCGATCCTCGCCTCCCTCCCCCCCAGGGCCCGCTGGGAGTACGACCACACCCCCACTCCCGGCTCGCCCGAAGCAGAGTTGCTCGATCTCCTCCGCGGCAAGCCCAGGGACTGGATGTAGACGTAGCACGTATCACGTATCACGTATCACGTAGTACTAAGTACTAAGTACTAAGTACTAAGTACTAAGTATGCTTCTTCTTCCTCGACTCAGTGTCGGGATGGGGGGTCGGTAGCCTGGCCGCAGACCGCGACCCAGGACCGGCGCCGTTGCTTCTGACATCTGCCAGCTTTGCCTACCCGCATGTCGCCGGTGAACGGCGGGCCGTGCTCACCCGTCAGCTCGCCTCGTCCGGGGTCGGCCAGGGGGCTTTCGTGCTGGACACCTGCCTGCGTATCGAGGTGGCCGTGCCCGGGGACGGCGCCGCCCTGGATGCCGCCCTCGCCGGCCTCTTCGGTGAAGGCGTGCTGGCGACCGAAGCGGAGGTCCGTACCGGCGCCGACGCGGTGCACCACCTGTTCAGGATCGCCGCCGGGCTGGAGTCCCCCATCCTCGGCGAGGCCGAGATCCTCACCCAGTTCCGCCAGGCTGTGAAACGAGCTCCCACCGGAGGGTTGTTCGCCAAGCTGCTGGAGACGGCGGTGGCGGCGGGACGGCAGGCACGCCAGGTGTTGCCGTCCTCGCCCCACGACTCGCTGGCGGCGGTGGCGGCGCAGGTCGTCGGAGGCGCAGACCGCATCGCCGTCCTCGGTGCCGGGGCCATGGCACGGGCCGTCGTCGCCGCCATAGGGTCCCTGCCCGCCCCGCCGGCGGTGACGGTGCTGGCCCGCGACGAGACGGCGGCCGCAGCCTTTGCCGCCGATGTGTGGCCCTTCGACCGGGCCGCCGAGGCGCTGGCTACGTTCCCGGCCGTGGTGTCGGCCACGTCGGCCAAGAGCCACATCGTCGACGACGAGGCCCTCGAGAAGGCCCTGGCCGACCGCACCGAGCTGCTGACGCTGGTCGACATGGCGATGCCCCCCGACCTGGGGCCGGTGCCCGGTGGGGAGGTCCGCTATACCGGCATCGACGACCTGGCACGCATGGTCGAGCGCCGGCCCCGCGACCACAGCGCCGACACCATGGTGGCGGAAGCCGCCGACGACGCCTACCGACGTTACGCCGGCCACCACGAGGTGGGACCCATCATCGGCGGGTTACTCGAACTCGCCGACGAGGAAGTGGCACGCACCGTCGACCGGTTCGCCGGCAGGCTGCGCCACCCCGGCGACCGCAAGTTCCTCCAGCAGGCGGCCCACACCGCGGTCCGCACCGTGCTGGCCCGCCCCCTGGACTACCTGAACTCCGTGGAACCGGGGCCCGAGGTGGACGTCATCGCACGCGCCTTCGGCGCCGACGACACACCCGCCGGCCCCGACGATGGCTGAGATCCGCATCGCCACCCGGGCCTCGGCTCTGGCCCAGGCCCAGGCCCGCCGCGTCGCCGCTCTGGTGGAGCGAGCTACGGGGGCCGCCACCGCCCTCGTTCCTGTCACCACCAGCGGCGACCGGGACCGCACCAGCCCGGTGGCGGCTCTCACCGAGGTCGGGGCCTTCGTTCGGGCGGTGCAGCAGGCCGTACTCGACGGCGACGCCGACCTCGCCGTCCACTCCTGCAAGGACCTCCCCGTCGCCGGGCCGGCGGCACTCGTGCGCGCCTACCCGGAGCGGGAGTCCCCCTTCGATGCTCTCTGCGGTTCCAACCTCGCCGACCTGCCACCGGGTGCCGTGGTGGGCACCGGCAGCCCACGGCGAGCCGCCCAGCTCCGGGTGCTGCGCCCCGACCTGAACACCGCCGAGGTGAGGGGCAACGTGGACACCCGCCTCGGCCGGGTTGCGGCAGGTGACTTCGCCGCCATCGTTCTCGCCGAGGCGGGCCTGCGGCGGCTGGGACGCGCCGACGCCGTAGCCGCGGTACTCACGCTGGACGAGATGGTGCCCGCACCGGGCCAGGGAGCCCTCGCCGTCGAGGCCCTCACCGGTTCCACGGCCGCCGACGTCCTCGCCGCCATCGACGACGCCGGGATCCGCCGTTGTGTCGAGACGGAGCGAACCCTGCTGGCACTCACCGGAGCCGGGTGCCGCTCGGCGCTGGGCGCGCTCGCCACCGGGGACGCCGACCGGATCCGCCTCACGGCCTTCGCCGACGACGAGCGCGGCCCGCGCCGCGCCACCGTCGTCACCGACGACCCGCTGGTCGCCGCCGAAGGGATGCGCCGGGAGCTGAGCCTGTGACCCGGGTCGCCGTCACCACGACGCCGGACGCCGCCCCCGCCCTGGCCCTCCCCCTGGCCGCCGGCGGCCTGGAGCCGGTGCTCCTTCCGTGCATCACCGTTGTCCCGTCCCCTGCCGCCGAGCTAGAGGCTCTCCGCGGCGCCGCGGCCCGGGCTGCCTGGATCGTGGTCACCTCGCCGCGGGCGGTGCGCTTCGTCTGGCCCGCCGGAGGGATGCCCGCCACCCCGGTCGCCGCCGTGGGCCCGGCCACAGCCGCCGCCACCACCGCGGCCGGTGGCAACGTGGCGCTGGTGGGCAGGCAGGGGGCCGCCGACCTGATCAGGCTCCTCGCTCCCCAGGTGAAGGACAGCAAGGTGGTCTTCCCCCACGCCCGCGGCGCCGACCCGGCCACAGTCCTGGCCCTCACCGCCGCCGGCGCCCGGGTTTTCGCCGCCGAGGCGTACTCGGCGGCACCGACACCGCCCGGCCCCGACCCGGTGGAAGCGGTCGTGTTCGCATCCCCGTCGGCGGTCACCGGGTGGTGCCTGTCACGTGACCTCATCGGCGTGACCGTTGCCGCCATCGGGAGTGCCACCGCCCGGGCCGTCACCGCCGCCGGCGCCACGGTGGCGGTGAGCCCGGAGCACCCCGGATTTGCCGCGCTGGCCGCCGCCCTCGCCGACCATCTCGCCCCGAGGAGCCCGTCGTGACCTATCCCACCGTGCGCAGCCGCCGGCTGCGCCGCACCCCGGCCCTGCGCCGCATGGTGGCGGAGACCCGCATCCACCCGGCGTCGCTGGTGCTGCCGGTGTTCGCCGTCACCGGCTCCGGGACCCGCCGACCGATCACATCCATGCCGGGCCATGCCAAGCTCTCCACCGACCTCCTGGTAGAGGTGGCTGCCGAGGCAGCGGAGGCCGGCGTCGGCGGCGTGATGCTCTTCGGAATCCCCGCCGCCAAGGACCCGGAGGGAACCGCTGCCTGGGATCCCACCGGGCCGGTACCGGAGACCATCCGAGCCCTCAAGCGTGACGTCCCCGGCCTGGTGGTGTGGGCCGACGTGTGCCTGTGCGAGTACACCAGCCACGGCCACTGCGGGGTGCTCAGCGGGAACACGGTCGACAACGACGCCACCCTGCCCCTGCTCGCCCGCGCCGCGGTCACCTACGCGGACGCCGGTGCCGACATCATCGCACCCAGCGACATGATGGACGGCCGCGTCGGCGCCGTCCGGGAGGCGCTCGACGAGGCCGGGCACACCGAGGCGGCCATCTGCTCGTACGCGGTCAAGTACGCCAGCGCCTACTACGGGCCGTTCCGCGAAGCCGCCGAGTCGACACCCGCCTTCGGCGACCGCCGCACCCACCAGATGGACCCGGCCAACGCCCGCGAGGCGCTGGTAGAGGTCGACCTCGACCTCGACGAGGGCGCCGACATGGTGATGGTGAAACCGGCAGGGCCGTACCTGGACGTCATCGCCGATGTCAGGGCCGCGTGTGACGTGCCGGTGGCCGCCTACCAGGTGTCGGGCGAGTTCTCCCAGATCGAGGCCGCTGCCGCCAACGGCTGGATCGACGGCGACGCCGTCATGATGGAGTCGCTGCTCGGCATCCGCCGCGCCGGGGCGGACGTCGTCCTCACCTACTTCGCCACCCGGGCGGCCCGGCTGGCGGCACGATGAGCTCCCGAGCCTGGATGGAGCGTGCCGCCGCGGTGATGCCCGGCGGGGTCAATTCGCCGGTACGCGCCTTCAAGTCCGTCGGCGGCGTCCCGCCCTTCATCACATCGGGAAGCGGCGCCACCGTCACCACGGTGGACGGCGAGGAGGTCATTGACCTGGTGGCCTCCTGGGGAGCCCTCATCTTCGGCCACGCCGACCCCGGCGTGGTCGCCGCCGTCGAGGAGGCGGCACGGCAGGGGACCTCGTTCGGAGCGCCGACCCCCGGGGAAGTTGAGCTCGCCGAGCTCATCGTGGACCTGGTCCCCTCGGTCGAAGTAGTGCGCATGGTCAACTCGGGCACCGAGGCCACCGCGTCGGCGGTGCGGGTGGCCCGGGGCGCCACCGGCCGTGACGGGATCGTCAAGTTCGAGGGCTGCTACCACGGCCACGCCGACCCCTTCCTGGTGCGGGCCGGCAGCGGCGCCGCCACCCTGGGCCAGCCCGACAGCCCCGGAGTCCCCGCCTCCACGGTCGCCACCACCCGGCTGGCGCGCTTCAACGACCTGGAGTCCGTCGCCGCCGCCATCGCCGGAGGCGATGTCGCCGCAATCATCGTGGAACCGGTGGCGGGCAACATGGGAGTGGTGGCACCCGGCAGCGACTTCCTCCCCGGGCTGCGCCGGCTGTGCGACGACCACGGCGCCCTACTCGTGTTCGACGAGGTGATGACGGGGTTCCGGGTCGCCGCCGGAGGCGCCCAGGAACGCTACGGAGTAGACCCGGACCTCACCTGCCTGGGCAAGATCGTGGCAGGGGGTACTCCGGCCGCCGCCTACGGGGGCCGGGAGGACCTGATGCGCCTGGTGGCCCCCGACGGGCCGGTGTACCAGGCGGGGACGCTGGCGGGAAACCCGCTGGCGGTCGCCGCCGGGTTGGCCACCTTGCGCCGCATCGCCTCCGACCCCGACCTCTACGACCGTCTCGAGTCCTTGGGGGCCACCCTGGAGGATGCGCTCACGGCAGCTCTCGACACCCACGGCATCCCCGGCTGCGTGTCGCGGGTGGGCGGCATGCTCACCGTGTTCTTCGGACCCACCGAAGTCAGGTCCTGGGACGACGCCGCCAAGGTCGACCGGGAGCGGTTCGCCCGCTTCTTCCATGCCGCCTCGGGCAACGGCCTGATGCTGCCGCCATCGCCCTTCGAGGCGATGTTCCTCATGGATGCGCACCTCGCCGTCGCCGGTGAGCTGGTGGACCGCCTCACCTCGGCGGTGGGCGAATCCCGATGACCCGCATCCTCGTCGAAGCCCTCAACGGAAGACCCACCGAGAGGCGGCCGGTATGGGTGATGCGCCAGGCGGGGCGCCACCTCCCGGAGTACCGGGAGCTGCGGCAGCGGGTCGGGTTCCAGGAGGCGGTGTCGACGCCGGAGATCGCCGCCGAGCTGACGCTGCAACCGGTGCGCCGCTACGGGATGGACGGGGCGGTGATCTTCGCCGACATCATGACCCCGCTGGAGGCGATGGGTGTCCCCATGACCTTCGATCCCGGACCGCGGCTGCGGCCCCACACCCTCGCCGAGGTGGCGGCCCTGGGGAACCTCGACGAGGAGCGGGTGGCGTTCGTCCCGGCGACGGTGTCACAGGTGCGTGCCGGTGCACCCGAGGGCACCGCGGTGATCGGCTTCGCCGGGGCACCGCTGACGCTGCTCGCCTACCTGCTCGAGGGCGGAGGCTCCCGGGACTTCATGACGCTGCGCTCAGAACTACAGCGCGACCCGGTCGCCGCCGCCGAGGCGCTGGGCGTGCTGGCCAGGGCGATGCGGGCCTACCTGGGCCTCCAGGCAGCAGCGGGGGCGGACACGGTGCAGCTCTTCGACACCTGGGCCGGCGTCCTCGACCGGGAGTCCTACGCCGCCTTGGCGGCTCCTGCCGCCGCCGAGGCGCTGTCGGGGCTGCCGGTGCCCCGCATCTACTTCGCCCCCGGGGCGGGCCACACCCTCGACCAGCAGGCGGCGGTGGGCGCCGATGCGCTGGGGGTCGACTGGCGGCTCCCCATCGACGCCGCCTGGGACCGCGCCGGGACGGTCGCCCTGCAGGGCAACCTGGACCCGGCCGTGCTGCTCAGCGACGAATCCACCATCCGCGGCGCCGTCGCCGACCTGCTGGCCCGCACCGCGGGCCGCCCCGGGCATGTCGTCAACCTGGGCCACGGCATCGACAAAGCCACCCCGACCGCCAACGTCGAGGCCTTCGTCGACGCGGTGCGCCGCGGGCCGGTATGAGCGTCCGTGTCGCCGTCGTCGGCGGCGGCCTGTCCGGGCTCCTCACCGCCACCGCATTGATACGTTCCGGTGTCGAGGACGTCGTGGTCCTGGAGTCCTCGCCGCGTCCGGGTGGCGTCGCCGGGACGCTACGGCGGGACGGCTACCTGGTGGAACGTGCCGCCTCCACCCTGCGCCTCCCCCACCCCCACCTCGGCCCGTTGCTGGACACCCTCGGGGTCGTCCCCGTCCCGGTGGATCCCGCCGCCTTGGGGCGCCTCGTCTACACCGCCGGAAGGCTGCTCGAGATCCCGCTTTCCCCCCGGCTCGTGACCTCACCCATCCTCGGCACCGGAGCGAAGCTACGCGCCCTGGCCGAGCCGCTGGCGGCGCGGGGCGCCGGCGGCGACGAGACCCTGGAAGCGTTCCTGCGCCGCCGGTTCGGCAGGGGCGCCGGTGCGATGATCGGCTGGCTGATGGCGGGAGGCGTCTTCGCCGGTGACCCGGCACAGCTCTCGGCGGCGGCGGCGTTCCCCATGCTCCCCGCCCTCGAAGCCGAGGCCGGCTCTGTGGTCCGCGGCGGCCTGCGCCGCCGCAGGGCCGCTCGCGGCGCGCCGGCACCGGTGGCCCATGTTCTCCCCGCGGGGATGCAGGAGATCGCCGGGGCGGCACAGCGTCTCCTCGGAGAGCGGCTACTGCTCGATGCCGGGGTGGAGTCGGTGACGGCCACCGCGGACGGCTGGCGGCTTACCGGCGGGTTCGACACCTTCGATGCCCGTCACGTGGTGCTGGCCGTGGGCGCCGACCACGCTGCGGCGATGGTCGACACCGAACTCTCGGACGCCCTTCGAGGTTCGGTGGCAGCTCCGGTGGTCGTGGCCGGCCTGGGTATGCCCGCCGGGGAGTTGGCCGTGCCACGGGCGTTCGGGGCGCTGACCGGCCCCGACACCGGGCTCGCCGTTCGGGGCGTCCTCTTCGAGTCGGCCCAAGCCGCCGACCGGGCGCCGGCCGGTCACACCCTGGTGCGCGTGATCGCCGGCGGCGCCGCCCGGCCCGAGCTGGCGGACCAGGAAGACACCGCCATCACGGATACCGTCGTCGGCGAGACGTCGGCGGTCCTCGGCACCGACCTGGCGCCGGACTTCATCGAGATCGTCCGCCACCGCCGGGGCATCCCCCAGTACGTCGCCGGTCACACAGGGTGGCTCTCCGACATCGACGGGCTCCTGGCGCGGCGCCCGGGCCTGCACCTGGCCGGATGGTCCTACCGGGGTGTCGGAGTCACCGCTCTAGCATCGGAGGCCCACCGCCTGGCTGCCTCGATCACGGGGGCCGGCGGGTAGAGCGCCCCGGCGCTCTCCCGGTGAACTTCGGGCTGTGGACCTCGCCCAGCGACGTCTGGAACCCAGGGTTCGACTACGCCAGGCCGAGCTCGGCCTTGAGCTCCTCGAGCTTGGCGTCGGCCTGGACCTGGTTGATGGCCTCCTTGAGCTCGGCCTCGGCACCCTGCGGGGTGACCTCGTGGAGCTCGGCCTTGGCCATCGCCTCCGCCTTGCGCTTCTCGATCTTCTCCTCGACCTTGTCCAGCGACGGCGCGTCGTAGTCGAGGGTGTTGGAGAGGGCGTCGACGGCCTTGTTCACCGACTCCTGCATCTTGGCCGCCTCGAGCGAGCCGAGAAGCTCCATGCGCTTGGCGGCCAACTCCTGGACCCGCACCGCGTTCTGGGTGACGGCGTTCTTGGCCTGCTCCGCCTGCACCGAGGCGGTGTCGTACTGCGTCCTGAGGCTTTTGAGGTTGTTCTCCGACGCCTGGAGCTTCATCGCCAGCGACTGGGCGGTGGCGGTCCACTTGGTGACGCCTGCCTCGTCACCGGAGTTCTTGGCCGCCTCGGCGCGGATCAGCGCCTGCTTCGCCATCTCGCGCGATTCGCCGACATCGTCGGCGGCCTTCCCCATCTTCGACTCGAGCTGGGTGCGGTGGGCGACCACCTTGGCCGCCTGGTTACGCAGCTCCTGGTCGCGCTTCTGCGCTTGGGTGATCGCCTGTTCGATCTCGATCTCGGGGTTCATCGCCCCTTCGGCGGTCGAACGGAACAGTTGGGCGATGTAGCCCCAGAGACGCTTGAAGAAACCCATGGGCTGTCCTTCCAGATGGCCAGGTACAGACACTTAGTGTACAAGCGTCACGATGCCCGTGGGCGGGCGGGCGCACGGTCAGCGGCGCCTGCCGCCTCCGCGGCCTCTCCGCCGCGCCCCACCCTCGCCGGCCGAAGTACCACCCGTCGACGGCGGTGGTGCTTTGGGCTTCGGCTGAGGAGTGCCGCCGAGCACGCTGCCACCGCCCAGCACACTGCCACCCGACGACGGTGGTGGGCTCTCCCGTGGCGGGACCGGGGCGGGGCGGGTGGTCTGGGACCGCCTCGACGCAGAGGCACGGCTCGCCATCATCGCCCCGGCGGCACCGATGATGACGTCGAAGAGGCCCCCACCGCCCACGCTGGTGCGACGACCACTGCGCCGCTCGTAGTCGGGACGCGGCGGTAGCGACGAGCTCGAACCCGGCGAGTCGCCGTACGACGGCCGCGGCGGCAACCCGGACGGCCCGGTGGTTGCCGGCTCGGCACCGGTCTCCGGGACCGGCTCGGCCGGGAGGGTTCGCACCACCGGCTCGGGTGGTACAGGCTTGCCGTCGAGGATGGCCTCGGCGCAGTCGACCTGCCACACCGCCCGGTCGATCCGGTTGGCCAGGTCGAGCAACTGGGCAGGAGTCCCCGCCGCGGGAAAGGCGTCGGTGACCTCGGTGTAGGTGGCGCCGGCGGCGGCGTAGAACTCGTCGGCCTCCCGGTTGTCCGCCATCCTCACCTCGTCCTCGAGGTCGATGATGTCATTGGCCAGGGCGTCGATCTGCTTCTGGACGGCATCCTTGGCCTCGGCGACGTGGGGATCGAGGCGCGGAGCGCCTCCGCCTCCGGCTGCTGCCTTCTTCGACCGGGAGCGCAGGAAGAAGAACCCGCCCACCAGCACGGCGCCGATCAACAGCACCACCAGGAGCCCCCTGCCGCCGCCGGACGATGCCGCCGGTACCGGCGCCGCGGTGGGAGTGGCCGGGACCGGGTCGGTGATCCCGGTGAGTTCGGTGACGAACACCTGCAGCAGCACCTCGTCGGACGCCCCGGCGGGGACGCTCTCCAGGGAGGCATCGACGGCGGCGTCGACCTGCTCCAGGCTGTATGCCTCGGGAGCACCGGACCAGCCGAAGGTCTCCGGTGAGAGCACGACGACGACACCACCGTCGAGCAGGTCGAAGACCCGGTCGGCGAAGCCGGTGGCGCCGCCGGGAGGCTCGTCCTCCAGGGCGACCAGGTACATGCGCTCACCCTCGTTGTTGAGCGTGGTCACCAGGTCGTCGAGCATCTCGGCGGAAGCCGATGCCCCCGGGTCGGCGTACGAGCCGGTTGCCCTGAGTTGGTCGGCGACTGCCTGCTCGTCGGCCGGTTGCGCCGCAGCCGGCGCCGCCAGCGCCAGCACGGCCACCACCACACCCACAAATATGCGCCTCATACCGGCAGGTTAACGGCACGCCCTCCTGATGTTATGTCGCAGGACATCGGAGGCAGGCCCTCCTGATACTGAATACTGAGTGCTGAATCCGCCGCCGCCCACCAGCAACGTCACCGTACTTGCATGCGGGGACACTCAGGCGCCGGCACCCTGGCGCCGCTTGCGGAAGGCGGCCACGTGCTCACGCGTCGAGCATGTGTCCGAGCAGTAGCGCCGCGACCGGTTGCGAGAGGTGTCGATGTACACATCGGCGCAGGCGGTCGCGTCGCAGATACCGAGCCGGGCACTGCCGTGGTCGCACACCACCACGGAGAGACCCATGGCGGAGGTGGCCCCGAGCCAGGCGAAGGGGCCGGCGTCGACCGGCTCGAAGTGCAGATGCGGCTCGACGCCGTCGTGCACGCTCACCCGCGGCACCGCCCCCGCTTCGGAGAGGATCCCGTTGAGGATGGCGGCCGCCACGACTTCGTCGCCGGCTGCGGCGAAGACCTCGCGCAGCCGGGCCCGCAGGTGCTGGATCCGGGTCACGTCGGCGGGCGTCAAGTCCCAGTCCGGGGCGCCCAGGTCGGGGTGGATGGAGGCGACGAAACCCTCCAGACCCTCGACCGTGTCGATGGCGTCCTCGCCAGAGAGGCTGTCCCCGGTGTTGACCAGGCTCATCGCCAGGCTCACCGGGTGATCCGTGTAATGGGAGAAATCCACTTGACTCCTTACTTGCGCTATCATATCCTGTAAGCAGCAAAGCTGCAATAGCCAGTTACGTACCGCCGCTGGGCCCCCCCGACCGGCGGGAAAGGAGCGCACCACCATGTTCGCCATCGACTGCCCCGACCACGGCACCCGCGTTCTCCTCACCCGCTCGAACATCGACGCGATGGTGAACACGGAGCGCGGCATCGAGGTCGCCTACCACTGCACCTGCGGCCACCGCGGCGTGTGGGTCACCGGCCGTAAGGCGAGCGGCGGCAGCGCCGCCTAGACGGCTGCTCCGGGAACCTCCACCCGGATCGGCCGGCCCATGAACCGCGACTCGTGCACTGCGCCAACGGGGTCTAGCCTCGCCCGGTGATTCTGGTTGCCGGCGAGGCCCTCATCGACCTGACACGTGATCCCCGCCGGGGAGAGGGCTACCACCCGATTCCCGGCGGGGGCCCGTGCAACACCGCGGTGGCACTGGCCCGGCTCGGCGTCCCCACCGGCTACTTCGGAGCCCTCGGCACCGACGCCTTCGGCACCCTCTTGCGCCAACACCTGGCATCGGCCGGTGTCGACCTCTCGCTCTCCCCCACCACCGACAACCCCACCACCCTGGCGCTGGCGACCATCGACGACGCCGGCACTGCCGGCTACGCCTTCTACCTGACGAGGACCTCCGCCACCCAACTCCTTCTCCGCCACCTGCCCGTCGCCCTCGATCCGGCCGTCACCGCCGTCCACATCGGCTCGCTGGGCCTGGTGCTGGAACCGGCGGCGCTCACCATCGCCGACCTCGCCGCCAGCGCCGCCACCGCCAACCGGGTGGTGATGATCGACCCCAACATCCGGCCTGCCGTGATCGACAACATGGACGGCTACCTGAGCCGTCTCGACGGCATCATCGGCTACGCCGACGTGGTCAAGCTGAGCGACGATGATGCCGTGGTGATGGACCCGTCGTTCGACCCGACCGAGACCGCCGCCGCCCTGCTGAACCGGGGCCCCTCCCTGGTGGTGCTGACACGAGGCGGCGAGCCCGCCATCGCCTTCCACCCCTCAGGGCAGGTAGAGGTGCCGACGCCCGCCACCGACGTCGTCGACACCATCGGCGCCGGCGACTCCTTCGGCGCCGGCCTCCTCGCCTGGCTCCACGACAACGCCCGCCTCACCAAGAACGCCATCGCCGGCCTCGCCCTGGAAGACCTGACCGCGGCTCTCGGATTCGCCGCCGACGTGGCGGCAGTGACGGTGAGCCGACCCGGAGCCGATCCCCCCTACCGCGAGGACCTCAAGTAGGCCCCCTTACGTGCTCCCGCCTGGCAGGTGGCGGGTACCGGGTTCCGCTGCCTGAGGACCTCAACCCCGGCTGAACAGGGCGCGCAGGAAGAATCCGAGATTTGCCGGGCGCTCGGCCATCCGCCTGGTGAGGTAGGGGTACCAGGCGACGCCGTAGGGCAGATACACCCGCAGCGTCTCGCCCGCGGCCAGCATCTCGTCCTGGAGGCGGGTGCGAACGCCGTAGAGCATCTGATACTCGTAGTAGCCGGAACGCGACGGCGCCAGCCGCCGGGCGACGTCGATGCGTTCGGTGTCGTGGGAGGCCACCGCCGGCCTTACCTGCCGGGCCGCCATGAGCACCTCGAGGAGGCGGTCGTAGCTGGCATCGACCTCGTCCTTGTCCTGGTAGGCGACCTCGGGCGGCTCGGCATAAGCGCCCTTGCACAGCCGGATGTGGCCCCCGAGCGGGATGAGCCGGTCCAGGTCGGCACGGGTGCGGTACAGGTAGGCTTGAACCGCCAGACCGACGTTGCCCCTTGCCTTCTGGACCTCCTCGTAGACGTCGATGGTCGCCGCGGTGAGGGCGCTCTCCTCCATGTCGACGGTGACGGTCGTCCCGACCTCGCCGGCCCGGGCCGCCAGCCGGTCCAGGGACTGGCGAGCCAGGTCGTCGTCGAGGCCGAGCCCGAGTTGGGTGAGCTTGACCGAGATGTTGGCGTCGAGCCGGTCGGCGGCGATGCGATCCAGGCAGGCGAGGTAGTCGTCGCATGCCCCCAGAGCCTGGGCCCGGTCCGAGACGTGCTCGCCGAGGTTGTCCAGCGAGACCCGGGCCCCCTTGGCCATGAGTGCCCGCGTTACGGCTGCCGCCTCGTCGAGAGTCTCGCCGGCGACGAACCTCCGGGCGACGGCCTTCCCGGGTCGGGTGCCGGTGGCGAAGCGGCGTACCGACCTGCGTTCGGTGACGGCGAGAAGCGCCCTGCCCGACGGGGTGGTCACCGCTCAGGCCTCCGCCGGCCGGGGGTCGACAAGTCGTAGCGCCTCGGCGCCGAGCTCCTCCGAGCGTGCCGAGGCCGCCCGCACCGCGTCCTCGACGAGGGCGCGGAAGCCGCCGTCTTCGAGGATATGCATGGCGGCGGCGGTGGTCCCGCCCGGGGAGGTGACCTCGGCGCGGAGGCGGAAGGCGCTCTTGTCGGACGCGGCGAGGAGGGCTCCTGACCCGCGCAGGGTCTGCAGGACGAGCCGTTCGGCGGCATGGTGGGGCAGGCCTTCGCGGATGGCCGCCTCGGTGAGCGCCTCGGCGAGGAGGAATACGTAGGCCGGACCGGTGCCGGACACCGCGGTGACGGCGTCGAGGAGGTCCTCGGAGAGCTGGATGGTGTCGCCGACGGCGCCGAGCACTTCGGCGGCGACGGCGAGCGCCTCACCATCGGCATGGGTGCCGCCGCAGTAGGCGGTCATCCCCAGCGACACCGCCGACGGGGTGTTGGGCATGGAGCGGACCACGGCGACGCCGGGGAGGCTGCGCTCGAAGGCGGCGATGGGCACACCGGCGGCGATGCTGACGACGAGTTGGGGGGCGGTCACAACACCGTCGATCTGCCCGAGCAGCCCGGGGACGTCGCGCGGCTTGACCGCCACCACCACGACATCGCGTCCCTTGGCTGCCTCGGCCGGGTCGAGCAGGACGTCCACGCCGATCTGGTGCGACGCCTGGCGGGCACGCTCCTCACGACGGGCCGCCATGACGACATCGGTCTCTCTCCACCCGGCGCCGAGCAGTCCCCGGGCGATGGTCTCGCCCATGGAGCCGGCTCCGAGGATGGCAACGGTCGGTCGCATCGGGCGATCTTATCGAGGATCGGGTATCCAGTATCCAGTATCCAGTATCCGGTAGCTCGCCTTACGGTCCCGGATACTTGATACTGCGGCGCGATGACGGAGGATCCACCGCACGTCGCCGACGACGGTCTCGATGACGAATGGCAGCAGTTCGTCGAAGCCGAGGTCGAGCCTGAGCCGTCCCCGAGAGGACCGCGGCGGCCCACCGCCCTCGCCCTTGCCGCAGCGGTCGTCGCCGTGCTGGTCGTGGTCGGCATCGCCGTGCTCCGCCCCGCCGGGCCGATCCGGGACGAGGCCGGGCTGCGCGCCATCGGCGTTCCCAGCGAACTGCACGCCGCCGAGATCAGCGCGGTGGAACAGACCGACTGCCTCGGACCCGAGGCCGAACCCTGCCTGGTGGTCTCCTTCACGCTGCTCGCCGGGCCCGACACCGGCGCCGTGTACACCCAGGAGTTCCCCCCCTCGGCTCTCAACCCCGACTTCCCGGTAGGCCGGACCGCCATCCTCTCCCGGCACACCCCCAACGCCACCGTGGTCGGCGTCGGGGAGGCGCCGTGCCCCTTCGACGCCGCTGCCACCTGCCCGGAGCTGTCGCTGGCCCTCGACGACCCTGCCGGCGTCACCGTTGCCTACGTGGCGTCGCCCGAGGAGAGCGCGGTACTCCTCGGCGAGGGCGACCGGGCCACCGTGGAGGTCTTCGACGGCTCCGACGGGCCCGAGGCCTTCGGTGTCGCCGCCCCCGGTGTCGCCACCGACTACTCGTTCACCGGCGACTTCCAGCGGCGGGGCCTACTGCTCTGGGTGACCCTCCTCTTTGTGGTGACCGTTGTCGCCGTCGGCCTGTGGCGGGGCGTAGCCGCCCTGGGCGGGCTCGCCGCCAGCGTCGGTGTCCTGCTGCTGTTCGTGCTTCCCGCCATCCTCGGCGGCCGCCCACCCGTGCTGGTCGCCGTGGTGGGCGCCGCCGCCATCGCCCTCATCGCCCTGTACCTGGCGCACGGCTTCACGCCGCTGACCCATGCCGCCCTGCTCGGCATGGTCGCCGCCCTCCTCCTCACCGCTGTGCTGTCGGCGGCCGCAGTCGAGTTGGCGCACTTCTCCGGGTTCGCCAGCGAGGAGAGCACGCTCCTCACCCTGTTCGAGGGCATCGATGTGGGTGGGCTGCTCCTCGCCGGGATAGTGCTGGGGACGGCCGGCGCCCTCGACGACGTCACCGTCACCCAGGCGTCGGCGGTGTGGGCGCTGGCGGCTGCCGACCCCGGCAGCGGCTCCGCCGGGCTCTACCGGAGAGCGATGCGCATCGGCCGTGACCACATCGCCTCCACGGTGAACACGCTGCTGCTGGCCTACGCCGGAGCGGCCCTCCCGCTCATGGTGCTCTTCGTGCTCTCCGAGCAGTCCCTGGGGGCGATCGCCAACTCCGAGGTGGTCGCCATCGAGATCATTCGTACCGTGGTCGGCAGTATCGGCCTGGTGGCGGCGGTGCCGATCACGACATGGCTGGCATCGAGGGCAGCAGTTGGTACTAGGTACTAAGTACTAGGTACTAGGTAGGTAGGGAGAGTGGCCGTGCAGTTGTGAGCGAGAGCACCCGGATACCAAATACCAAGTACCAAGTACCTCCCCACGGCACGCTCCAGGTCTGGTCCCACGGCGCCGACGATGCACCGCTGCTCGTCGCCCTGCACGGATTCACGCTGACCGGAGAGAGCTTCGGGAGGTTCGCCTCCGTGGCGGGGTTGCGGGTGCTGGCGCCTGATCTTCCCGGGCACGGAGGCACCGAGGTTCGGCCCGTCGACATGGCTACCACCGCGGCGGCGCTGGCTGCGTGGATGGGGGCGGGGCCGGGACCGTCACCGGTGCTGGGCTATTCCATGGGCGGGAGGGTCGCCCTGCATCTCGCCGCCGCCCGACCCGACCTGGTGACTTCGCTGATACTGGTCTCGGCGACACCGGGGCTGAACGACCCGGCACGGGCGGAGCGACGTCAGGAGGACCTTGCCCTCGCCGAGCACATCGTCTCCGTCGGGCTCGACGCCTTCCTCGACGAGTGGGCGGAGCATCCCCTGGTGGGAACCGGCCACCTCTGCCCCGAGGAGAGGGCCCGGGACCGGGCCGTCCGCTCCGCCAACACCGCCGGAGGGCTGGCGGCGGCAGTGCGCGGGCTGGGCCAGGGCACCCCCGAGCGGATCGACCCCGCCGCGCTCGCCATGCCGGTGTTGTGGGTCGCCGGTACCCGGGACGCCCGCTACGCAGCCATCGCCCGGGAGGCGGGCGGGGACGCCGCCGCGATCGTGCCCGGCGCCGGGCACAACATCGTCGCCGACGCCCCTACCGGCCTGGCGGGGATCGTCAGGGCGTGGCTTGCCGGGCCATGATCTCGCCCAGCACCTCCAGATAGACCTGGCGGTGCGAGAAGATCGACTCGTGGTCGGCGCCCTCCAGATCGACCACGGTGGCAGCAGGGAGCAGCGCCGCCAGCTCCCGCTGCGTGACGGTGGAAACGATGTGGTCGGCGCCGACGACGAACACGGTGACCGGCACACCGATGCGTCCCACCCACGGCCGTGAGTCGAAGCGGAACGCCGCCCAGCCCGCCTGCATCGACAGGGCCCCGTCACGGCGGCGCAGCGAGTCGTAGGCCCACCGCTCGTGGTACCGATCGATGGCCCCGGCGTGGCGCAGCGCCATCGTCGACAGGGCGGCCGCCTCGGTCGAGCTGAGCCGGGTGAAGGCGCGGCCCATCAAGAATGCCACCCGGGTGAGGGGGCGTCGTGCCGCCACCGGCCACGCCGCCGTCGCCGCCAGCACCAGTTCGGCGACGAAGCGGGGATGCCGCGCCGCCAGGCTCTGCGCCACCATCCCGCCCAACGAATAGCCCATCACCACACCGCGGGAAACCCCGACGGCATCGAGCACCCCGGCGAGCTCGTCGGCCAGATCCTCCACGTCGTAGGGTCCCCGTACCCAGTCCGACTTGCCGTGGTTGCGCATGTCGGGAATCACCAACCGGTACCGCTCGGAGAGAGGCCCGATCAAGGGGTAATACGTCATCTCCCCGTCGAATCCCCACCCGTGCACCAGGACCAGGGTGGGAGCTCCCTCCGGGCCCACCTCGCGGACGAACATCTCCTTGTCCCCGACGAACACGGTACGGCCCGGGACCCGCACCGGGCGCCGCTGCGGCATGCGGTAGCCGCGGGGAAGCTCGGGCCCGAAGCTGCGCCACAGCACCCAGCCGCCCAGCACCCAGCCCAGCCGGCGCAACCACCTCACGTGGAGGATCCCAGCGGGTCGACGGCGAACACGTACTCGGCGACCGGCGTTCCCCCGATGAGGTGCTCGGTGATGATCCGCTCCATCACCGCCACGTCCACAGAGCGGTACCAGACGCCGTCGGGATAGACCACGGCGATGGGCCCCTGCTCGCAGATGCGCAGGCAGTCGGCCTTGGTGCGAAGCACGGACCCTCCCGGAGCGTGAGGCGGCGGCGGGGGCGCCTGGTCCAGGTCACGTCCCTGCCAGGGCGGCGGCGCCGACGCCAATCCCAGTTCCTTGAGGCGGGCCTTGAGGTAACGCCACACCTCGGCGCCCTCCTCCGCCGGGGCGCACTTGGGGTTGGTGGCCTCGGCGCAGATGAACAGGTGCCGGGTGAGCCCGCCGATGCCGAGGGCACCGGCGATGGCGTCGAGGCGCTGCGGCTTCGGGTCGGTTGGAGGGAGCATCGTCGAAGTGTATGCGGGGCGCCGGACCCGTTCTTCCCACATGCGCCTATCATGGCCGGTACCGACCCGGGCTCAGCCCGGGCGCGCGCAGGCTCCCTCGTCCCCCCTGGGGGGTCTGCCGACTCGACCGCCCTCGGCTTCTAGCCGGGGCGGTCGAGTCGCGTGGGGGCAGGGGACAGCGATCGGCGCATGGCCCGCTGCCCCCTCCGCCGTTCGGGCACGTCCTCCACAGGGGAGGTCAGGAACGCCATCTTTGCCGAGGCAAAGCGTAGTACGTAGTACGTAGTACGTAGTACGCACCCGCCTCGCACCTCTACCATGCCGGTCGCCATGAAGCTGCCCTTCCTGCGTCCACGCATGCTCACCGAGGGCCTGCGCGAGCTGGCCCGGCGCCGCCCCGCCGCCGCCGAGGAGTACATCGACGCCCACCAGGAGCAGTGGCACGAGCTGGTCGAGGCCGATCCTCACAACGCGGCCGACATCCTCGAGGCCCTCGACTCCCGCTCGGCGGCCGACCTTCTCTCCGGCCTCGACATCGACGACATCGGCGACGTCCTCGACGAGATGCACCCCGAATCGGCAGCCGACATCGTCGAGGAGCTCTCCCCCGACATCGCCGCTGACCTGGTCGAGTCGATGGACACCGACCAGGCAGCCGACCTGATCGGCGCCCTGGAGGACACCGCTCGTGACGACGTCCTCGCCGCCATCGAGCCGGCCGCAGCCGAGCGCATCGGGCAGCTCCTCGCCTACCCGCCTGACACCGCCGGCGGCATGATGACCACCGAGGTCGCCGCCCTGCCGGTGGGCCTCTCCGCCGGCGAAGCGATCGAAGCGCTGCGCCGCCTCCACGGCGAGCGCGGCTCCAACCTCAGCTACGTCTTCGTGGTCGACTACGACGGGAGGATGCGCGGCGTCATCTCGTTCCGGGACCTGGTGTTCTCCCGCCCCGGGGCCGGCCTCGACGAGGTCATGGTCCACGACCCGTACTACGTGACACCCGACGCCGACCGCGAGATCGTCGCCGAGGTCATCCAGCGCTACCACCTGCTGGCGGTGCCCGTCGTCGACGCCCAGGGCAGGCTGCTGGGCATCGTGCGCATCGACGAGGCGATGGAGGCAGCCCGAGAAGAGGCGTCGGAGGACATCGCCACCATGGTTGGCGCCGGCGCCGAAGAATCGACGTTCACCGCAATCCCCCGGTCGGTGCGGATGCGGCTGCCGTGGATCGTCCTCAACCTTGCCACGGCATTCATCGCCGTCGCCATCATCGGGCGATTCGAGACCACCATCGCCCAGACGGCGGTGCTGGCGGCGTTCATGCCGCTGGTGGCATCGATGGGGGGCAACACCGGGGCGCAGAGCCTGGCGGTGGTGATCCGGGGCATGGCGCTGGGAGAGATCCCGACCGGAAGGGCACGGGCGGCGCTGAAGCGCGAGGTGACACTGGGGATACTCAACGGGACCGTGCTGGGCATCCTCGCCGGCATGGTCGGATCGCTGGTCGCCGACGACGCCACCATCGGCATCATCATCGCCATCTCGGTGGCGGTGAACCTGATGGTGGCCGGCCTGGCCGGCGCCGGCATCCCGATCGTCCTGCGCCGCCTCGGCCTCGACCCTGCGCTGGCGTCGAACATATTCCTCACCACGATCACCGACGTCGTCGGTTTCGGCGGTTTCCTCCTCACCGCCAAGCTGCTCCTCTGAGCCCGGCCATGGCCGCCGGTGTGCCTCGACCTGCTCTACGCTGCGGATCACAAGCTCCCACCGGCGAGGACCACGGAGGTCCCCCTTGCGTCTCATCGAGCTCCTGGGCATCCCGGGGAGCGGAAAGTCGACCCTCCTCGGCCTGATCGAGGCCGCGGCCGCCGATGACGGTGAGAAGTTGTGGCGCATCGGCCCGGCGGGGCGACAGGCGGTGGCACGCAAGGGGGGTGACCCGGTCACGCGGCTGGTGGCCCGTACCGCCGGTCGCTGGTCGAGGTCGGTCTGGAGGCAGGCGGCATCCCGGTCCAGCGACCGTGTCGCCGTGCTGTCCCGTGCCGTGGCCGAGCGTCCCGAGTTGGCCGGCGCCGTCATCGACGCCAACAAGGCGCACAACACCAGCCACGGCGCCGACATGGTGATGGGGATGATGCTCAACCACCTCATCTCCTTCCGCCTCGCCGAGGAGGCGCTGGGGGAGACGGATTGGCTGTTGCTCGGCGAGGGCCTGGCGCAGCGTGTGGTCAGCCTCTTCGCCGCCGGGCAGGACGGTGCGGAACTCGACCGCTACCTGGCAGCCATCCCCGTCCCCGAGATCCTGGTGGTGCTGTCGGCGCCGGTCGAGGTGTGCTTCGAGAGGCTGGAGAGAGCCGGGTGGACCCGCCGCATCGCCGGCCGGTCGGAGGACCAGCGGCGCGCCTTCCTGGTGCGGGCGGCCGAGTTGGTCGAGATCACCGCAGCCCACCTCGGGCAGGCGGGGGCGAAGGTGGTGCGCGTCGACAGTTCCGGATCGTTCGACGCGGGTGTGGCCGAAGTCGTGGCTGCGACCCGGTCCGGTTAGCTGCCGAGGACGGTGTTGGGCGTGTCGGTGAAGGGACCCACGTAGACGATGCGGAAGGCATCCTCGAGACGGGCCATGTAGTGGATGTCGAGGAGTCGCTGCTGTTCGGCGGTGAGTTCGCCGCGGGGCATGAGCACGATCTCGGTGACATCCTCGCTGTCGACGACATGCGCCTCACCCACCGGAGGAGCCTCGTCGACGACCTCGGCGATGACGTTCTGCAGGTCGATGTCGGTGAGCGACTCGTAGGACTCCGGGTCGAGCAGGATCACCACGGTGTCGCCTTCGTCGTCGCTCCCGCTGGGGTCACGGCTGACGATGGTGAACTCCGGGATGGCCGCAACGCCGGGGGCGGCCGTGGTGGTAGCCGTCCCGTCGTCTCCCCCGTTGTCGCCGCCGGACTGGGTGTCGGTGGGGGCGGCGCTGCCGTCACCGCCGCCGACGACGGTGGTGCCGCCCACCTCGGTGGTCGTCGTGGTGGAATCGGCGTCGTCACCGGAGCAGGCGGCCCCGACGAGCGCCAGCAACAGAGCCATTGCGATGAGTGGTGTCCTGAGCCGCATACCGCGACTCTACCGCACCCCGGATTTAGCGAATGTCAATCGCGTTGCAGGCCCTCGGGCCTTGACCGGGGAGGCTGCGAAAGAAGTGCCTGCCTGCCCCGCCCGCGGCCGGCCACCCTGGTGGACCGGACGCTAGCCGGTGGCCGCTCCCCTCGAGATCAGCCACTCGTCGTAGCTGACGCCGTCCATCCAGTGTTCCGAGGCAACGATGCGGAAGCGGTTCTTCACCTCGTCGAAGAGTTCGGCGGAAGGCTCGGACTGGAGCCCTTCCATGGCGAGTTCCAGCGTGGGACGCCAGGCACGCGGCCCCATGGCGACATCGACGCGTGCCTGCCATTCGTCCGCCTCCACCGCCGGCGCCGGTCCGGACCAGAAGTCGCGCAGCCTCGCCGCGTTGCGCAGGCAGGCGCGGATGGCTCTGACCTGGTTGCGGTCGAGGGGATCACCGGCGGCGAGGTCCCCGGCCCAGTCTTCGAGCGCCTGTGCGGTCCAGCGTTCCGGCTCGGTGACGACCCCGGCGTAGAGAGCATCGACGGCCGCCAGGAGCCCCAGCGTTCGGCTCACCGGTTGTGGACCTCCGCCGTCTCTGCCGCCACCAGGGTGGCGAACGCCTCTGCCAGCGCCGCCGTGTAAGGTCCGGCGGCGAAGCTGTGATCGCCGACCGCCACCACCGGCATGATCTGGCGTGTGGTGGAGAGCGAGATCGCCTCGTCGGCGCCGAGTAGGCGGTGCAGGGGGTACCTGCCGGGCGCCGGGTCGAGGCCCACCGAGGGAGCCAGTTCGACGGCGGCGGCCGACGTTATCGAGTCGAGCACCCCCAGGTCGGGATCGGGATACTCGAGGCGGCCCTCCCTCACCCAGGCGATGCTGGTGTTGGGGCCTTCCAGCACCGCGCCGCTGCGGCCGATGAGCAGGGCGTCGTCGAAGCCGGCCCGCAGTGCCACCAGCCGGGCTTCCACGTTGGGCGCGTACGACAGCGTCTTGGCGCCGGTGAGGCCCGACCAGGCGCCGTCGGGGTGCCAGGGAGCGTCCACGGGGAGGACGCGGATGTCAGGGGCGAACGCCGGTAGCGACTCGGCGAACACGATCGTGGAGGACGCCGTGCCGGGCGCCTCGGCGTCGATGCCGCCGGTGACGATGAGCCGCACCACGCAGTCGCCCTCGGCGGCGCGGTCCGACACCCAGGCGGCAAGGTCCTCGGAAGGCGGCAGCGGCATGCCGAGCCGGGCGGCGCTGCCGGCGAGGCGGGCCAGGTGCCGGGCGACCCGGAAGGGCACCCCGCCGTAGGAGCGCATCGCCTCGAAGCAGCCGTAGCCCCGCTGCACCGCGATGTCGGCGACGGGGACGGCCGCCCCGGCGGGGTCGCAGGGCTTCCCATCGATGAGGACGGGGCCGACGATCTCGCCCATCAGCGGGCGCCGGCGTTGCGCCGGGCGTCGTAGCGGTTGGTGATGGGCAGTCGCCGGTCCTTGCCGAAGGCCTTGGTGGTGATACGGGTGCCGGGAGCGGACTGGCGCCGCTTGTACTCGTTGACGTCGACCATGCGCGACACGCGGCGCACCATCTCCGGGTCGAACCCGTCGGCCACGATGTCGTCGGTGGAGTGGTCCTGCTCGACGTAGCGCTCCAGGATCCGGTCGAGGAGGTCGTAGCCGGGGAGCGAGTCGGTGTCGCGCTGGTCGTGGCGCAGCTCGGCGGAGGGCTCCTTGTCGATGATCGCCTGGGGGATGACCTCGCCGTCGCGGTTGCGCCAGCGGGCCAGACGGTAGACCTGGGTCTTGAAGACGTCCTTGAGCACGGCGTACCCACCCGCCATGTCGCCGTACAAGGTGGCATACCCGACCGCCATCTCCGACTTGTTGCCGGTGGCCACCACCATGGGACCGAACTTGTTGGACAGGGCCATCAGGATGGCGCCGCGGATGCGAGCCTGGAGGTTCTCCTCGGCGATCCCTTCCGGGGTACCGGCGAACTGCGGCTCCAGCGTGGATAGGTAGCCGCTGAAGACGTCCTCGATGGGGACGATGTCGCAGCGGCAACCCAGATTTGTTGCGAGCCGCAGCGAGTCGGCCCAGGAACCCTCCGACGAGTAGCGGGAAGGCATGGTGACTCCCCAGACACCGTCGGGGCCGAGGGCGTCGACGGCGATGGCGGCGGCGAGGGCGCTGTCGATGCCGCCGGAGAAGCCGATGAGCACCTCGGTGAACCCGTTCTTGCGGACGTAGTCGCCGAGGCCGGAGACCAGGGCCGAGTAGACCTCCTCGGTCTCGTCGAGGGCCTGGTGGCTCACCGGCGGCTCCAGCGCCGGGAGCGCGCCGCGGGCGGACGAGACGTGGAGCGCCCGGTCGGGCACGGGACCGCCCCCCACCTCGACGTCGACCACGAAGCGGTCCTCGGTGAACCGGGAAGCTCGGTGCAGCACCGTCCCCGAGGCGTCGAAGATCATCGAGTCGCCGTCGAAGACCAGCTCGTCCTGGCCGCCGACCATGTTGAGGTAGACGACGGGGACGCCGGAGCGTCGCGCCTCGGCGGCGAGAAGGGCGGTACGTTCCCGGCTCTTGCCCTGGTGGTAGGGCGAGCCGTTGATGTTGAGCAGGATGCGGGCGCCCGCCGCCGCCTGCCGGGCCGGCGGACCCGCCGGGTCCCAGATGTCCTCGCATACCGAGACGCCGCAGGCGATGCCGGCGATCTCGAAGAGGATGTCGGGTCGGATCCCGGCGGCGAAGTAGCGGGCCTCGTCGAAGACGCCGTAGTTGGGCAGGAGGATCTTGTGGTAGACGCCGTGCACTGCTCCCCTGGCGAGGACCGCGGCGGCGTTGGCCAGGTTGCGGGGCCGGGAATCCTCCCGCTCGCCGTCCTCCACGGTGTCGACGAAACCGACCACTACGGCGGTATCGCCGGTGCGGGCGGCGACGTCCCGCAGCGCCTCCAGGTTGTCATCGACGAACGAGCCCCGCAGCAGAAGGTCCTCGGGCGGGTATCCGGTGAGGGCCAGCTCGGGGAGGAGGAGCACGTCGGCGCCGGCTGCGGTGGCCCAGTCGACAGCGTCGACGATGCGCCCCGCGTTGCCGCCGATGTCCCCGACGACCGGATTCATCTGCGCCCCGGCCACCCGCAATTCCATCGCCGGGAGCCTACTTCCCCTCGGTTCAGACCCCGGCGACGGTCTCGGTCACCAGGAAGTCGACGACGTCGCGCATCGCCTGGCTGTGGTCGTTCCCGTCGTCGAGGGAGGCGTGGTAGACGGCGACCTGCCGGTCGGCGCTGGTGCCGCGTTCGAGGATGGTCCGACCGTGCTCCAACTCTGCGACGCAGCCGAACTCCTCGGCGTCTGGTCGCACCATGTCGAGCAGCTCCTGGTACAGGTCGGCGTAAGGCACGATGCGCCCCAGGCCGAAGTCGATCAGCCCCTTGGAGGTGCTGTAGCGCTGGGCGCGCCACAGGTTCTCGTTGAGCAGCATCCGCGAGTACGTGCGCCACCGCTGGTTGTTGAGTCGCATCCTGAACAGGTAGCTGAGCAGGCACAGGTAGAGCGAGGCGACCGTGATGCCGTCGGCGACGGTGGTGCAGATGTCGGCGGCGCGCAGCTCCAGCGTCGGGTAGCGGTCCGACGGCCGTAGGTCCCACCACAGCTTGGTGGCGTCCTCGACGATCCCGGCGTCGACCAGAACGGCGAGGTGCTTGCGGTAGTCGTTCCATCCCTCGAACTCGTCAGGGATGCCGGTGCGCGGCAGGGCACGGAACACGGCGGTGCGGTAGCTGCCCAGCCCGGTCTCGATCCCCTGCCAGAACGGCGAGGAGGTACTCAGTGCCAGGAGGTGGGGGAGGAAGTAGGTGACCTGGTTCATCAGGTCGATGCGCAGGTCCTCGTCCTCGATGGCAACGTGGACGTGCATCCCCGAGATGATGAGGCGCCGGGCGACCCCGCCCATGGCCTCGGCGAGGGCGTTGTAGCGGTCCCGGTCGGTGGTGAGCTGGTCGGTCCACGAGGAAAAGGGGTGGGTGGAGACGGCGATGGGAGCCATCCCGTGACGGTTGGTCACGGTGGCCACGGCCCGCCGCAACGCCTTCAGCTCGGTAGTCAGCGAGGCCACCGAGTCGCACACCGGAGTGCCGATCTCGATCTGGAACCGCATGAACTCCGGGCCCACCTGGCCCCGGGCCTCGGCGGCGATGTCGTCGATCACCCCCTCGGGGAGGTCGCGCACGAGACGGCGCGTCTCGAGGTCGACGATCATGTACTCCTCTTCGATGCCCACGGTGAAGGACGGCCGGTCCATTTGGTCTCCCACTTCGAGCCCCTTCAGGTTGTCGAGGGCAGTATCCAGTATCCCGTATCCAGTATCCAGTAGGCCAGTAGGGATGTGTCTCGACTGCCGGTGTGGGTTGGGTCCCAACTAGAATGTCCGGCTCATGGCCTCTTCCTCCGTGACCGAGCTGGTTCGCGCCGTATACCCGGCGATGGTGGCTCTGCGCCGTGACCTCCACGCCAACCCGGAGCTGGGATGGAGCGAGCACCGCACCACCCGCAAGGTGGCCGAGCAGCTCATCGCCTGGGGTCTCGAGCCCGTCATCCGCGCCGAGGGCACCGGCCTCACCGTGGACATAGGATCGGGGGAACGTGCCGTCGGCTTCCGCGCCGATATCGACGCCCTCCCCATCAGCGAGGCCAACAACGTCCGCTACCGCTCGCTGCGCCCCGAGATCATGCATGCCTGCGGCCACGACGCGCACACCGCCATCGGTCTCGGGATCGCCGGGGTCCTCAAGGACCTCCCCGACCTGGGGGGAAGGGTCCGCATCGTCTTCCAGCCCGCCGAGGAGCAGATCCCCGGCGGCGCCGTAGCCATGATGGCGGCGGGTGCCCTGGAGGGGCTGTCGTCGATCCTCGCCTTCCACGTCGACCCCTCGCTGGCGCCGGGGCGGGTCGGGTTGCGTCGCGGGGGGATCACCGGTGCCTCCGACCGGTTCATCCTCACGCTGCACGGCCCGGGCGGGCACACCTCACGCCCCCACCAGAGCGTGGACCTGGTGTACGCCGCGGCCCGCGTCGTCACCGATCTGCCCGGCCTGCTGCGCTACGGCGTCGACCCTCGTGAGCCGATGGCGGTGGTGTTCGGCCGTATCGAGGGCGGCACCGCCGAGAACGTCATCCCCTCCGTCATCGAACTGGGGGGCACGGTGCGCCTCTTCAACCTCGAGCTGTGGCGAGCCATGGGCAAAGAACTGGAGCAGCACGTCCGGGACCTGGTGGCGCCCCTGGGGGCCACCGCCGATGTGATCTACGAGCAGGGAGCGCCGCCCGTGGTCAACGATGGTGAGATCATCGACATGGTGGAACGGGCTGCTGCCGACGTTCTGGGGACCGAAGGCGTCACCGGGACCCATCAGAGCCTCGGCGCCGAAGACTTCGCCTGGTATCTCGAGAGCATTCCGGGGGCGCTGGTCCGCCTCGGCGCCGCCCTCCCCGACCGTCAGGTCGACTTGCACTCGACGACGTTCGACATCGACGAGTCGTGCATCGAGCACGGCATCGCTGTCGGGGTGGCGTCGCTGCTCGAGATGCTGAAGTAGGTACTAGGTACTAGGTACTAAGTACTACGTACTACGTGACATGTGAGCTCTCGCTGGCGGCCTGATGTGTAGCGTTGAGTGCGGACCTGGAGGCTGGGGACTACGGAGGGTCGGGGGACTTTGCGGGACGATCGGGTCGAGTTGGCGACGCGGCTGCTCGGAGGCCTCATCGTGCCGTTCCTGGTGGTGGCGGCTTGGATCCTGCTGGTACGGCCCGACGATACCGCCCGGCTGTTCGCCTGGCCCATCACGCCGCCACTGACGGCAATGCTGCTCGGATCGGCGTACCTGGGCGGCGCCTACTTCTTCACCCGCGTCGTGTTCGAGCGGCGCTGGCACCGGGTCACTTTGGGCTTCCCCGCCGTCGCCGCCTTCGCCTCCCTCCTCGGGATCGCCACCGCGCTGCACTGGGAGCGGTTCACCCACGGCCACGCCTCTTTCGTTGCGTGGGCGGCCCTCTACTACACCACGCCGTTTCTGGTGGCCGCGGTCTGGCTCTACAACCGGCGGCGCGATCCGGGCCGGTCCGAAGGCAGCCGTGATGCCCTCATCACGCCGGGCGCCTCCCGAACTGTCGCCGGGGTCGGGTTGGGGACGACGGCACTGGCTGTGCTCATGTTCGCCCGGCCACAGCTACTGGCCGAGGTGTGGCCGTGGCCGATCGCACCGCTCACCGGGCGGGTGCTCGCCTCCCTCTTCGCTCTCCAGGGCATCATCGCCATCGGCATCTCCCTCGACCGCCGCTGGAGTGCAGCCAGGATCATGGCGCAGACCGCACTCGTCATGCTCACCTCGGTAGCAGTTAGCTTCGCCCGCGACTGGGGCTCCGTCGACACGGGGCGCCCGGGAGCGTGGCCGCTCGTCGGGGGGCTCACCGCCCTCATCGCAGCCTGGGCCGGCTTCTACGTAGCCATGCAGCGGCGGGTGTGAGCGCGCTACCCGAAGAGGGATCCCTGGGCCGGGGTCTCGGCGGCGGGCTGGGCGGGAGGCCACGAGGCGAAGATGTCGTCGGCCGGCCCGACCGGTGACGCACCGGCCTCCACCAGCGCCTTGTTGCCGGGCCCTTCGCCGGGACCGCGGTGGACCAGTACCGGCCCGTAGCCGTACCTGAGGCTCTCGGTGGCTCCGGCCCAGGTTCCGCCTTCACCACTAGCGGACGCCACGACGAACGTCGCATCGGAGGCGGCGTAGATCAGCTTGTTGCGCGCCATCGCCGACCCTGCGCTGAAGGGTGCGTCGGGGTGTTGCGCGCTCACCAGGACGGCGCGACCTTCGATGACGAGGTGACGGGTCGCCGGCTCACGGAGACGCCGGGTGAGTCCGTCGGCCACGAAGCCGACGACCGCTCCCCCGGCGTCGGCGGCGGCAGCCATGGCGAGCTGATCGACCCCTCGGGCCGCTCCGGATATCACCGGGATGCCCCGGCGGGCGGCGCCACGAGCCACCGCGGTGGCAACTTCGGCGCCGGACCCATCCACATCACGCGCCCCCACCACCCCGAGGCCACCGCCGCCGGCGAGAGCGACGTCGCCGGCGACGAAGACCACCGGTGGGCATCTGTCGCCCAATCGCTCCAGCAGCCGGTCCGGGAACTGCTCCGACGTGTGCGGGACGGGCGCGATGCCACGGTTGAGGAACGCCTCCAGGGCCATTCCCATGGCGGCGCCGTGACCGGAGAGCTCCTCGATCCGCGCCGGCTCGTCGGCGATCGCCGGATCCTCGAGCAGGGAGGTGACCGATCGCCCCTCGTCGACGAGGCGCTTCAGAAGCGCCCACCACGCCCCGGTCGGAATGGCGGGCACCTGCGGGCCCGCCAGCCGCGAGGCGAGCAGCAGCACTGTCTTGTCGTCATCTGTGTAAGAGATCATGTGTTGGATGCGTCCGCCAGGGCAACAGGGTAGATGGCGGTCGCGCCTGCGCCGAGAAGCAACGCAGCGCACACGGTGAGCGTCCATCGCGAGTCGACGACGTCGTCCACGAGGAGGCAGGGCCCCTGTGGTGGCGAACCCGATACGACGAAGCGGCGGACCGCATTCCCGGCTTGCATGGCCGAGTTCTCCATCTCCTTCTGCGGCGGACCGGGACGGGCATCCAAGAGACTGTGATGGGGTCGACCCAACACGCCGGCGAGCCGTGAGGCGAAGTCGGCGACAAGGTCGGATCCCGACGACGGCACGTGGGTGACGAAGCGGATGCGGTTGAGGGGTAGCCGGTCACGGATCACGCCGGCGAGCCCCATGACGAGCTGGTCGTCGAACCTCCGCGCCACCTGCTTGCCCTCCCGCACCTGAGTCCCCCAGACCGGCGAGCCCCAACGTGCCAGGGCGACTCCCGCCTCGACACCTCCGCTGTCCTTGGCAGGGAATGCGGGGAGGCCGGCGCGGTCCAGCCCGGTGGGCCAGCGCTTCGGGAGCTCGATGGTGGGATGGCGGCGTCCCAGCCATGTCCCGGCCCTCTCCAGATAGGCGGCGTCAGGCATCCGGGGAAGGTGCCTGCCGGTGCACCGGCTGCACCTACCGCAGTCGGCGGCAGCCGGGTCGTCCAGCTCGCGGCGGGCGTAGGCCATGAGGCACGACTCCAGGTGCGGATAGGAGCGCATCCGCTCCTGCTCGCGCCGGCGCAACGCAGTCACGCCCTCGACCCGGTCGCCGGGATACGACCAGGGCGCCGCGGTCCGATGCCAGCGGGAGCCGACCTTCTCGACGGCGCCATCCACTTCGAGCTGCTTGAGGAAGGCTTCGATCCGTGCCCACCTCAGGTTGACCCGCCCCAGCAGCGACGGCACACTCAGCCCGCCCGATTCGTCGAGGGCGCCGAGGATCTCGGTCGCTTGCACCTCGGTCGGGAAGGCGGTGCGGATGAAGTGGTCCTGGATGGCCTCGTCCTCATCGCCGGAGAGCAGCACCCCCCATGCCCGGTCGACAGCGCGCCCGGCGCGGCCCACCTGCTGGTAGTAAGCGACCACCGATCCCGGGCTCTGGAAATGCACCACCCACTGCAGGTCGGGCTTGTCGTAACCCATCCCCAGCGCCGAGGTGGCGACAACGGCTTTCACCTGGTTGGCGGCCAGCGCCGCCTCGGCGGCCAGCCGGTCGTCGAGATCCGACTTGCCGGTGTAGGCGACGGCCTCGATGTCCTCGCCGCGCAGGTACTCGGCGATCAGTTCGGCGTCTCGGATCGTGAGGGTGTAGACGATGCCGCTGCCGGGGAACCTGGGGATGTACTGGGCCAACCACGCCATGCGGTGGGCGCGGGACCTCAGCTCGAAGGCGTCGAGCCGGAGCGACTCGCGGTCGAGCATGCCCCGGATCACCACGACATCGCTCCCCACCTGTTCGACGACGTCGTCGACGACCCTGTCATTGGCGGTGGCCGTGGTGAGGAGCACCGGAGTCCGCGGCGGCAGCAACCTCACGATGCGGCCGATGCGGCGGTAGTCGGGGCGGAAGTCGTGCCCCCAGTCGGAGATGCAGTGCGCCTCGTCCACGACCAGCAGCCCCACGGTTCCCAGCAGGTCGCCCATGACCTGCTGCCGGAACTCGGCGTTGTTCAACCGCTCCGGGGAGATCAGCAGCAGGTCGACCTCCCGCTGAACGATCTTGTCGAATATCGCCTGCCAGTCGTCCCTGTTGGTCGAGTTCACGGTCTCGGAGCGCAGCCCGAGCTTGGCGGCGGCCTCGAGCTGGTTGCGCATCAACGCCAGCAGGGGACTGACAAGCAGCGTCGGGCCGCGGCCCTCCTCCCGGTTGAGGGCCGTCGCCACGAAGTACACGGCGCTCTTGCCCCAACCGGTGCGCTGGACGACGAGAGCCGTCGACCGGTCGACGTGGACGGCACGGATGGCTTCGAGCTGGCCGGGCCGGAAGTCGACAGCATCCGACGCGACCAGCTCCCGCAGCAGCGAACGTGTCCGGTCCTCGAAGGCGGCCTCAGCAGGTGGCTCCATCTGCGCAACCTACCGGGAGGCTGTGACATTTAGAACCCGACCGAGCCATTCGAGAGTGCGGTACCGACTGACCGCGTGGCAGCCCAGGAATCTCTCCACCTATCGTGGTATTCTAATGGTATGAAGGCAACCATCGACAAGGCAGGGCGGGTGGTGATTCCCAAGGAGCTGCGGACCGCTCTCGGATTGGTACCCGGGGAGGTGACGGTCACGGCAGACGGGAGCGGTGTCCGCATCGAACCCGTGGTGGGATCGGGAATGACGGAAGTCAGGGGACGCCTCGTGATCACAGGAGAGATCGACCTAGACGATGACGCCGTGCGGGCGCTACGGCTGGCCGATCAGAAGTGACACGCAGCACGGGCTCCCCGGATGTCCTGGTGGACACGAGTGCAGCGGTTCCCTTGATGGTGTCGGGACACGACGCACACCAGAGCACCCTCGACGGGCTCGATGGGCGACGTCTCGGTCTCGCCGGGCACGCGTGGTTCGAAACCTTCTCGGTTCTCACTCGCCTGCCTCCACCGGTACGTCGGTCGCCCCGCGACGTGACCGCGGCACTCCAGCACAACTTCCCCGAGTCACGCTTCCTCCGCGAACACGACGCTGCGGACCTCGCCGCCAGGCTCGCCGACATCCCGGTCGCCGGAGGCGCGGTGTACGACGCTCTCGTCGGGTATGCAGCGGCGGTCCATGCCGTTCCGCTCGCCACCCGTGACAGGCGGGCACTCGACGTCTATCGGTCAGTGGGAGCCACCACCGAACTGCTCCCGTGACCTCCCGGCTTCGATGAGTCTGAACTCACGCCTCGGCGGCAGGCTTCCAGCCCCAGTGCGAGGCCACCCTGTATTGCGGAGGCAACACGGCCCTGATGCGAGCCACCATCTCGTGACAGATCACCTGGTGCAGGTACCCGGGCAGCAGGCTCACGACGAGGCTCCCGTCGATGTACTCGCCGCGGACGTCGTCGCCCATCGCCTCGTACTCGTCCCACGACATGGGAGTGCGCTGCTCGTGCCGGCGAGTGGCCATCGTCCCATCCACGTTACTCCTCGCTTCCTTGGACGCCACCGCCATGGTCAGGGTATGCGAGAGGTGTGACAGACTCGACCTCTCCGGCTGAGACAACCGGCTCGAAGGGCCCGGTCAGTCCGCCAGGAGGAGGCCCTCGGACTGGAGGGCGCGACGCAGGGAGTCCTCGTCGGCGGCGCCGACCGAGACGGTGAGGACACCGCCGCCGCCGTAGGGGGCGTGGCGGAGCTGCAGGTCGCGAATGTCGGCACCGGAGGACTCGAAGGCATGACCGACCTTGGCCAGCTCGCCGGGCTGGTCGGCCAGAGCCACGCGGACCGCCGCCAGGTGAGGACCGAGGTCGCGGCGGGCAACGTGGGCCCGCTCCAGGTCGGCCGTCATCGCCGCGGTGTCCCGGTTGGCGATGGCCGAGGCGAGGCGGTGCAGCCGGTCTGTGAAGTCGTCGAGGACCGCCAGCACCGAGTCGCGGTTGGCATCGAGCACGTCGACCCACATGCCCGGCTCGGATGCGGCCACCCGCGTCAGGTCGCGGAAGCTGCCTGCCACCAGGTCGAGGGCGTCGGTACGGTCGGACGCCTCGTTCATCAGCGTCGAGGCGAGGAGCTGGGGAAGGTGCGAGACGACGGCAACCGCGGTGTCGTGGTCGGCTGCGGTCATGCGCACCGGCCGGGCGCCAAGGCGGCGTACCAGGCTCTCCACCGCCGCCAGGTCATCCTCGGCGGCCCCGTCGGTGACGACCACCCAGGCGGCGCCGCGGAACAGCGACCCGGTGGCCGCGGAAGGCCCGGCCACCTCCCGGCCTGCCATCGGGTGGCTGCCCACGAAGCGGCGCAGCCTGCTGGCGGCGACGACGGCCTGCTTGGCGCTGGTGACGTCGACGACGAGCGTGTCGACGTCGAGATGGGCGACGTGGTCGAGGACCGCCCCGGGCGGCCCGGCGAGGACCACTACTCCTGCGCCGGCCACAGCCGCGTCCGCCGAAGGGGCTGCGACGACGGCGCCGCGCTCCGCGGCCACTGCCAGGGCCTCGGGATCGAGGTCCCATCCCACCACCTCGTCACCGGCCGCGGTGAGCCCGAGACCGATGGAGGCCCCGATCAGGCCGGTGCCGAGGACGGCGACGCGCACGTCACAACTCGAGATCCATCACGGCCGCCAGCGCCCGAACCTCGTCCATGAGCTGGGCGAACTCGCCGGGGAGGATGGCCTGGGCGCCGTCGACGAGGGCGGTCTCCGGCGCCGGGTGGACGTCGACCATGAAACCGTTGGCCCCGGAGACCACCGACACCCGCGTCAGCGGCGCCACCAGGTGGCGGCGGCCGCCGGAGTGCGACGGGTCGATGATGATGGGCAGGTGCGACAGGCTGCGCACCACCGGAGCCGCCGAGATGTCGAGGGTGTTGCGGGTCGCCGTCTCGAAGGTGCGGATGCCGCGCTCGCACAGAATGACGTTGTGGTTGCCCTCCTTGTAGATGTACTCGGCGGCGTTGAGCCACTCCTCGATGGTGGCGGTGAACCCCCGTTTGAGCATCACCGGCTTGTCCTGCTTCCCCAGCTCCGAGAGCAGGGTGAAATTGGCCATGTTGCGGGTGCCGACACGGATCAGGTCGGCGTACGACGCCACCAGCTCGACGTCGCGGGGGTCGACCACCTCGGCGATGAAGGGGACCCCGAACTCCTCCCGGGCCTCGGCCATCAGCTCGAGGCCCTTCTCGGCGAGCCCCTGGAAGGCGTACGGTGAGGTGCGCGGCTTGAAGGCGTCGCCGCGCAGGATGCGGGCACCGGCGCCCACCACCGCCTCGGCGGCGGCAAAAAGTTGCTCGCGCGACTCCACCGCACAGGGACCGGCCATGGGGACGAAGTGCCGGCCTCCCACCGGGACGTCGCCGACAAGGACCACCGAGTCGTCCTCCTGGAAGTCGCGGCTGACGAACTTGAACGGCTTGAGGACGGGCACCGCCCGCTCGACGCCGGGAAACGCCTCCCAGGGAAGCTGCTGGATGATCTCGCGGTCCCCGACCGCCCCGATCACGGTGCGCCGGGTGCCCTCGGAGACATGGGCCTCGGCACCGACGTCGGAGAGCCTCTCGATGACGTGAGCGACGTCCTCGGCACTCGCCCCCTGGTGCATCACGATGATCAACGCTTCGTCTCCTCGCGGCCTGGCGCCCAAACCCATCCTCCGGTTGCCGCAATGCTAGGGCCGGGGCGCCGTGCCGCAGCCGGGAAGGCGGGCCAGGGTGTCGAGGCGGCGTCTGTCAGGCAGGCCGGAAGCGGACGAAGGGGGCATGGTCGAGCCACAGGTCGAGGTCCGCCTCCGCTTCGGCGGGGTCGGCGCCCCAGTTGTCGACGCGGGCCCTCAGGATGACCCGGGCCCGCTCCGCCCTGTCGGGCTCGGTCTCGCCCACCACCGGGACGTCGGCGGAGATACCGCGCTTGAGGTGCACGGTGAACCCGGGATGGACCTCGATGTTGCGTACCCAGTCGCGTTGTGGGCCGGGCCGGCCGGTCAGGTAGTAGGCGCCGTCGACTTGGTGCATGTAGATCTCGATACGGCGGGGTAGGCCGCTGCGCCTCCCCGTGGTGGTGATGTCGACGATCCCGCCACGGTCCAGCGCTTCACGCACAGCTTGTTCCATGACGGGTGCGAACCGCCGGCTACCGGCCGTTGTTCCCGCTTACCCGCGCAGGTGGTCGAGAAGCTGGCGCACCATGAAGGCGGTGGCGCCCCACAGGGTCCCCTGGGGAAACTCGTAGAACCACAACTCGTTCCCCATCCAGTCGGCGGTGCGCCACCGGGAGTCGTCGAGCAGGTCGGCCAGCGGGGGTTCGAGGATGTGCTCGACCTCGCCGGGATCGGGGATGAGCTCGATGGAGCGGTCGATGGCGGCCACCACCGGCACGATCCAGTTGCTCCGGTCCCGTGTGGTGACCGGCCGCAGTCCGCCGATGACCTCGACGGCCGCGGCGGGCAGGGCGATCTCTTCCCAGGCCTCACGGATGGCGGCCTCGATGGCGGTCTCTCCGGGCTCGATGCCTCCCCCGGGAAACACCACGTCGCCGGGGTGGGTCCGCATCGTGTCCGGCCGCTTGGTGAGGACGACGTGGATGCGCCCGGCGGCCTCGTAGAGCGGTACCAGGACGGCGCTGCGCGAGGTGCCGTCGTCGTCCACCGGCGGCAACCGTCGCAACCTCTCCCACATGTCGACCACCTCCGGAGCTTATAAGCTATCCAGGCCATGCCACCCGCCACCTCCACCGTGCTGTACACGCCGCGGTTCATGCTCCGTCCCTACCGGCGGAAGGACGTCACCACCGTTCACGAGGGTGTCCTCGCCTCCCAGTCGGCCCTGGCGGCCTGGCTGCCGTGGGCCCAGCAGTACAACCGGTCGGTGGCGGCGCAGTTCGTCCGCGAGTCGGCGGGGGCATGGCACGAGAACCGGGCCTTCGACTTCACCATCCGGCGCAACGCCGAGCCGGACCGCCACCTGGGCAGTGTGTCGATCTGGTACGTGTCGCAGTCGAACCGTGTCGGTGAGGTCGGCTACTGGGTGCGATCCGACGAGTCGAGTCGCGGTGTGTGCACCGAGGCCGCCGCCCGTCTGCTCCGCTTCGGGTTCGAGGACCTCGGGCTGCACCGCATCACGCTGCGCATCGCCGTCGGCAACCGGGCCTCCGAACGAGTCGCCGAGAAGCTCAGGTTCACCCTGGAGGGGAAGCTGCGCGAGGAGGTCAAGGTCGGTGAGCGCTGGCTGGACCACACGGTCTGGGGTCTCCTCCAGCATGAGTGGGAGGCCGAGGTGTCACGGCACCGCACCGGGATCTGACCGCACGAGCCGGCGGCCGGTGCTCCATGTTCCAGTTCGCCCCGGGCGCGCCTACGAAAGCCCCAGCCGCCCCCGCGGCGATCAACACCGAGGAACCAGCGGCCCCACCGGACCGTTCAAACCAGTGACAGTGCCACGACCGGGCCTATCGTCACGCTGTCGGAACATGACCACCAACCTGCTCCCCATCATCCAGCGAACCCTGATCACGATCGTCGCCCTGGTGCTGGCGCTCGTCGTGGTCTTGTCGTTCCTGCGCCTGCTCCAGCCTCCCAGCCCCGAGGCGCTGGACCGGATGGCCAACGCATCCACCACGACCACGTCGCTGGCCGGCCCCAACAACGCGGGCACCACCCCCGATGTGACCGACGCCCCGGCGGTGACGCCGACGCAGCCGCCGGTGACGGTGCCCGGCCCGCTCCCCACCTGCACGCCCACCGTTCCTGCGCCCGGGTCGGCCCGCATCCTGCGGCTCCACTTCACCTGCGGAGACCGGGTGCGGCCCACCCCGGACTCCTACGTCCAGAGGGGTGTCCCCCGCGACGACCTACCCCTGACCACCACCCTCGAGCTCCTCGTCGCCGGGCCCATCGAGGCCGAGATCGATGCGGGATTCACCTCGGTCTTCTCGGAGGCGACGGCGGACACGTTCACCGGGGTCTCCATCGACGCCGGGACCGCCGCCATCGATTTCTCGGACCTGGAGGACTCGCTCGAGATCGACGTCGAGGAGGAGGCCGACTTCCTCCTCGCCGAACTCAACGGCACCGTGTTCCAGTTCGACACGATCAACGCCATCGAGTACCGCCTCGACGGGAGCTGCGAGGAGTTCTACGCCATGCTGGGCCGCTCCTGCACCGCGATCTCCCGCAGCGACTGGAACGCCCAGGCGCAAACCTACCGGGAGGGTTGACCGCCGGTGTCATCCACCCACACGAACCCTGGGTTCCCGACGCCGCTCAGAGTCGTCCACAGCCCA
>CAZOGW010000010.1:0-1941 GCA_964579415.1 uncultured Acidimicrobiaceae bacterium | reverse complement strand
AGAGTCGTCCACAGCCCAAAGTTCACGCGGCGGGGTGAACCCTGGGTTCCCGACGACGCTCAGAGTCGTCCACAGCCCAGAGTTCGAACACCCACACGAACCCTGGGTTCCCGACGCCGCTCAGAGTCGTCCACAGCCCAAAGTTCACGCGGCGGGGTGAACCCTGGGTTCCCGACGACGCTCAGAGTCGTCCACAGCCCAGAGTTCGAACACCCACACGAACCCTGGGTTCCCGACGCCGCTCAGAGTCGTCCACAGCCCAAAGTTCACGCGGCGGGGTGAACCCTGGGTTCCCGACGCCGCTCAGAGTCGTCCACAGCCCAAAGTTCGCGAACGCTCACACAACTCTGGGTTCCGTGGGACCAGTCGGCCCGCCGGGCTAACTGTGGGATCCCCCCTCTGTCGTCGCGGCCGACACACAGTACGCGCATCGCACACGCGGACTGCCATCCGATGAGCGGCACCCCACCGCGAGTCGATATCGTGGCGAGGTGACCGACGGCCTCAGCCCGAACGATGCCGCCCGCCGGCGTGATCGAATCGCGGGATGGGCGATGATCGGCGTCGGTGTCGTGGCCCTCGCCGCCGCAGTCTTCGGCACGGTTGCGGCGTTACGGTTCGTCGACGTGCTCTCCGATCAAGCGGAGATCACCCTGGAGGTGACCGAGCAGGCGGTGAGCGCCATCGAGGACACCATCGCCCTGGCCGACGCCACCCATCCCCAGATCGAGGCTGCCCTGGCGACCCTCGTCGACGGCGTTGCCGACGTGGGACCGGCACTCGACAATGTGGTCACGCTCATGGGGGAGGCCTCGGCGTTGACCGGGGAAGACCTCAACGCCAGCATCGGCGCCATCAGGGACACCATGCCCGGTCTTATCGGGTCGGCTCGCCTGCTCACGGCCACGCTCAACGCCCTCAGCTTCCTCGGAGTCGAGTACGACCCGGACCCGACCCTGGAGGACTCGATGATCCAGATCGACGAGAGCCTGGCGACCATCGAGTCCCGGCTGGCGGAGGCGTCGGGCCTCATCGACGAGACGGCGGCCGGCATCGCCGGCTTCACCGGCACCTTCGACGCTGCCGCCCGTGACCTCAGCGCCCTGCAGGTGAGCTTCACCGAGGTGGGTGTGCTCCTCGACGGCTACGCCGAAACTGCCGCCGAAGCGTCAACCGCCATCGCCGAAGCCCGGTCCGGCTTGGCCCACCAGACCCACCAGCTCCGCTTCCTGATCCTGCTGATTGCCATCGCCGTCGTCCTGGCCCAGTTCACGCCGATATACCTGGGGTGGCGTCTCCTGGGGAACTCCAATACTCCCTCGTAGCGGGGAGGTACTTGGTACTTGGTACTACGCAATACCAAGTACCAAGTACCAAGTACCAAGTACGCCGAACGAAAAAGGCCCCCGCACCGAAGGTGCGGGGGCCTGGTTCGTTCGGCTTGTTACATCATTCCGTCCATGCCGTGGCCGCCGTGGCCACCGCCGCCGGCGGGCTCGTCAACCTTCTCCTCGGCGATGAGCGCCTCGGTGGTGATGAGGAGAGCTGCCACCGACGCCGCGTTCTGCAGCGTGGAGCGGGTCACCTTGGCGGGATCGATGATCCCCTCGGCGATGAGGTCGCCGTACTTGCCGGTAGCGGCGTTGAAGCCGATACCGCTGTCGCCGTTGCGGACCTTGTCCACCACGACGCCACCCTCGTAGCCGGCATTGGCCGCGATCTGGCGGAGCGGGGACTCCAGCGCACGCTTGACGAGCTGGCGGCCCGCCTTGACGTCGTCGGTGCCGCCACGCAGCTTGTCGATGAAGTCGGCAGAGCGGAGCAGGGCGGTACCGCCACCGGGGACGATGCCCTCCTCGACCGCAGCGCGGGTCGCCTGGATGGCGTCCTCGATACGGTGCTTCTTCTCCTTGCGCTCCACCTCGGTGGCGGCGCCGACCT
>CAZOGW010000009.1:37269-44544 GCA_964579415.1 uncultured Acidimicrobiaceae bacterium | reverse complement strand
CCATCACCGACCTGTTCCCCGGCGCCAACTTCTACGAGCGGGAGACGTTCGACCTCTTCGGCGTCACCTTCGACGGTCACTCCGACCTCACCCGCATCCTCCTCCCCGACGACTGGGAGGGCCACCCGCTACGCAAGGACTACGCGGTGGGATCGGTGCCGGTCCAGTTCAAGGCGGGGAACCAGGCGACATGAGCGACACACCCAGCGTCGTCACCGGGGACCTGGAGGCTCCCACCATCGAGCCGCCTCACCGCGAGGCGCTCGACGACAGCGCCGCCGCCGAGCGGCGCCGCCTCCACGATGTCTGGGTGGCCGGCACCGAGGAGCCGTCCTGGGTGAAGCAGGCCACCGACGAGGGCGCCCAGGAGCTCCTCCCCGCCGCCTCCGAGCCGGGGCTGCGCGCCCAGCTCGGCACCACCGTGGTCGACGACTACGAACTGGTCGACGACGTCATCGACGACGAGCGTCAGATCATGAACATCGGCCCGCAGCACCCTTCCACCCACGGGGTGCTCCGCCTCCAGGTCGAACTGGAGGGTGAGACCATCCGCCGGGTCAAGCCCATCATCGGCTACCTGCACACCGGGATGGAGAAGACCGCCGAGACGCTCACCTGGCTTCAAGGCCCCACCAACGTCACCCGCATGGACTACCTGTCCCCCTTCCACAACGAGCTGGCGTTCTCGCTGGCGGTGGAGTCCCTCCTCGGCGTCGAGGTGCCGGAGCGGGCCAAGGCGATCCGCGTCCTGATGACCGAGCTCAACCGGGTATCCAGCCACCTGCTCTACCTGGCCACCCAGGGCATGGACATCGGCGCCGTCTCGATGATGATCTACGGCTGGCGCGAGCGCGAGGTGTGCCTCGACTTCTTCGAGAAGGTCACCGGTCTGCGGATGAACCACAACTACATCCGCCCCGGCGGGGTGGCCGCCGACCTCCCCGACGGGTGGGAGGACGATCTCGAATCGCTCAACGACGTCGTGCTCGCCGGTGTCGGCGAGTACGAGGAACTGCTCAACGAGAACCCCATCTTCGTCGACCGCACCCACGGTGTCGGCATCCTCACCCCGGAGGAGTGCCGCGCCTTCGGCGTCACCGGCCCCATCGCCCGGGCCTCGGGCGTCGACTGGGACCTGCGCAAGGTGTTCCCCTACAGCGGCATCGAGCAGTACGACTTCGACGTGCCGCTGGGCAAACACGGGGACGTGTTCGACCGCTACATCGTGCGGGTCGAGGAGACCAAGCAGTCGCTGCGCATCGTGCGCCAGGTGGTGGAGACGATGCCCCCGGGCGACTACCGCACCGAGGACCGCAAGGTGACACCACCGCCGCGCAAGCGCATCGACGAGTCGATGGAGGCGTTGATCCACCACTTCAAGATCTTCACCGAGGGGTTCAAGGTGCCCGAGGGTGAGGTGTATCAGGCGGTGGAGGGACCCCGTGGCGAGCTGGGGTGCTACGCCGTGAGCAAGGGCGGCGCCAAGCCGTGGCGCATCCACATGCGCACCCCCAGCTTCAACCACGTCCAGGCACTGCCGGCGATGATGACCGACACCCTCATCGCCGACATGATCGCCACCCTGGCGTCCACCGACCCGGTCCTGGGAGACGTCGACCGATGACCGCCAACGGCGCCGTCCCCAACCCCGACAAGGTGGTGCCCCACTGGAGCGCCCCCAACCGGGAGCGCGCCAAGGCCCTGCTGGCCCGCTACCCGGACCGGCGCAGCACCGTGATGCCGCTGCTGTACATCGCAGCCCTCGAGCACGGCCACGTCACCGCCGACGCCCAGCGTGACGTGTCCGCCCTCACCGGCATCACCCCCGCCCAGGTGCAGGCGGTGTCCAGCTTCTACACCATGTACAAGCGCGATGGGGTGGGGAAGTACCTGGTGTCGGTGTGCACCTCCATCTCCTGCTTCCTCCTCGGCGCCGACGACGTGCTCGCCGCCGTCGAAGAGGAGACCGGCACCCCCGACGGGGAGACCTCCACCGACGGGTTGTTCAGCGTCGAACATGTCGAATGCCTCGGAGCCTGCGGCGGCGCCCCGGCGGTCCAGGTCAACTACGAGTTGGTCGAGGGCGTCACGCCGGAGAAGGGCCGCGGGCTGTGCAGGTGGCTGCGCACCGAACCCGAGGTGGTGCTCGGCGACGAGATGCAGGAGCTGTTCGGCGGGCAGCGCTCGTTCCAGTGGGGCCCCGCCGAGAACGAGGGCGCCGTCGCGCCTGTCCCCGCTTTCGGGCCCTACGGCTCGGCCAAGGAGGGACGATGACAGCCGCTCCCGCCCTCGAGCCGATCCTCACCGCCCGGATGGTGGCCCATCCCGACGATTCCCACACCCTGGCCCGCTACCGGGCCAGCGGCGGGTACACCGCCCTGCGCAAGGGCCTCGCCATGGCCCCGCAGGCGATCATCGACATCCTCAAGGCCTCCAACCTGCGCGGCCGCGGCGGCGCCGGGTTCCCCACCGGCGTCAAGTGGGGGTTCCTGCCGCCCGACACCCGACCCCGCTACCTGGTGATCAACGGCGACGAGTCCGAGCCGGGGACCTTCAAGGACCGCCAACTCCTCGAGCGTGACCCCCACCAACTCCTCGAGGGGATCATCCTCTCCGCCTACGCCCTGGACAGCCATCACGCCTTCGTCTACATCCGCGGCGAGTACCCCCGCCCGGCGCGGCGCCTGCAGCGGGCCGTCGACGATGCCTACGCTGCCGGCTACCTGGGCGCCGACATCCTCGGCAGCGGCTTCTCGCTCGACGTCACCGTCCACCTCGGCGCCGGCGCCTACATCTGCGGCGAGGAGACGGCGCTGCTCAACTCGCTGGAGGGCCGACGCGGCGAGCCCCGCATCAAACCGCCGTTCCCCGCGGTGGAGGGCCTCTACGCAAAGCCGACGATCGTCAACAACGTGGAGACCATCTCCAACGTGCCCTGGCTGGTGAACAACGGCGGCGAGAAGTACGCCGCCATCGGCCCGGAGACTTCGGCCGGCACCCGCATGTTCTCCCTGTCGGGCCACGTCAACCGGCCGGGCAACTACGAGATCGTCATGGGGATGACCTGGCGTGACCTCATCTTCGACATCGGCGGCGGCATCCCCGGAGGCCGTCACATCAAGACCTGGATCCCGGGGGGCGCCTCGGCACCCTGGTTCGTGGAGGAACACCTGGATCTCCCCGTCACCATCGACGACACCGGCAAGGCCGGCTCCATGCTGGGGTCGGGCGCGGTGGTGGTGATGGACGAGACCACCGACGTCACCGCCGCCGCCCACCGCATCGTCCGCTTCTTCGCCCACGAGTCGTGCGGCCAATGCACCCCATGCCGGGAGGGCACCAAGTGGCTCCAGGACATCCTGTGGCGCATCCTCAACGGCTACGGCCGGCCCATGGACCTCGACCTGCTCCTCGACGTCTGCGACAACATCAGCCCGGGCCTGCGCTGGCCCCCGGCGCAGACCACCATCTGCCCGCTGGGACCGTCGGCGGTGGCCCCGATCCGGTCCATCATGACCCACTTCCGGGACGAGGTGGAGGCCCTCCTCATCCCCGACGACGCCGTCCGCCTCTCCATCCTGAGCCCCACCGGAGCCCAGGCATGAGCGCCCCACGCCGGTCCCTCACCCGGAATGGGGCGGGACGATGACCGAGCAGCCTCAGGAGGTCTCGATCACCATCGACGGGGTGGCACACACGGTGCCGGCCGGGGAGCTGCTGATCCAGGCAGCGCAGGACGTGGGCACCTACATCCCCCGCTTCTGCTGGCACAACCGGATGAAGCCGGTGGGGATGTGCCGCATGTGCCTGGTCGAGATCGAAGGGCCGCGGGGCAAGGTGCTCACCACCGCCTGCACCACCCCGGTGACCGACGGCATGGTGGTGGAGGCGGCGTCGCCGGTGGCTTTGAAGGCACAGGAGGGCGTCCTCGAGTTCCTCCTCATCAACCACCCCCTCGACTGCCCGGTGTGTGACCGTGGCGGCGAGTGCCCGCTCCAGGACCAGACCATGGCCTACGGGCCCGGTGAGAGCCGCTTCGTCGAGGAGAAGCGCCACTTCGAGAAGCCGATCGCCATCAGCGACCTGGTGATGCTGGACCGGGAGCGCTGCATCCTGTGCGCCCGCTGCACACGCTTCTCCGACGAGATCTCCGGCGACCCGCTCATCGAGTTCAAGGAGCGGGGCAACTACACCCAGGTACTCACCTTCCCCGACGAGCCGTTCACCTCCTACTTCTCGGGCAACACGGTGCAGATCTGCCCGGTGGGCGCCCTCACCGCCAAGCCTTACCGCTTCCGGGCCCGCCCCTGGGACCTGGAGGCGGTGGAGACGGTCTCCCTCGCCGACAGCTTCCATTCCAAGATCACCCTGCAGTCCAGCCAGAACGAACTGGTCCGCATCAACGGTATCGACAACGCCCCCACCAACCAGAGCTGGCTGTCGGACCGCGACCGCTTCCTCTTCCCCTATGTCCATTCCCCGGACCGGGTGACGACGCCGCTGGTGCGCCGTGACGGCGAGCTGCAGCCGGCCTCGTGGGGCGAGGCGCTCGATCTGGTGGCGGAACGTCTCGGGGCGGTCCACGGTCACGAGGTGGCCGGCCTCGGCGGCGCCCACTCGACCAACGAGGAGGCGTACGCCTTCGGCAAGTTCCTCCGCACCGTGGTGATGACCCCCCACCTCGACGCCCAACTCGACGACGGCCTCGACCCGCAGTTCCTCGCCGGGGTGACGCCACGGGCCGCCGTGGACGACCTGGAGCGTGCCCGCAGCATCCTGCTGTGGGCCGGCGACCTCAAGGAGGAGCTGCCCGTCCTCTACCTGCGGGTGCGCCGCGCCGCCACCGCACTCAAGGCCAAGCTCATCGTGGCCCACCCCCGCCGCACCGGTCTGGACGACGTGGCGGCCCACAAGCTCACCTACCGTCCCGGCGAGGGCCCCGAGCTGTTGCGGCGGCTCCGCAGCGGCGCCGACGGCTACGCCGAGGCCCGTGCCGCCCTCGACGAGGGCCCGGTGGTGGTCATCGTGGGCCGCACCGGCCTGGCCGAGGACCCCCGCCTCGCAGAGGCCGTCGCCGCCTTCGCCCGCGACCTGCCCGGCGCCGCCGTCCTGCCGCTGGCACGCCGCGCCAACGTCTACGGGGCGCTCGACATGGGCCTGGCGCCCACGCTGCTGCCGGGCCGGGTCTCCGCCGCCGACGAGGCCGGCGTCGCCATGCTGGAAGCGGAGTGGGGCCCCATCCCCGATCACGAGGGCCGCGGCGCCACCGGAATCCTGGACGGGCTCGAGACCGGCGAACTCAAGGCGCTGGTGCTGCTCGGGTCCGACCCGGTGCGCGACCACCCCGACCCGGGCCTGGCCCGCCGGGCGGTGGAGGGCGCAGACTTCGTGGTCGCCCTCGACCTGTTCCTCACCGACTCCTCCTCCCTCGCCGACGTGGTGCTCCCCGTCGAGGCCTTCGGCGAGCAGGAGGGCACCGCCACCAACCTGGAGGGGCGGGTGCAGAAGGTCAACCGCAAGCTCAACGGCCCCGGCGAGACGCGCCCCGCCTGGTCGGTGCTCGACGACATCGCCCACCGCCTCGGCGCCTCCCTGGGAGCCACCTCCGCCGCGGCGCTGGCAAAGGAGATCGCCACGGTGGCGCCGGCTTACGGCGGCGTGGAATGGGACCTGGTCGACTGGGGTGAGGGCCGCGAAGGTGTGGTGCTTCCCCTCCCCGACGGCGCCCAGCCGCTGCGCTACGTACCGGTCGACGTCGGCCTCATCTCCGGCGCCGGGCGGCTGGCGCTGCACCTGGGCCGGGTCCTCTACGACGACGGGGTGCGCACCCGCCACGCCCCTGCGCTGGCGGCCCTGCGCCATGACGCCTTCGTCGCGGTGCACCCCCGCGACGCCGGCGCCCTCGCCCTCACCGAAGGAGGCCGGGCGGTGGTCTCCGGCGACTACGGGGAGGTGGAGCTCACCGTGGCCATCGACCCGTCGCTGGCGCAGGGCACCGTGTACGTCCCGGCCAACCTTCCCGAGACTGCGGCTCTGGGCGCTCCCCGCGACGTCTCCGTGACCGCGGTCCTGGACGGCGGGGAGGGCGGCTGATGCTCAGCGGGTGGGAGATCTTCATCGAGGCGGCCATCAAGGTGGTGGTGGTCTTCGCCCTGCTGCTCAACCTGGCCATCGTGCTGGTGTGGTTCGAGCGCAAGATCATCGCCGACATGCAGAACCGTCTGGGGCCGATGCGGGCCGGGCCCTTCGGCATGCTGCAGGCGCTCGCCGACGGTATGAAGCTGCTGTTCAAGGAGAACATCACCCCCCGCAAGGTGGATTTCGCCCTCTACATCCTGGCGCCGGTAATCGCCCTGGTGCCCTCGATGCTGATCTTCCTCACCATCCCCATCGGTCCGCCGTTCCACATCGGCGACCGGCTGATCACCCTCCAGGGAATGGACCTCAACATCGGGGTCCTCTTCATACTGGCCATGAGCTCGCTGGCGGTGTATTCGGTGGTGCTCGCCGGCTGGTCCTCCGGTTCCAAGTACCCGTTGCTGGGCGCGGTGCGCGCATCCGCCCAGATGATCTCCTACGAGGCCGCGATGGGCCTGGCGCTGGTGCCGGTTATCCTCTTCGCCGGCACCACCTCGGTGGCCGAGATCGTCGAGGCGCAGCAGGGAGACATCTTCGGGTTCCTCGGGGTGTGGAACGTGGTGCTCATCCCGTCCTTTGTGATCTTTTTCATCTCCGGCATCGCCGAGACCAATCGGCCCCCGTTCGACCTGGTCGAGGCCGAGTCCGAGATCGTCGGCGGGTACCACACCGAGTACTCGGGGTTCCGCTTCGCCATCTTCTTCCTCGCCGAGTACATCAACGTGTTCAACATCTCGGCACTCACCGTGACCCTCTTCCTCGGCGGTTGGGGCGGTCCCACCTTCGGGGCGCCGGCGTCCATCGCCTGGGTCTTCCCGCTGATCTGGTTCTTCCTCAAGTCGTTCGCACTGGTGTTCGTCTTCGTGTGGGCGCGCGCCGCCCTGCCCCGCATCCGCTACGACCAGTTGATGGCGTTCGGCTGGAAGCGCCTCATCCCCATCAGCCTCGCCTGGATGGCCCTGGCCGCCGTAGCCATAGCCGTGAGAAGACTGGGGGTGCCGTGGGCATGAGGATCAGTATCCAGTATCCAGTATCCAGTATCCAGTACGGGGCTTCTTCGTCCTCCCCCGGCTTCGCAGGGTTTTCATCCTCCCCCGGCTTTGCGGGGGAGGTGGCCGATCGGCTCGCCTGGCGGCA
>CAZOGW010000009.1:14247-37169 GCA_964579415.1 uncultured Acidimicrobiaceae bacterium | reverse complement strand
ATGACCGGAGTGTCTGCGCCGCATCGCAACAAGCCGATCGGTCGGAGGGGGTCTTGGCTTTCATCCTCCCCCGGCTTTGCGGGGGAGGTGGCCGATCGGCTCGCCTGGCGGCACATGACCGGAGTGTCTGCGCCGCATCGCAACAAGCCGATCGGTCGGAGGGGGTCTTCGTCTCAGTGTTCGTCGCCGCATGCTCCCGCCAGCACACGAATCCGGAGGGGTGAGGTCTGATGGGCTGGTTCGCCGACGCTCTGGGGCCGATGCGGGGGTTCGCGGTGGTGCTGCGGCAGATGGGGCGGCCGCGGGTCACGCGGCGCTACCCGCACGAGAAGCGGGTCAAGCCGCAGCGCTTCCACGGCCGGCACGTCCTCAACCGCTACCCGGACGGGATGGAGAAGTGCATCGGCTGCGAGCTGTGCGCCGGGGTGTGCCCGGCCCGCTGCATCTACGTGCGGGGCGAGGACAACCCGGTCGACGATCCGGTGAGCCCGGGGGAGCGCTTCGGCTTCGTCTACGAGATCAACATGCTGCGCTGCATCTTCTGCGGCCTGTGCGTCGAGGCGTGCCCCACCGAGGCCATCACCATGACCCAGCTCTTCGAGTTCTCGGTGGAGACCCGCGAGGAGGCGATCTACACCCGCGCCGAGCTGCTGATGGACCCGGACGGCTCGGTGCCGCACCCGCAGCCGGAGGGGCCGCTCATAGACCTGGCCGAGCTGAAGATCGCCGACGGCTGGATGCGGGCCACCTCCCCGTCCGGGCGTGCCGACTACGAGGGCGTGGTCCAGTGGACGCCGACCGCAGGCGTCGGTCTGCGCCCTCCCGAGAGGGGTCAGAGCGGCGCAGGCGACGGCCAGGCGGCGGAGCCCGCCACGGGAGAGGCGCAGTGAGCCTCCAGGTGGTCGTGTTCGCCGTGTTCGCCGTGGCTGCGCTCGCCGGCGCCCTGGCCACGGTGAGCATGCGCAACGCGGTGTACGCCGCCATGGGGCTGCTCACCACCATGTTCTCCTTCGCGGTGTTCTACGTGCTGCTCGAAGCACACTTCGTCGCCGCGGTCCACGTCATCGTGTACGCCGGCGCCGTGATGACGCTGTTCCTCTTCGTCATCATGCTGATCGGTGTTGACCGGGACGAGGATCGCACCGAGTCGATTCCCTTCCAGCGGCCCATCGTCGCCCTGCTCGGCGCCGGGATGCTGGTGCTCATCGCCATCGCCGCCCGCGCCGCCTGGGTGACCGGTGCCGCCGACGCCCCCGCCGACGTCAACGGAACCATCCAGGTGATCTCCGAGGAGCTGTTCGGCACCTGGATGTTGCCTTTCCAGAGCACCATCCTGCTGCTCACCATCGCCGCGGTGGGCACGGTGGCGCTGGCCAAGTTCGCTCCGGGTCGCCGCGCCGCCGGCGCCGCCACCGACGACGACGGGAGCGATACATGATCGAGACCTGGTGGTACATGGCCCTGGCCGCGGTCATCTTCACCATCGGCGCCGCCGGGTTGCTGGTTCGGCGCAACGCCATCGTGATGTTCATGTGCATCGAGCTGATGCTCAACGCCGTAAACCTCACCTTCGTCGCCGCCGGCCGCCAGATCGGCGTCTTCGAGGGCCAGATCGCGGTGCTGTTCGTCATGGTGGTGGCCGCAGCCGAGGTCACCGTGGGCCTGGCCATCATCATCGCCGTGTTCCGCCTCCGCTCCAGCGCCAGCGTCGACGAGCTCGCAGAGTTGAAGGGCTAGCCGTGGGTCCTGATCTCATCTGGCTGTGCATCGCCCTGCCCCTGCTGGGGTACCTGGTGCTGCAGATCTACGGCAAGCGCATCGGTGAGCCGCTGTCGGCGTACATCGCCGCCGCCAGCGTGCTGGCCGCCTTCGTCGTCGCCGCGGTGGCGTCGATCGACGTCATCGCCGGCACCGCCGAGCCCGAGATCGTCGAGCTGTTCACCTGGATCCCGGCACTGGGCATCGACGCCTCCCTGCTGTGGGACCCGCTATCGACGATGATGACGCTGATCGTCACCGGCGTCGGGTTCCTCATCCACGTCTACTCGCGGGGCTACATGCACGGCGATCCCCGCTTCGGGCGCTTCTTCGCCTACCTCAACCTGTTCATCGCCTCGATGCTGATCCTGGTGCTCGGCGCCAATTTCGGGATCCTCTTCGTCGGCTGGGAGTTGGTGGGCCTCTCCTCGTACCTACTGATCTCGTTCTGGTTCGAGAAGCCGTCGGCGGCTGCCGCCGGCAAGAAGGCGTTCGTGGTCAACCGCATCGGCGACCTGGGCTTCCTCATCGCCCTGATGATGATCTTCGCCGCCTTCGGCACCCTGTCCTTCCCCGAGGTGTTCACCACCGCCCCCGAGGTGCTCAGCACCGGCACCGCCACCGCCATCACCCTGCTGCTGCTGGTCGGCGCCGCCGGCAAGTCGGCGCAGATCCCGCTCTACGTGTGGCTCCCCGACGCCATGGAAGGCCCCACCCCGGTGTCGGCACTGATCCACGCCGCCACCATGGTCACCGCCGGTGTGTACATGGTGGCCCGCTCCGGCATCCTCTTCGAGCTGGCGCCGGTGTCGGCGGCGACGGTGGCGATCATCGGAGCCGCCACCGCGCTGTTCGCCGCCACCATCGCCCTGGCCCAGCGGGACATCAAGAAGGTGCTGGCCTACTCGACCGTCAGCCAGCTCGGGTATATGTTCCTCGGCGTCGGCGTCGCCGGGTACACCGCCGGGGTGTTCCACCTGCTCACCCACGCCTTCTTCAAGGCGCTGCTGTTCCTCGGCGCCGGGTCGGTGATCCACGCCATGGCCGGCGAGCAGGACATGGGCAGGATGGGCGGCCTGCGCAAGATGATGCCGGTGACGTTCCTCACCATGGTCACCGCCTGGCTGGCCATCGCCGGCATCCCCATCTTCTCCGGCTTCTGGTCCAAGGACGAGATCCTCGCCGTCACCTTCGCCCGCGGCGGCGCCTGGCTGGTGCTGTGGGCGGTGGGACTGCTCACCGCCGGGCTCACCGCCTTCTACATGACCCGGATGATGATCCTCACCTTCTGGGGCGAGCCCCGCTGGCCCGACGGCACCCACCCCCACGAGTCACCCGCCTCGATGACGGTGCCGCTGGTGGTGCTGGCGGTGCTGTCCACCTTCGGTGGGCTGATCAACACCCCGTTCCGTCCTGCGCTGGAACACTTCCTCGAGCCGTCGTTCGCCCTGGTCCACCAGACCCACCTCCCCGGGGGCGCCACGCCGTGGATCCTCGCCGGCGCCTCGGTGGCGGCGGGCCTCGCCGGCATCCTCCTCGCCCGGCGCCGCTACGGCGTCGCCGAGATCCCCGTCGAGGCAGGCGGGCGCTGGTCGTTCCTCGAGGCCGGGTACCGGGTCGACGATCTCTACGGGGCCGCCATCGTCGCCCCCGGCAAGGCAGTCTCCGAGGCGCTGGCGTTCACCGTCGACGCCAAGGCGGTCGACGGCGCCGTCAACGGTGTCGGCTGGGTGGTGAACAGGCTGTCGACGGGGCTCAAACCGCTGCAGTCCGGATTCGTGCGCAGCTACGGGGTGGGCATCTTCCTCGGCGGTGTCGGCATCGTCATCTGGTTCCTGGTGCGGGGGTTGGCACTGTGAGCGCGGCGCCATGACGGACTTCCCCATCCTGACGCTGCTGGTGCTGCTCCCCGTCGTGGGGGCGCTGGGCGTGGCGCTGGTACCGCGCAGCCGCCAGGAGTTGGTGCTCCCCGTCGCCGCCGTGGTCAGCGCGCTGCCCCTGGCGGTGGCCGCCTACATGCTGGTCACCTTCGAGGTGGGCGTACCCGGGTTCCAGATGACCGAGCGGGTGATGTGGTACCAGCCGTGGGACATCTCGTGGAACGTCGGCGTCGACGGGATCTCGCTGCTGCTGGTGGTCCTCACCGCGGTGCTGTTCCCCGTCTCGATCCTGGCCTCGGCCTCGATCACCCGCAACGTGAAGATGTACATGGTCGCCATGCTGGTACTGGAGACCGGCCTCCTCGGCGTGTTCCTGGCGCTCGACCTGGTGCTGTTCTTCGTCTTCTTCGAGATGACCCTCATCCCCATGTACCTGCTCATCGGGATGTGGGGCAGCGCCAACCGGGTCTACGCCGCCATCAAGTTCGTGCTCTACACAGCCCTGGGCGGCACGTTCCTCCTCGCCTCGATCATCGTCCTCGGCATCACCGCCGGCAGCCAGGGCGACGGCATCAGCTTCGACTTCGTCCGCCTCCTCGACCTGGAGCTCTCCACCACGGCGCAGACCTGGCTCTTCCTCGGGTTCGGCATCGCCTTCGCCGTGAAGGTCCCCATCTTCCCCTTCCACACCTGGCTCCCCGACGCTCACACCGAGGCGCCCACCGCCGGGTCGGTGCTGCTGGCCGGGGTGCTGCTCAAGCTGGGCACCTACGGATTCGTCCGCTTCAACCTGACCCTGTTCCCCGAGGCCGCGGTGCAGATGGCGCCGTGGCTGGCCGGGCTGGCCGTCGCCGGGATCATCTACGGCGCCCTGGTCGCCATCGTCCAACCAGACCTGAAGCGCCTCATCGCCTACTCGTCGGTGAGCCACCTCGGGTTCATCATCCTGGGCACGTTCGCCCTCACCAGCCAGGGCCTGCAGGGCAGCGTGGTGCACATGGTCAACCACGGTCTCAGCACCGGGGCGCTGTTCCTCCTCTTCGGGATGATCTACGACCGGACCCACACCCGGCTCATCGCCGATTACGGGGGCGTCGCCAAGGTGATGCCGATCTACGCCGGGCTGTTCCTCTTCACCGTGTTCGCCTCGGCCGGACTCCCCGGCCTCAACGGCTTCATCGGCGAGTTCGCCATCCTGCTCGGCAGCTACCTGCGGTTCCCGCCCGCCGCCATCCTGGCCGCCTCCGGTGTGGTGCTCGCCGCCATCTACCTGCTGTGGGCCTACGAGCGGGTATTCCACGGCCCGCTCGACGAGGGCGCACCGACCTCCAAGCTGGTCGACATCACCTTCCGCGAAGTCGCCATCGTGGCCCCGATAGTGGTGCTCATCGTCATGATGGGCGTCTACCCGAAGCCTGCGCTCGACCGCATCGAGCCGTCGGTGGAGGCCATCCTCGACCGCATCGAAGCGGTCACCGGCCAGGAGGCTCCCCAGTTCGGGCGTATCGCCGACCTCCCCACCGCCGAGGCGGGTGACTGATGGGCAGCATCGCCTTCCTACCCATCGGTCCCGAGATCGCCCTCCTCGCCGGCGCCCTGCTGGTGCTGATGGCCGAGGTCGGCTTCTCCTGGGGCCGCCGCGTCTGGGCGGTGCTCGCCGGCGCCTCGCTGGCGGCGGCGCTGGGCCTGTCGGTGTGGCAGTGGCTCCGCGTCGACGAGATCGGTCCCCAGCTCAACTTCAGCTCACGCGCCGGGGCCGGTACCACGCTGCCCATGGTGGTGATGGACCACCTCTCCTCCTTCACCGGGTTGCTGCTGTTCGCCGTCGCCGCGGTGGCACTGGTGGCCGCATGGAAGCTGGTGGCCTCTCTGGGCACCCGCGGAGCCGAGTTCGTCGCCCTCTTCCTGCTCGCCGTCGCCGGCCTGCACCTCATGACCATCTCGGCCAACCTGGTCATGGTGTTCATCGGCCTGGAAACCGGGTCGATCGCTCTCTACATCCTCGCCGGGATCACCCGCGAGCAGTCACGGTCGGACGAGGCCGCCATCAAGTACTTCCTGCTCGGGTCGTTCGCTTCGGCGGTCCTCATCTACGGCGTGGCCCTCACCTTCGCCGGCACCGGATCGACGTCGATCTACGGCGTGGGCAGCATCGGCCAGTTCTTCGACACCAACATCATCCTCCAGTCCGGCATCGCGCTGGTGGGTCTGGCCCTGATCCTGGTCGGCCTCGGCTTCAAGGTGTCGGCGGCGCCGTTCCACCAGTGGGCACCCGACGTGTACCAGGGCGCCCCGGCGGCGGCGGTGCCGATGATGTCGGCGGCGGTCAAGATCGCCGGCTTCGCCACCATGGCCCGCATCCTCACCGCGGCGTTCCCCGCGCTCACCGATGAGTGGGCGCCGGCGCTGGCGGTGCTGGCCATGGTGTCGGTACTGGTGGGGAGCCTGGGGGCGATCGCCCAGAACGACCTGAAGCGCATGCTGGCCTACTCCGGCGTGGCCCACGCCGGCTTCCTGATGACGGCGCTGGTGGCGGGCGAGGCGGGCATCCCCGGCATGTGGTTCTACCTGGCGACCTACGCCTTCGCCCTGGTGGGCGCCTTCACCGTGGTGTCGCTGGTGTCCGGGCCCCGCGCCGCCGGCTCGCACTTCGATTCCTACAACGGCCTGGCGCAGCGCTCACCTTTCCTGGCCGGAATGCTGGCGCTGTTCATGCTGTCGATGGGCGGCATCCCGCTGACGGCCGGGTTCGTCGGCAAGCTCTCCGTGTTCAGCGCCGCATACGCGGCCGGCTACCTGTGGCTGGTCATCCTGGGCCTGGCGACGTCGGTGATCGGTCTCTTCTTCTACCTACGGGTGATCGTCCTCATGTACTTCCAGGAGCCGGTACCGGCCGGGGCGCCGGGGGCGGACACCGCCCCGCCCCGTCCCGGTTTGGCCGGCCGCACCGTCCTCGCCCTGTGCGGCGCCGTCACCCTCGCCTTCGGCCTCTTCCCCTGGCCGCTGCTCCGCTTCGTGGAGAACGCCTTGCCCTTGTAGCCGGCGGGCTACGGTGGGCGAAGGTCATGCCCCACGCAACAACAATCTCCTCCCCTTCGGGACTGTCGCGACGCTCCTGGCGCCCGGTCGGTACGTCCGAGCCCCCTTCGTCACGGATCCGGCGATGAGGAACCGGCGCTGGTTCGCTCTGGCCGCTTTCATCGCCGCACTCGTGGTGCCCGGCATCGCACTGGGGGCGGCGATCTCGGTGGGGTCCTACGTCCTCGGCGAGGGCCAGGTCCAGGCGGAAGACGCCTACGTCGTCGCCGAGACGGCGACGGTGGACGGGGTGATCGAGGGCGATCTGGTGGTGGCCACCTCGCGGCTCACCATCCGGGGCACCGTCACCGGCGACGTGCTGGTGCTGACCCAGGGGAGCGTGGTGATCCCCGGCGTGGTCGAAGGCTCGCTACGAGGTGTGGCGCGCTCGGTGCACGTGTCCGGTGAGGTGCGGGACGACATCGCCGTCGTCGCCGTCGACACCATCCTGGAGGGCAACGCCGGTCGTGACCTGCTGACGTGGTCCTGGGGCCTCGACATCAACGGCAGGGTGGGTCGCGATGTGCTGGGCCGGGCGGGGAACGTCACCGTCGACGGCTTCGTCGGCGGCTCCGTCGACATGGTGGTGCGCAGCATGGACCTCACCGCCGGGGCCGAGGTGGGCGGCAACGTCACCCACCGCACCGGTGGCATCACCGTCGACGAGGAAGCCGTCGTCGGGGGGCAGATCAACGCCATGCCGGGCCGGGCCGGGTTCTTCGTCCAGTTCGTGCTCGCCCTGGTCCGCCTCCTCGGCATGGTCGCCACGGTCGCCGGGGGCATCGTCCTGCTGTGGCTGGCGCCACGCACCACATCAGGGGCTCTGGACGGCATCACCGCCAACCCGTGGCGGACCTTGGGGATCGGTGTCGCCGCCACCGTGGGGGGCGCCCTCCTCTTCGTGGTGCTGGTGACGACGCTGGTGGGTATCCCACTGGCGGTGATGTTGCTGCTGGTCGCCCTGCTCGCCTGGTTCTTCGGGGCGCTTCCGGCGGCGACGGCGGCGGGGCGGTGGGCGCTGCGGGGGAGGGGAGGCGCCTACGCAGGCTACGTCGCCGGCATCCTCGCCCTCTACGGCGTGCTGGTCTTCGTCCCCGCCGTCGGTCTCCCCATCTTCCTCATCGCCACCGCCTGGGGAATCGGCGCCTGGTTCACCGGTGCCTGGCGCTCCCGGGGGAGCGCGGTCCCGCCGGTTGACGCCGAGCTCAGTCCGTCAGCGTGAACTCGAGGCCCTCCGCCGACAGCGGCACATAGGGAGCGAACCCGCCGGGGAGCATGTCGGGGTCGAGGCGGAAGACGACGGCGCCCGAGTAGCCGCCGCCGGCGGGGTTGGTGGTCTGCCCGGTGGCGTCGATCACCGAGTGGACCCAGAACACCGTGGACCCGGTGTAGCGCACCTCGGTGCCGCCGAGTTGGGTGAACACACCCCACCCGAGGCGGCGGTCGCCGATGCTCATGCTGGTGTTGAACAGGGGCCGGTCGCCGGTCTGCAGGCACATCCGCATCTGGTTGGTCTGGGCGTCGATGTCGGGCAATGCGGCGATGGCGACCTTGTCGCAGGCGCCGGTGAGGTCGTCGCGCAGGTAGGTCCACAGCGGCGGTCCTCCCAGCACCTGGGTGAAAGCGGGTGAGTAGGGCACCCGGCCCGACGGGATGAGGCGCGAGGTGTTGGGAAGGCTCACCGCGTGGCCGCCGGCGTACCGGACCTCGCAGGCCTCCCGCTCGTCGCGCAGGTCCGAGTCGAAGGCGATGAGGTGGTCGACCCCGGATGCGAGGTTCCCCACCGTTGTCTCGTCGGCGTCGTGGCATTGCGTGTCGACCCGGCGCATCCCGATCACGTCCAGGGCCGACGAGGCGCCCGCGGGGCAGGCGGCAGGGCTCTCGGCCCGGCACAGCATCCTCGCCGAGGTGCCGGCGGGCGCCCCGAGCGGTAGGAGACGCATCGTGGGGTTGCCGTCGGCATTGGTCTGGCCGGGGAGGTAGATGTCGATGCGGCCCTCGGCGGCGGCGCCGATGTCGTAGGTGTCGGGGCCCCCGACGACGGGGCCGAAGGCGGCGCCGGTGGAGAACTCGACCTCGATCTCCACGTCGACCTGGCCCGGTTGCGGTACCACGTCCACGCTGGTGACCACCACGGAGCTGTCGTTGCTGGCGTTGTTGGTGGCCGCCAGGTCCTGCGCCGCCTGCTGCGCCTGGGTGGCCGCCGCCGCGCCGGACATCGTCTTCGGGACCGCCTGTAAGGCAGCCATCACCGAGGTGTCGGCGATCCCCTGGGCGACGCGGCGGTTGGACCAGACGATTCCGGCGTCGACGGCGAGCGCCGCCAGCCCGAGGAACACCACCAGGAGCATCGCGGTGAGGACGATGATGGTGCCGCCCTCGTCGGGCCGTTCCCGCTTCAACATGACCCGCCGCTCCCCGATGACCACCAAGTCGGAGTGGAACCTTTCAGCTCCACCTTGAAGTCGTAGCGTGCGTACAGATCGACCCCGTCGAAGAGGAACCCGAGGATCGACGAGTGTTCGCCGCTGATCTCCAGGAAGCCGGTGGCGCCCGTTGAGCCGGTGGGAAAGACGTCCGGTGGCGAGGTCACCCCGGAGGCCTCGACCAGGAGGCCGCTGGGAAGCCCGGCGCAGATCAGGCCGGCGATCTGGGTCGAGGACAGGTCGTTGGTGGCGGCGATGCGGGCGCCTTCGCGGGCAGCGCTGCGCACGTTGTTCTGCTGGACCAGGAAGTAGCTGGTCTCGATGGTGCCGAACGCCAGCAGCATCAGGAGGGGAACCACGACCGCCATCTCGACCATGGCGGCGCCCCGCTCCCCGGTCCGGCGCCACCACCTCAGCATGGGGTCCACCCGGGTGCGTCGGCCTCGATGAAGAACTCGTGCTGGGCGCTCAGGCTGCCTCCGGTGAGGGGGAACATCCCTGTTATGCCGTCGTAGGGCTTGCTCACCGTGATGGTGGCGGAGTAGCCCTGGTCGAGGGCGCCGCCGACGGTCATGGTGTAGTTGGCGCCCTCGGCCACCACCAGGGAGTCGCAGATGGCGTCGTGCGGGTTCTCGCCCACGGCGGCGCGCCGGGCTCCCTCGCCGGCGACGTGCTGCAGTTCGCTGCGCTCGGCGAACATCCAGGAGAACTCGATGATGCCGAAGACGATGAGGAGGAACAGGCCGACGATCATCGCCATCTCGAAGATGGCGGCGCCCGCCTCGTCGGCGGGCAGGGCGCGACGCCACCGCCGCGGGCTGGGCTGGTTGGAGGTCGGCTTCATCGGAGCGCCCCTTGTCGCCATGCCGGTGCTTCCCCGGAAGTCAAAGCGTCGCCGGGCCCCTTCCCGACGTTCCGGGACCCTGACAGGCTACACCGGTCGCCGGGCCTAGACACCTGATCGGAAAAAGCGGGTTCAGCCGGTGACGGGCCGGTGTGGGTGGCGATGGCTGCGCCGGGTCAGCCGCCGGTCGCCGGGGTCTCCACCGTCAGATCCGGGTCATCGGGGTCGGCGATGTCGAAGTTCATGGAGATGGTTGCCCCCTCGGTGCTTTCCTCGGGAGGGACGCCGAACGCCTCGGAAGCCGCCTCGGGCGTGAGTGAGGCGAGCAGGTGCATCGCCAGGAGCCAGTCGCCGTCCTCGGCGAAAGTCATGGTGAACTCGTCGTAGGTGGCGCCCTCCAACTCCGGGACCAGCCCGAGCCGGTCCGCTACCTCGGGCTGGGAGACCAGGTCCACCTGGCGGCCCGGTATGCCGTTCACCTCCACCGCTTCTGTGGGGAGGTCCTCGGGGATGTCGATCAGGCTGAAGCCCGTCCAGAACGCCGGGTCGGCCGGGCAGCCGGCGGTGGTGTTGGCGGCGGACTCGGCGGGCACCTCGGTGAAGCCGCTGCCGGCGTCGACGAAGAGGCCGTCCGGGGTGGAGACGACAGTCGTCGCCAGGGCGTTGTCGTCCATGTCGAGATCGGTGGCGCACTGGTAGCTGCCGTCGACGTGGGTGCCGGTGCTGGCGACGTTGATGGCCATCGGGGGCACGTCCACCCGGAACACGCTGGTGGTGGTGTAGCTGCGCAGCTCCGCCGGGGGGGTGCCCGGCGCCGGCTCGAAGGGCGCCATCGTGGAGCCGGGGGGTGCCGCCGCGACCGTGGTGGCCGTGGTGTCTGCGGTCGTGGTGGTGGTGTCGCCGGTGTCGCCGTCGGAGCCGGAACAGGCGGAAAGGATGAGGAGCGCGGCCGATGACACCGCGGCGATTCGTCGAAGCATCCGGTGATCCTAGGGGTGCTCCGGTTGCTGTCGCTCGCCCACCTGGCCGTCACACCGCGCCATCGGGATCACAGCGGGTGCGATCGAGCTGCCACCATCAATGGGATGCGGCGCTCGATGGGGGTGAGGCCGCCGTGGTGGCCCACGAGTCGGTCGTCGGAGTGGCGGTGCAGCAGGACGTGGCCATCGTCGGCGACGAGCACCCCGTCGGGAAGTCGTGTGGTGATGGCCGGAGAGGGAGCGGCGTCGCCCCACCAGTGGCGCATCGCATCCAGGGGCACCCATGTGGCGGGAATCCCGGCGGCGAGGTCCTCGCCCCGGCCCGCCTCGTGCGTATCGGTCACGAACATCACCCGGCTGTCGCCGTAGAGGACCAGCCCCTCCTCGGCGGCACGGGGGATGCGCGTCTGGCGGGCGTGGGGAATGAGAGCCATCCCGTGGTCGGCGGTTCCGATCATCGCCGCACCCGGGGGAAGCCTGCCCGCCAGCGCCGACCACAGGTGGTCCGCCAGGGTGAGTGCCTCCACGTGTTCGGGTGAGCCGGGGCCGTGGACGTGGCCGGCGTAGTCGACGTGGGGCAGGTAGGCGAAGACGAGCCGGTCCGGAACCGATGCCATCTGGCGGGTCACCTCCACCATCTCCGACATGTGGTGCCACGGCTCGAACCGTGCTCCCCGGTAGAGCATCCGGGTCATCGGGCTGGCGGCGAAGTTCCCCGGCTGCACCACCACCGTCTCGACGCCGGCGTCGGCGAGACGCTCCCACAGGTTGGGTGCGGGAAGGAAGGCCGTGGTGTCGACCTGGAGCGGCTCACCCCACAGGGTGGTCCACTTGATGGTGTTGGCCACCACATCGAGGCCGGGGAGGTGGAGCTGGTAGCCGATCAGTCCGTGGCGGACGGGGGTGAGGCCGGTGGCCACGGTGGACATGCTCACCGTGGTGGTGGTGGGGAAGGGGGCGTCGATGGTGGCCCTCAGGTCGCCGCGCAGCGACGCCGCGGCGGGGTGGTCGAGCTGGTCGGCGCCGAGCCCGTCGAAGAGCACCACGACGTATGTCTCGGCATCGGGCACCAGCGCCGCCAGCTCGGGGTGTAGGCCCGGCTCCGGCGCTCGCCCGCCGAGCCGTTGCTCGATTTCCGCCACCAGGTTCACCAGCGAACCCCCGCCGTAGTCGGGAGCGACTGGGAGTTCATCGTTCACGTGACGAGACGCTACCCACTCGCCCCGCCGCGAGGCGTGGAACCCCGGGTTCCACCGGCCGTGGTGCGAACTTTGGGCTGTGGACGACGCTGAGCGTCGTCGGGAACCCTGGGTTCGTGGAGGGGTGCGAAGTTTGGGCTGTGGACGTCGCTGAGCGTCGTCGGGAACCCTGGGTTCGTGGAGGGGTGCGAACTTTGGGCTGTGGACGTCGCTGAGCGTCGTCGGGAACCCTGGGTTCGTGGAGGTCGCGCCGCAACTTTGGCGGCCTTGGTGGCCCTCCTATACTCGCCCGCAGGTGGCGACCAGGCCGCGCAGACTCCCCATCCGCAAGGGATTCGACCAAAGTGCTGGACCAATATCTCGGCGACTACATCACTGTGGCCGTATTCCTCGCCTTCGGCGGTCTGCTGGTGCTGGGCGCCATGGCGGCGAGCAAGGTGCTGCGGCCCGACCACCCCACGCCGGGCAAGCTGCAGACCTACGAATCGGGTATCGACCCGGTGGGCACCGGCTGGTCGCAGACCCAGATCCGCTACTACATCTTCGCCCTGCTCTTCCTCATCTTCGACGTGGAGGCGGTCTTCATCTTCCCCTGGGCGTTGCAGCTCGACCGCTTCGCCGAGGCCGGCGTCGGGCTCTTCGTACTGGTCGAGATGATCGCCTTCATCCTCATCCTGCTCCTCGGCCTGGTCTACGCCATCCGCAAGGGAGTCCTCAAGTGGGAGTGATCGAGAAGTTCGGGGCGCCCAAGCCGGTTTCCTGGCTGCTCAACTGGGCCCGCAAGTACTCGCTGTGGTACTTCCAGTTCGGCCTGGCCTGCTGCGCCATCGAGGTGATGGCGGCGTCGAGCCCCCGCTACGACTTCATGCGCTTCGGCATCATCCCGCTGCCGGCGTCGCCCCGGCAGTCCGACCTGATGGTGGTGGCCGGCACCGTCACCGACAAGATGGCCCCCGCCGTCAAGCGCCTCTACGACCAGATGCCCGATCCCAAGTACGTCATCTCGATGGGGTCGTGCTCCAACTGCGGCGGGCCCTACTGGGACTCGTATTCGGTGACCAAAGGCGTCGACCAGGTGATCCCCGTCGACGTCTACGTGCCCGGCTGCCCACCGCGGCCCGAAGCGCTGCTGGAGGGGATCGTCCTGCTCCAGCAGCAGATCATGGACGAGGACGTCAAGGAGAAGTGGAACCGGCGTGACCACGTCCCCGTCTGATCCCCCCGCCACCGACGCGGTCGACGCAGCGGCGGACGGCGATGGCGCCGGTCCCGACGCCCTGGCCGAGTACGCCGCCGGCCTCGCCGAGCGCCTCGGTGCCCTCGACGGGTACCTCGACGGTGGCACCGTCCACATCCGGGTCGCCCCGGAGCGCTGGGTCGACACGGTGGTGCAGGCACGTGCCGAGCTGCCGTTCTTCTCCTGGCTGTCGGCGGTCGACTGGTCGAGGGAGGTCGAGGTCGGTGAACCCGCCGAGGACACCGACGCCCTCGAGGAGCGCTTCGACGTGTTGTGCCGGCTGTCGTCGGTCACCGGTCCCGAGGCCGCCATCCTCGTCACCACCCTGCCCCACGACTCCCCGTCGCTGCCGACGCTCAGCGGTGTCATCGGCGGCGCCGCCTGGCACGAGAGGGAAGCGGCCGAGATGTTCGGCATCGACTTCACCGGCCATCCCAACCTCACCCACCTCTACCTCCCCGACAGCTTCGAGGGGAACCCGCTGCGCAAGTCCTACGCGCTGCTGGCCCGCGAGGTGAAGCCGTGGCCCGGCATCGTCGATGTCGAGGGCATGCCCAGCACCGACAACGTCGAGGCCGACTCCCTCGCCGCCTCCCAGGCAGGGGAGGGTGATCAGTGACCGTCCTCGATCCCCGCACCGCCATGCACCTGTCGGAGGCCGCCGTCTCGGTGCAGCTCGAGACCCCGACGATGAGCCTCAACATCGGTCCGCAGCACCCCTCCACCCACGGGGTGCTGCGCCTCATCGCCAAGGTCGACGGTGAGCGCGTCGAGCACGTCGAGCCGGTGATCGGCTACATGCACCGCGGCTACGAGAAGCTGGCCGAGGTGCGCACCTACGCCCAGATCACAGCGCTGGTGAACCGCATCGACTGGGTGTCCGGCTTCGCCAACGAGATCCCCTTCATCGCCGCGGTGGAGCGCCTCGCCGGCATCGAGCCGCCGGAGCGGGCGCAGTACATCCGCCTCATCCTCACCGAAATGGCCCGCATCTCGTCGCACCTGGTGTTCATGTCCTCCTACCCGCTGGAGCTGGGCGCCACCACACCACTGATGCACGCCCTCCGCGAGCGGGAGCACGTGCTGGAGTTGCTCGAGTCCGTCACCGGCGGGCGCTTCCATCCCAACTTCAACCGCGTCGGCGGCGTCAAGCCCAACGCCGGCGGCGGCACCAACCAGAAGAAGGTCTCCCAGGACCTCCCCGCCGGGTTCCTCGCCGGAACCCGGGCGGCGATGGACAAGGTCCTCAAGGTCCTCGACGACCTCGACGACCTCGTCACCGGCAACGAGCTGATCCAGGCCCGCACCGTCGGCGTCGGGGTCATCCCCGCCGACAAGGCCCTGGAATACGGCGTCTCCGGGCCCAACCTGCGCGCTTCCGGCGTCGACTTCGACCTGCGCAAACACGAGAGCCTGCTGCCCTACGACAAGTTCGAGTTCGACGTCCCGCTCGGGGAGAACGGCGACTGCTTCGACCGCTACGTGGTACGCCTCGAGGAGATCCGCCAGTCGTGCCGCATCGTGTCGCAGGCCGTCGACTCCATCCCGGCGGGCCCGCTCCAGGCCAAGGTGCCCCGCATCCTCAAGGTCCCCGCCGGCGCCACCTACGTCCGTGCCGAGAATCCCAAGGGAGAGATGGGCTACTACGTCGTCTCGCAGGGCGGCCGCATCCCCTACCGCGTCAAGATCCGCTCCGCCTCGTTCTCCAACCTGTCGATCCTGCCCTGGGTGCTGCAGGGGGCGCTGGTGCCGGACCTGGTCGCCATCATGGGCAGCCTCGACTTCGTGCTGGGAGACGTCGACCGATGAGCTTGTGGCTGGAGATCCCCCTCAAGCTGGCGCTGATCCTCGCCGTCGTGCTCCCCGGCGCCCTCATCTTGATCTTCGGCGAGCTCAAGATCTCCGCCCACATGCAGAGCCGCATCGGCCCCTACTTCGCCGGCGGCCGCTACGGGTGGGCCCAGCCGTTGGCCGACGGCCTCAAGTTCATGCAGAAGGAGGACCTGGTCCCCGCCGCCGCCGACGCCATCGTCTTCAAGCTGGCGCCCTACGTGGTGATGGCCGGAACGCTCGCCACCTTCGTCATCGTCCCGTTCGGCCCCGACCTGGTGGTGGCCGACCTCGACCTGGGGCTCTTCTACGTGCTGGCCATCTCCTCGCTCACCACCCTCGGTGTGCTCATGGCCGGGTGGGCGTCGGGCAACAAGTACTCGCTCATCGGCGGTCTGCGCGCCGCCGGCCAGCTCATCGCCTACGAGCTGCCCCTGGTGCTGGCCGCGGTCGCGGTGGCGGTACAGGCCGGCACCCTCTCCCTCAACGGCATCGTCCTCTCCCAGGCCGAGACCTGGTTCACCGTGGGCGGCATCGACGTGGCGCTGCCGTTCGTGCTCAAGGGCCAGATCGTCGGCTTCGCCATCTTCACCGTCGCCGCCGTCGCCGAGCTGAGCCGCATCCCCTTCGACATGCCCATCGCCGAATCCGAGCTCACCATGGGTTACCTCACCGAATACTCCGGTCTTCGCTTCACCATGTTCTTCCTCGGTGAGTACGCCGGCATGATCGCAATCGCCGCCATCGCCTCCACAATCTTCCTCGGCGGGTACTGGCTGCCCTTCGTGCCGGAGAGCACGCTCAACTTCATAGGCCCGGCGGTGCTGCTGGGCAAGGTGGCGTTGCTCTGCTTCATCTTCATCTGGATCCGCTGGACCTGGCCCCGGTTGCGCGAGGATCAGCTGCAGACGATGGCGTGGAAGTGGCTGATCCCGGCGGCGCTGATCAACATCATGGTGACGGCCGTGTTCAAGGTGGTGTTCTAGATGGCCGACAACGGAAGCGGGTTCCCCCTCATCGGGCTGCTCAAAGGCATGAAGGTGACCTTCAAGGCGATGGTCACCCCCACACCCACCGTGCAGTACCCGGTGGAGAAGGAGACACCGGTCGAGCGCGCCCGGGGAGTCATCGCCCTCGACGTCGAGGCGTGCACCGTCTGCATGTTGTGCGCCCGGGAGTGTCCCGACTGGTGCATCTACATCGAGGGCCACAAGGAGGAGATCCCTCCCGAGACGGAGGGTGGCCGGGTGCGGACCCGGGCCAAGCTGGACCGCTTCGACATCGACTACGCCCTGTGCATGTACTGCGGCATCTGCGTCGAGGTGTGCCCCTTCGACGCCCTCTTCTGGAGCCCGGAGTACGAGTACAGCGAGGCGTCCATCTCCGACATGCTCCACGACAAGGAGCGCCTCACCGACTGGCTGGCCACCGTTCCCGAACCTCCCGCCCTGGAGAAGTCATGACCGTGGGCGACTGGATGGGCGACCCGCAGAACTGGGTGTTCCTCGTCATCGCCGGGACGATGGTGATGGCGGCGCTCGGCGTCGTCACCAGCAACAACGTCGTCCATGCCGTGCTCTACCTGGTGATGGTGATGGCCGGGTCGGCGGCGCTGTTCGTGATCCTCGGCGCCGAGTTCGTCGCCTGGACCGTGGTGCTGGTCTACATCGGCGCCGTCATCGTGCTGTTCCTCTTCGGGACCATGATCACCCGGGCCAGCTTCGGCGAGGGTGAACACCTCAGCCACCCCTTCAACTCCAAGGCGGTGGCCGCCGCCCTCTCCGGGGCCTTGTTCGGCATCTTCACCTGGCTCATCATCGAGGACTTCGGCGCGGCGACCTTTCCCCCCGACGTCCCCGCCACCCGCACCGCCGACCTGGGCGTGCTCATCTTCTCCCAGTACGTCATCCCCTTCGAGGTGGTCAGCTTCGTGCTGCTCGCCGCACTGATCGGTGGCATCGTGCTCGCCCGCCGCGATCCCGCTCCCGACGAGCCCGAAGGAGCCATGCTGTGACTGGCGCCACTGCCGTGATGAGCGTGCAAGCGCAGGGTACGTTCCCCGCCACGCCGTTCCGTCAGCCTCCCTGGCGCTCGAACGGCCCCCGGAGGGAAGGCCGCTTGGGCCGTGGTATCACATGACGCTGGTCCAGTTCCTCATCGTGGGGTCGGCGCTGTTCTCCATCGGGATCTACGGCGTGCTCACCCGGCGCAACGCGGTGATGGTGCTGCTCGGCATCGAGCTGATGCTGGCGGCGGTGGGCATCAACCTGGTCGCCTTCGACCGGTTCCACGTCGACCCGCTGGCGGCGGGGCAGATCTTCGCCCTGTTCCTCATCGCCCTGGCCGCGGCCGAGGTGGGTATCGGCCTGGCCATCGTGCTGCTCATCTTCCGTAACCGGCAGTCCGCCAACGTCGACGAGCTGGACCTGCTGAAGTTATGACTCACCTGCTCCAGTCCATCGTGCTCGCCACCGCCGAGGGCGACCATGCCGTCCTCAGCGACGGCGGGGCCCTGGCGTCGATGGCGTGGCTCATCCCGCTGGTTCCGCTGGTGGGTGCCTTCGTCATCGCCCTGTTCGGCAAGCGCCTCCCCTTCAAGGGCTGGGACGTCGCTATCGCCGTGATGGGCTTCGAAGCGGTCTACGGCACCGTCCTGCTGCTGCGGCACATCTCCGAACCCATCGCCTACGAAGGCGCCGTCGAGGTGGGCCGACTCGGGCCGTTCCCCATCGAGTGGGGATGGACCGTCGACGGTCTCTCCATCATGATGTACTTCCTCGTCGGGGTGGTCGGCTTCCTGGTCTTCACCTACGCCAAGAGCTACATGGAAGGCGACATCCGCTTCACCTGGTTCTTCGCCTCCTTCACGCTCTTCGCCGGCGGCATGCTGGTGCTGGTGTCGTCGCCCAACATGATCCAGCTCATCGTGGGCTGGGAGCTGGTGGGCGTCGCCTCCTGGCTGCTCATCGGCCACTACTGGGAGCAGCACGAGAACTCGTCGGCGGCCATCAAAGCCTTCCTCACCAACAAGGTGGCCGACGTCGGGCTCTTCATCGGCGTCATCATCCTGTCGCTGTCGGTGGGGTCGTTCCGCTTCACCGACCTCCTCGACTCCGTCGAGCACGGGGGCACCCCGGCGCTACAGCAGTTCGCCTTCTGGGGCGGGCTGGCCCTGTTCATCGGCGCCATGGGCAAGTCGGCGCAGTTCCCCTTCCACGTCTGGCTCCCCGACGCCATGGCAGGCCCCACCCCGGTGTCGGCGCTGATGCACGCCGCCACCATGGTCACCGCCGGCGTCTACCTGGTGGGCAGGGTCTATCCCCTCTACCTCACCGAAGGCTTCGCCGACGAGGTGCGCACCGTCATCATCATCGTGGGCGCCCTCACCCTGTTCCTCACCGGCCTCATCGCCCTGGTGCAGAACGACATCAAGAAGGTCCTGGCGTACTCGACCCTCTCCCAGCTCGGCTACATGACCGTCGCCATGGGCGCCGGCGCCTACACCGCCGGGCTGTTCCACCTCTTCACCCACGCCTTCTTCAAGGCGCTGCTCTTCCTCGGCGCCGGGTCGGTGATCCACGCGGTGCACTCCAACAACATGAGCGACATGGGCGGCCTGCGCAAGGAGATGCCGTGGACCTTCCGCACCTTCGTCATCGGCTCGCTGGCGCTGGTCGGGATCTTCCCCCTCGCCGGATTCTGGTCCAAGGACGAGATCCTGGCCTCGGTACGCTTCGCCGGTGAGGGCTACCCGGCCTCCGCCGGCGGAGGATGGATCGCCAACGCCGTACTCATCGTCGCCATCGCCGGCGCCTTCGTCACCGCCTTCTACATGGCCCGCACCCTCTTCCTCACCTTCTGGGGCCGCTACAAGGGACACGGCCACCCCCACGAATCACCGAGGATGATGTGGGTACCGCTGGCGGTCCTCGCAGCCTTCTCCATCGGCATCGGCTGGCTCAACATCCCCGGCGTCACCCATACGTTCACCGACGTGGTGGCGGCACGGTTCAACGCCGTCCTCGACCACCACGCCACGTCGATGGATTGGCTCATGGTGGTCGCCGGCTCCGTCGCCGGTCTCCTCGGCCTCTTCCTCGGCTACCGCATCTGGTTCGCCGACAGGGACACCCAGGAGGCGCGGGACACCTTCCGCATCCCCGGCCTCTACCCGCTCCTGGAGAACAAGTACTACATCGACGATCTGTACATGGAGGGCATCGTGAAGCCCTTCCGCGGCCCCATCGCCCGCGCCGCCGACTGGTTCAACGGCCACGTCATCGACTACGTGGTCAACGGCGCCGGCTTCGCCGCCATGGCCGTCGGTCGCTTCGTCAACGGCTTCGACCAGCAGGCGGTCGACGGTGCCATAAACGCCTCGGCGGCGGCGACCAGCGGCTTCGGCGGCGCCCTGAGGAAGCTCCAGACCGGGCGGGTCCAGCAGTACGCCGCGATGCTCCTGGGAGGGACCCTGGTGCTCGTGGTAGGCATCATCGTCCTGCGCCACTCGTAGGCCCGACAAGTTCACACAGGAAGGAAAGAGGATGGGTTGGTTCGAGAACGGATGGGGCCTGAGCCTGGCGGTGTTCCTGCCCCTGGTCGGCGCAGCCGTCGTGCTCGCCATCCCCAAGGCCAACGAGACCGCGCTCAAGGCGACGGCGCTGGTGGCGTCGGTGCTGTCACTGATCGCCGCGGCGGCCATCGCCATCGGGTTCGACTACTCGGCCGCCAGCACCTACCAGTTCGACACGCTCCTGCCGTGGATCACCGCGATCAACTCGAACTTCCACATCGGTGTCGACGGGATCAGCCTCCCCCTCCTGGTGCTCTCCGCCTTCATGACGGTGCTGTGCGTCATCTACTCCTGGAAGCACCTCCCCGAGCCGCACAATCCCAAGGCGTTCCTGTCGCTGATGCTGGTCCTCGCCTCCGGCATGGCCGGCACCTTCGTCGCCCTCGACCTGGTGCTCTTCTTCGTGTTCTTCGAGGTGGTGCTGCTGCCGATGTACTTCATGATCGGCATCTGGGGCGACCGCAACGAGATCACCATCCCGGTGTTCGGCCGCAACGTCCAGATGCGGCTCTACGCCTCGATCAAGTTCTTCCTGTTCACCCTCTTCGGCTCGGCGTTCATGCTGCTCGGCTTCCTCGCCCTGTACTTCAAGTCGGGTGACGCCCTCGGGTTCAGGACGTTCGACATGGTGGCACTCTCCGAGGCCGGCCAGTTCGGGTTCTTCGGCGACTCGTTCGGCATGTGGGTCTTCGCCGCCCTCTTCCTCGGCTTCGCCGTCAAGGTGCCGATGTTCCCGCTGCACACCTGGCTTCCCGACGCCCACACCGCGGCGCCCACGGTGGGCTCGGTGCTGCTGGCGGCCATCATGCTGAAACTGGGCACCTACGCCTTCGTGCGCATCTCGCTGCCCATCCTCCCCGAAGCGGCGGAGGCCTGGGCACCCGCCATCGGCATCCTGGCGGTGATCGGCATCATCTACGCCGCCTTCGCCTGCCTGGCGCAGACCGACATGAAACGCCTCATCGCCTTTTCCTCGGTGGGGCACATGGGCTTCGTGATGCTCGGCATCGCCACCCTCACCGACATCGGCATCAACGCCGCCATCATCGGGATGGTCGCCCACGGCCTCATCACCGGCCTGCTGTTCTTCGTGGTGGGTTCGATGAGCCACCGCTACCACACCCGCGACATGGACCGCCTCGGCGGCAACCAGAAACTGATGCCCATCATGGGCGCCATCCTCGGCTTCACCGCCATGGCGTCGCTGGGCCTCCCCGGCCTCGCCGGTTTCTGGGGCGAGTTCATGGCGCTGCTGGCGTCGTTCAACCCGCTGCCCGGCCTCGACGTCACATTGTTCCGCACCCTGATGGTGATCGGCGCCATCGGCACCGTGCTCGCCGCCGGCTACCTGCTGTGGATGCTGCAGAAGGTCAACTTCGGCGAGCCCTCCGACGAGTGGGTCGCCGATCACCTCCATGACGTGGACCGCTACGAGATGCTGGCCTGGGCGCCCCTGATGGTCATCATCATCGCCATCGGGGTCTTCCCGCGTCTGGTCTTCGGGGCCACCAACGACGCCGTCGTCGACCTCGTCACCAAGGCATTCGGGAGCTGAGGCGTGAACCTCGACTACCACGCACTCGCCCCCGAGCTCATCCTCGCCGCCACGGCGCTGGTGGTCCTGGTGGTCGACCTGCTGCCCGTCCCCAAGTACTGGGCCGCCGTCGCCGGCATCGTCGGGCTCTTCGCGGCACTGGTGCCGGTGCTCACACTCGGGTTCTGCGCCTCCCTGGACTTCTGCGACCCGGCCGAGGTGCGGTTCATGTTCGGCGGGTCCTACGTCGTCGACAACCTGTCGCTGGTGTTCAAGGGGCTCTTCATCGTCTCCGCCGCCGTCGTGCTGCTGCTGTCGGTGGGCTACGTCGAGGGCGATCGCTACTGGCAGGGTGAGTTCTACTTCCTCATCGTCACCTCGACCCTGGGAGCGGTGGTCATGGCCTCGAGCCGGGACCTCATCGGGCTCTTCGTCGCCCTGGAGTTGGTGACCAGCCCCACCTTCCTGCTGGCGGGATGGCGAAAGGGGGACGCCCGCTCCAACGAGGCGGCCATCAAGTTCTTCATCATCGGCGTTGTCTCGTCGGCCGTGCTCCTCTTCGGCATGTCGCTGGTGTACGGCGTCACCGGGCAGATCAACCTGTACGCCATCCAATCCGCCATCGGGAGCCACCTCGACAGCCGCCTGCTCACCGCCGGCGTCGTGCTCACCCTCCTCGGGTTCTCCTTCAAGGTGTCGGCGGTACCCTTCCACTTCTGGACCCCGGACACCTACGAGGGTGCCCCGATCCCGGTGACCGCCTTCCTGTCCGTCGTGTCCAAGACCGCCGGATTCGTCGGCCTCATCAGCCTGTGTTACATCGCCTTCATCGGCGTTCTCGACGTGTGGGGGCCGCTGTTGTGGATCCTGGCGGCGGCGTCGATGACCGTGGGCAACGTGATAGCGCTGCGCCAGGACGACATCGTGCGCCTTCTCGGGTACTCGTCGATCGCCCAGGGGGGTTTCATCCTGGTGCCGTTCGCGGTGGCCGTGGCCGCAGCAGACCCCGAGGTCGGAGTAACCGGGATCAGCAACGAGGTCCTGGGACGCAGCCTCACCGCCACCATCACCTACCTGGTGATCTTCGCCGTGATGAACCTGGGCGCCTTCGCCGTGGTCATCGCCGGCGCCAACCGGCTCAAGTCGCGGGCCATCGCCGACTGGGCCGGCCTGTCGACCTACGCCCCCGGATTGGCGGCGCTGCTGGCGCTGTTCTTCGCTTCGCTGGCCGGGATCCCCCCCATCGCCGGGTGGTTCGCCAAGTTCGCCATGTTCTCCTCGGTGCTCGGCGTCGACGACCCATGGGCCCGTGCGCTGGCCATCATCGCCGCGGTGAACTCGGTGGTGGCCTTCTACTACTACGCCAAGGTGATCAAGTCGGCCTGGTTCGACTCCGTGCCCACCACGGCCGCCGGCGAACTGGCGGCTCCCGAGACCGCGGTGGCGCCGTCGATACGGTTCGCCCTGGCGCTCACCGCCTTCGGCGTCCTCGTGCTCGGCTTCTTCCCCGGGCTCGTCGCCAACGTCAGCAACGTGGCATTGAGTGGGGGCACAGGGTTCTGACAAGTACTAAGTACTAAGTA
>CAZOGW010000009.1:0-14147 GCA_964579415.1 uncultured Acidimicrobiaceae bacterium | reverse complement strand
TAAGTACTAAGTACTAAGTACCGGGTGGCCACGTGGGTGATCTCAAAACACGACTCATCGCTCGCATCGGGCGTGAGGGGCCGGTTCCTTTCGAGGAGTTCATGGAGGCGTGCCTCTATGAACCGGAGGGTGGGTTCTTCGCCACGGGGCCGCTGCGGTCCACCAGGGAAGGGGACTTCCTCACCAGCCCTGAGGTGAGCCCCTGGTTCGGGCGCACCCTGGCCCGGTACGTCGCCGACGCGATGGCGCCGCTGGAGCGACCCGTCCTGGTCGAGGTCGGCGCCGGCTCCGGCTCCCTGCTGGCCCCGCTCCTGGAAGGCCTGGGACGATCCGACGTCACCACGGTGGCAGTGGAAGCCTCACCGCAGGCACGGCGCCGGCTGGAGCGGCTCCCCGGGGTCGATCGGGTGCTGCCCTCCCTGGACGAGCTCGATAGCGACCTCGAGGGCGTGGTGATCGCCAACGAACTTCTCGACAACCTCCCGGTGGCGCTGGCGGTGAGGACCGCCGACGCATGGGAGGAGCGGTGGGTGGATGCCGAAGATGGCGAGCTGACGTTGGTGGCGGCGCCTCCCCGGCCCCAGGTGGCAGCCTGGGCCGACCGCTACGCCGGCCCGGTGCCCCCGGGCGGCCAGGTGGAGATCCAGATGGCCGCAACCAGTTGGGTGGGCTCCGCGGTGGCCCGGATACGCCGAGGTGCGCTCGCCCTGTTCGACTACGGCGGCACCTCCGCCGAGTTGGAGCCGCGGCGGAGCGAGGGGACGCTGCGTACATACCGGCACCACCACCTCGGACCCGACCCACTCCTGTCGCCCGGGGAGACCGACGTCACCGTCGACGTGGACTTCACCGCCATGGCGGCCGCTGCCGCAGCAGCGGGAGGGGACGTGGAGGTGATGCGGCAGGACGACTTCCTCGTCGCCTGGGGCTTGGGCGACGATGTCGACGGACTGCGCTCCCGCGAGCGGGAGTTGGCTGCGAGCGGTGACGCCCTGGCCCGTCTCATGGTGAGGGCGGAGCGAATCGACGCCGAGACCCTGCTCCATCCACGCGGGCTGGGAGACTTCCGTGTGCTGCTGGTGAGGCGGTAGCCCTGGCCTCCCCCGGACCCGGGGGCAGGGGAACCCACGGTATCTCCCGCGGCGTAATACCTTGGTGAGTGACATGAACGCCATGGCGCCGGCGGCGCTGCGTATGCTGGCGGCCGGTACCGCACTGGTACTGGCACTGGCGGCGTGCGGCGGTGACGATGGAGGGTTGGGTACCGACGACACCGGCCCCGAGCCGGCCGACACCACCCTGCCCGTCTTTGACACCACGGAGGCGACGTTGCCCCAGTTCGAGCCCGTAGGGCCCAGCCTGCCCCCGCCGCCGCCCGGCAACAGCCTCCTCACCGGCAGCGACCCCCGCCAGAACACGCAGGTGGCCGCCGCCCTGGAAGACCTGGCAGGGCGCCTCGGCACCGATCCGGGGGACATCGAGGTGGTGGTCTGGGACGCGGTCACGTGGCCCGACGGCAGCATCGGTTGTCCTCGGCCCGGCATGGGCTACACCCAGGTCCTCATCGAGGGCGTTCGCATCGTCCTGGTCTACGACACAGCCGAGTACAACTACCACGCAGCCGGAACCGGCATCCCGTTCCTCTGTGAGCCGAAGGCATTCGCCGAGAAGCCTGAGGCACCCAAGATCGACGTCGACTAGGGGACGTATTACGTATTACGTATTACGTATCATCGTGAAACCGACGCATGGCGTGATCGCGGAGCGTCTGCAGTGGTCGCCAGCTACCTAGTACCTAGTACCTAGTACCCGTCTCGTCTCATCCCACCCGTTGCCGTTGCGCCGGGATGATGCGATCCGTGTCCGTTCTTCCCCGTGACGAGAGGTAGTCGTCGTCGGCGGGCAGCACCGGGATGGACGAGGGCATGTCAGGGGCGCTGGCGGCATGGACGTCGAGGACGGTCAGCCCGAGGGCGCCCGCGGGCCCGGTGTGAGTGACGGCACCCAGGTACCTGACGCCCACCTCGAGACCCGACCAGGCGACGGTCACCGTCCCGCCGGTGTCGGCGACTGCCTCCGCAGGCGCGGACGACACCGAGAGGGTGGCCGCGCCGTCCGGGACCACCCAGGAGAACAGGCTGTAGTCGGTCTCCGGCGCTGCGGTCTGCCAGGCGTGCAACATCACCGTGTAGGTCCCCTCGGCGGTGGGGACGAAGCCCACCTCCTCGTCGGATCCCGGGGTGAAGGAGCCGCCCACATAATTGCCGGCGGGGTCGAAGACGTAGATGTCGAGGTCGTCATCGGCGGCGGTGTACTCGTCGAACAGGGAAACCCGTACGTACTTGGAACCCGAGGGCACCTCGAAGGTGTGGTACACCATCGCATCCTCGGCGACGGTCCCCTCATCGACCGTCGCCGGCACCAGACCGTGCGGGGTGGCGGCGTAACTGCCGTCGTAGCCGAAGCGCACCCCGATCGAGGCGTCGCCGGTGACGCCGCCGCCCGGGACCTCCTCGTCGGCGGCGAACTCGAATCCGCGCACCACGACGGGGGTGTCCACCCGGTACCCGTTGGTGTGCCAGCGCAGCGACCCGGAGGCCCATTCGCCCAGCTTGGCACGGGTACGGGTGAAGGTGACGGTGAACTCGGCGGACTCGCCCGGTGCCAGCGTCAGGGTTTCCGGTTCCACCACCACGTCGTACCCGGGTGGGGCCACCACACGTGACTCGAAGGTACGCAGCTTGTCGGCGACGCTGGTCACGGTGCGGGTGATCGTCTGGGTGCCGACCAGTGCCCCGATCGAGATCGACGGCACGTTGAGGTCGCTGGGATCGGTGCTGTACCCGAAGTCCTCGAGCAGTTCGCAGGTGCCCGGCTGCCACAGCCAGTCGAGGCGGGCCCCGCAGGTGAAGGCGGCGTAGTCGAAGAGGTTGGCGTCGTACACCAGCCCCGGGTTGAAGGCGGAACCGCGGAGGTGGATGCGGCCGCCGGGCTGGATGTAGCCGCCGCCGATGTCGTGTTGATCGGCCGGGGTGACGCCGTCTTCCAGGTAGACGTCATGGCTGGCGGTGGTCACCAGCGCCGACTTGGCCATCGCCGGGGTCCAGTCGGGGCGTGCCTGGTGGAGCAGGGCGTACACGCCGGCGACGTGGGGGCTGGACATCGAAGTGCCGCTGATCGCCTGGAAGAGCTCGCCGGGGGAGCCCAGCAGTGCCGAGGGAGAGGCGGCTGCCAGGACGTTCACGCCGGGGGCGATGACGTCGGGTTTGAGAATGTCCTCGCTGAAGCCGTTGGGGCCCCGCGAGGAGAAGGCGGCCAGGACGTGGCCCTGGTCGTCGACCCGGGCGCCGCCGCTGAGCAGTCCCAGCGGGTTCTCGGTGTCGGCGATGTAGGAGGCCACCACGGCGCCGTCCTCGACATCGACGTGCAGCGAGGGTACGTAGTGGTTGTCGGTGTTGAGGGTGTCGTTGGCGACGGTGTTGGCCAGGACCATCCCGGCGCCGCCGGCCTGCGCCACCGCCTGGCTCTTCGCCACCCGGGCCACCACGCCGCGGCGGCACAGCACGATGCTGCCCGCCACCGAGCCGGCGAACTCGACGTCGGGGTCGCACAGTTCGTTACCCAGGTTGGCGGCGTCCACCATCGGGAGGGCACCCGTGCCCGGTGTCAGCGTCACCCCTTGGATCTGTAGATCGGTGCCGAGCAGCAACGTCCCGGCGAAGTTGCGGCTCTGCGTCCCGGCGCCCACCGCGGTCACCCAGGGCACCATCGCCGGCGCCCCCACGGTGGAGGCGTCGGGCCCGTCGTTGCCGGCCGACGCCGCCACCATGACGCCGGCATCGGCGGCGAAGAGGAAGGCGAGGCCGTCGGCGCTGAAAGTGGTGTCGGAATCGCCGATGGAGTAGTTGATGACGTCCACCCCGTCGGCCACCGCCTGGTCGATGGCGGCCACCAGGTCGGCCAGGGCGCACAGGCCCTCGGCGGGTGTCTCGCTCCAGCAGGCCTTGTAGACGGCGATGCGTGCCCGCGGCGCCACACCCGACACGGCGCCCCAGTCCTGGCCGAGCACGGTGGCGGTGACGTCGGAGTTGCCGGCGGCGGTGGCGGCGGTGTGGCTGCCGTGCCCGTCGGCGTCGCGGGCGGAGATGAACTCTCCGGTGGCGAGGCCCTCACCGGTGCCGCCGTGGAACGCCTCCCCGTAGACCCGCGCCGACAGCAGCTTGCCGTTGCAGGTGAAGTCGGAGTCGGTCGGGTTGAAGTCGACCGCCCCGTCGACGGCGGAACCGAAGTCGCAGACGCTCCCGGAGAAGCCTTCCGGCGCCGGGCCGTAGGTGCCGTCGTCGGCGAAGCTGGGATGCTCGGGCCAGATTCCGGTGTCGATGACGCCGACGACGACGTCGTTCCCGGTGTAGCCGGTGGCCCACGGTCCCTGGGGATGGTCCAGCTCCAGGTAGGTGGCCGAAGAGTCGGTCATCGACGACTCCGTGGAGGTGATCCGCCGCAGCTCGTCGGGGAACACCCCGAGCACGCCGGGGCGCAGTGCCAGCAGCGACGCCTGCTGGTCGGTGAGGCGGGCCGCGAAGCCGTTGGTGGCGAACGTGTAGGTGTGGAGCTTGTCGGTGGGGGAGGCGCCGACGTCGAGCAGAACCTGCTCCTGCTCGCTGCGCAGGTGGTCCTGGTAGCGCTGCACCACCCGCGAGTCGGGATCGGGGATCTGACCCTGGGTCGCCCGGGTGGCGGCCAGGCCGGGCAGGTCGCCCTCGTAGGCCACCACGGGAGCGTCGTCGAGGAGGACGATGTACACCGAGGAGGACTTGGCGGCGGCCACCTCGGCGGCGACCGACTCGGGTAGGCGCGGCTGAGCGGAAGCTGCCGGCATCAGGGCCGCCAGCGCGAAGACGAACGCGCTGCAAAGCGTGGTGAACCGCTTCACCAGCTTCCCTCCCCCTCTCTCTTTCTCTCGGGAACGGTCGGTGAGCTGCCTGCCGGAAGGGAGTCGCGGCAGCGCCCGGAAATACCCACAGCCAGTGTAGGGGGAAGAATCCAGGCGCGGGAGGGGTTTTCGGGAGGTCAGAAGGCCCAATTTCCGCGATCCGCCGGCCGGACCGGGCCCCGAGTTAGTCAGACCCCGGCGGTAGGATTCCCTTCATGACGAACACCGTCAAGACAGCAGGCCTCCTCGGGCTCCTCGGCGCCCTCTTCATACTCGTCGGAGCGGTCCTGGGCGGGACCAACGGGATGGTCGTGGCGTTCGGATTCGCCGTGCTGTTCAACTTCGCCGTGTACTTCTTCTCCGACAAGATGGCGCTGGCCGCCTCGCGCGCCAAGCCGATAACACCGGGCACGCTCCCCAGGGTGGAGGGCACCCTCGGCAGGCTCACCCAGATGGCGGGGATGCCTATGCCCCGGCTCTTCCTCATCGACTCCCCCCAGCCAAACGCCTTCGCCACCGGGCGCAGCCCCCGGCACGCCGCGGTGGCGGTGACCAGGGGCATCCTCGACATCATGGACGACCGCGAGCTGGAAGGTGTCCTCGCCCACGAGTTGGCGCACGTGAAGAACCGGGACATCCTCATCGCATCGATGGCGGCCACCATCGCCGCCGCCCTCTCCATGCTCACCCGGATGGCGTTCTGGGGCGGGATGGGCCGGCGCAGCAACGACAACGGCCCGCTCGGGGCCATCCTCGGTCTCGTCGCCCTGATCGTGGCGCCCCTCGCCGCCATGCTGATCCAGATGGGCATCTCCCGTGCCCGCGAGTACCAGGCCGATCGCAGCGGCGCCGAGACCACCGGCTCGCCCCTAGCCCTGGCCAGCGCCCTCAAGAAGCTCGAAGCCGGCACCAGCCGGGTGCCGATGGAGGTCAACCCCGCCATCTCCCAACTCTTCATCGCCGACCCCCTCAGGGCCTTCGGCAAGAAGGGCCGCGGCGGCCGCAACCTCGGCAGCATGTTCGCCACCCATCCCCCCATCCCCGAGCGCGTCAAGCGGCTCGAAGAGATGACTCTGGGGATTCGGTAACGTACTACGTACTACGTACTACGTGAAGAAGGCGGGCATCGCAGGAGTTGCCGGTTGCAGATGGCTCGCCACACTTCTCAAACACGAAGAGGGGCGCCCAAGGCGCCCCTCTTCGTGGTCCAGTGGTTCTTGCAGTTGTCGCCAGACGTAGTACGTAGTACTTAGTACGGCGAAGGGGGTGGGGGCGCCCCTAGGCGCCCCCACCCCCTTCGTTCACGGCCTGTTGTCCACGTCCACCAGGGTGAGGCCGAGGCGTCCGTTCGGACCATTGTGAGACACGGCTCCGAGGCTCCAGACCCCCCCGGCTCCGGTCCACGATGCGGTCAGCGTCGGTGCCGCCCCGATCGTGGCCGACGGCGGTACGCCGCTGATGCTCAGGCTCCCGCCGGGGGCGTTGGGCAGCGCCCAGGTGTACAGGGTGTACGGGGAGTCGCCGCCAGGTGCCAGCCAGCCGTGAACGAAGGCGAACCAGGTGCCGTTCGCGGGCGCCGGGATGTCGATCTGCTCGTCGGTGGCGGGCACGACGCTGGACGCCACGAACTGACCGCTCGGGTTGAACAGGAACAGGTCCAGGTCGGCGCCCGCCTCGGTCGCCTCAGGTGGGATGGCCAGCCTGAGATGGGCCGCGTCGTTCACCGTGATGGTGTGCAGCTTGCTGTAGCCGTCGTTGGGGTCGAAGGTCTGGTCCGGGTCCTGCAGGACCACGTCGGTGAAGGCGGTGGCAGGCACCAGCCCGTGGCTGGTGGCGCTGTAGGCGCCGGTGTAACCGAACTTCACGGTGAAGCCGGCATTGCCGGTGGCGCCGCTGCCGCTGATCTCGGCGGGAGCGTCGAACTCGGCGGCGTTCACCGCGATCGGGCTGTAGACCCTGAACCGGCCCGACGTCCAGGTGAGCGACCCGCTGCGCCACTCGCCGAGAGGCGCGGTGCCGTCGTTGCTGATGGTCACCTCGTAGGTCACCGACTCACCCGGATGGATCAGGAACGAGCTGGGCGACACGGACACGTCGTAGCCCTCGGGCTCGTCCACCGACACCGTGTAGACCGTGCGCCGGCTGTCGACGTTGGTCACGGTCCGGGTGACCGTCTGTGATCCGGCGAGCTGGGCGATGCCGATGGATGACAGGTTGAGGTCGCTGGCGTCCAGCGAGAAGCCGGAGGAAGCCAACGACCCGCAGGTCCCCGTCGGGTTGGCGAAGATCGCCGGGAAGGCGTCGCACAGGAAGGCGAAGTAGTCCAGCAACGCGGCGTCGTACACCAGTCCCGGGCGGAAGATTGAACCGTCGTGGCTCGGGCTCCCCGGGTTGACGTGACCGGCGCCGGTGGCGAACGGCCCAGCCGGTGTGACCCGGTCGTTGTCGACCACGTCCTGGTAGGCGGTGGTCATCAGCGCCGACTTGGCGGCCGCCGCGCTCCACTCCGGGTGCTCCTGTTTGAGCAGAGCGAAGATCCCTGCGATGTGCGGGCTCGACATCGACGTCCCGGCTATGGCCTGGAACAGCTCGCCCTGGACGAAGCCGGGGCCGTTGAACGGCGAGTTGCCGGCCAGGATCTGCAGTCCGGGCGCGGTGATGTCCGGCTTGATGATGTCGAGTGCGGGTGAGTTGGGGCCGCGCGACGAGAACGACGTGATCGACGGGGCCGGCGACCACTGCCCGTTCTTGGGGGAGCGGATGCGTGCCGTCGGGTTGGGGCTGCTGGCGATGTAGGCCTTGATGGCCAGTCCGGGCGTGTTGTCGACGTGGACCGTCGGCACCCAGTGGGTGTCACTGAACAGGTTCCCGGCGTCGTCGTTCTCGTACATGATCATGCCGACGCCGCCGGCCTCGAGGACCGCCAGGCCCTTGGCCGCACGGCCGTACACGCCGCGGCGGCAAAGCACGACGGCCCCTGCCACGACGTCGGGGTCGAGTGTGTCCGGTCCGCACAGGTCGTCGCCGGCATCCGCCGCGTCGACCAGCTTGGTGGCAGCGAGCGGCTCGGTGATCGAGGCACCGGAGTAGATTGCGCCGTTGCCAAGCACCACCTGACCCTCGAAGAACCGGCGGTGGGTGCTGGCGGCCACCGTGGTGATCCACGGCGAGTTGCCGGGGCCGCCGACGGTGGACGGACCGGGGCCGCTGTTACCCGCCGAGGTCGCCACCCACACACCGGCGTCGTTGGCGAAGAGGAAGGCGATGTCGTCGGCGGTGCCGATCCGGGCGCCCCCGCCGATGGAGTAGTTGATCACGTCGACACCGTCGAGCACGGCCTGGTCGATTGCCCCCGCCAGGTCCGACGTGAACCCGCCCAGGTTGCCCAGGCCCTTGTAGGCGATGACGTGTGCCCGTGGGGCGATGCCGGAGATGGTGCCGGCGGGGCGCCCGTACAGTTGGGCTGCCACGTTGGCGTTGCCGGCGGCGGTGCTGGCGGTGTGGGTGCCATGGCCGTTGTCATCACGAGCCGAATCGAACTCGAAGTCCTCCGCCCCGATCAGGGCCCGGTAGGTGGCCAGCATCTGGCGGGCACCGAGCAGCTTGTTCTGGCAGGTGAAGGCTACGTCGGCGGGATGGTGCGCCGTGTTGCCGAACTCGCAGGGGATGCCGGAGACCGGAGGTGCCGGGAATGTGCCGTCGTCGGCGAAGCTGGGGTGCTCAGGCCAGATGCCGGTGTCGATGACGCCGACCACGACACCTTCGCCGGTGACGCCACGGTCCCACGCACCGCCGGGGGTGGAGATTCCGAGGAACTTCGGGGTGGCGTCGGTGGTGGGTTGGCGCAGCACGTCGGGCAGCACCAGGGCCACGTCGGGTCGTGACGCCAGTTCGATGGCCTGATCGTGTGAGATCGTCGCCGAGAAGCCGTTGAGGGCGTTGGTGTACTCGTTGACCTTGGCCGAGGTCGTCGCCCCCACCTGTCGCAGTGCCCGGTCGTGGCTGTCGCGCATGCGACGCCGCTCGGTACGGGCCCTTGTCGTGTCGAGGGCGTCCTTGCCCTGGGTGACGACGAGGGGGTCCGCCGCCATCACCACGACGTAGCTTCCAGATGCGCTCTTCTCGACGAGGGCCTCTTCGAAGCCTTCGAAGGTAGGATCGTCGGGTTGGGCGGCTGCCCCCGTCACGGGAGACAGCATGGCGATGGCAACAGCCAGCACCACCAAGATCGACATGAGTCGCTTCGACACCAGCATCCCCTCTCTCGTGTGGCGAGGGGCCGTCGGGCGCCCTCGCCTGTGGCTTGACCTTCCCGCCAGCGACTCTAACCACGGATCGCGATCGCGTCTCAAGGTATGCCGGACCGGTCTTTGGCGCCGCGATGCGCCATACTCCGGGTCGACTCGACGGGGGTTGGTTCCAGGTGCCCCAGACACGATCGATAAGTACGCGGGCCGGTCAGGTGACACTGACCGAACGGCGCGCCGCGGTGCGCTCTGCTCTGCTCGCCGCAGCCGAGTCGCTGTTCGCCGAGTGGGGCTACGCCGGAGTGACCCCTGCCGACCTCGCCGCCGCGGTAGGGATCGGACGCACCACCTTCTACGAGTACTTCACCGACATGGAGGACCTGCTGGCCGCGCTGGTCGAAGCGAGGCTTCCCGAGGTCACCGAGGAGATCCTGGCCACCCTGGACCCGGCGCAGTCGCCCAAGCGGCGTCTCGCCGACCTGGCGGTGCGGATGGTGGAGTGGTCGGTGACCGACCCGGTGCTGGGCGTCGAGCTGCACCAGGGCCTGCCGGGGCTCGCCGCTTCGACCAGGGGGCGCATCGAGGCCGCCCACCGCGGGCTCTCGTCCGAGTTCGGGAGCATCTACGCCGAAGGCGTCCGCCGCGGCGAGTTGCGGGCCCTCCCCAGGGACCTGGCTGCGGCGCTCCTCAGCGACACCATCATGGCGGCGGCCAAGGTGTTGATGAAGGAGGACCATCCCACCGAGCGCCTCGACGAGGTCGCCGCCGAGTTGGTGATGTTCCTCTTCGAGGGAATGGGCAAGAGCAGCAGCCGGTAGCCGGTATCCCGTTGCCCAGTACCGAGTTCGTGAGGCGTCGTGGCCTGACGGGAAGGCGCGGGAGGGCGCTATCCTGCCGACTCGCCCTCCATTCCTGCCGGGATGCCCGAGCGGCCAAAGGGAGCAGACTGTAAATCTGCCGGCGTATGCCTTCGGAGGTTCAAATCCTTCTCCCGGCACTGCAAGACAGGTACTTGGTATTTGGTACTTGGTACTTGGTACCTCTCCACCGTGGATCAGTTGGCTGGCAGGACCAGTAGAGCCAGGTCGCTGTGGAAGTCGGGGAGGGTGAGCGTGCAGGCCCCTGCGCCGCAGCTCACCGGGACCGCATCCAGCCACTCTCCGGTCCAGGTGTCGTAGGGCTCAGCGGTCCAGTCACCTTCAGGCCAGCCGGCCAGTTCGACCTCGACGCCGGCGCGGATCGTGGTGTCGGCCTGCTGCACCTCGAGCCCGGCGCCCTGGAGGGCGAAGTCCTGCACCCAGAGGAACCCGCCGCGGTCGCCGCCACGCGCCCAGCCACGCACTTCGGGATCGCTCGCCACCACGTCGATGCTCCCGGGCGCCATCTCGGCCAGGTGGATGCGGTCGACGAAGGACCTGTGGTGGGCCATGGTCTGTTTCATCTCGTCGGTGAAGCGGCCGTAGTCGTACTGCCCGTCATTCCACTCGATGGGCGTCATCGCCGCCCCGGCGGCGAAGGCAGCCCAGGTGGAGTGGTGCAACATTGCCGGGTAGTACTGGTTGCCCCGCTCCCCGTACTCACCGATCCAGTTCGGCTTCTCCTCGCGATCCCACATCACCTGCGTCCACTTCGCCATCAGCTCGGCGGCGCGGATCGGGTCCTGGGTGAACTCCTCGTAGACGTGCATCTGCGGCACGTCCATGACTGCGTGCCCGGCGGGCCAGTCCCATCCGCCCGATCCGGTGGCGGTCGTGGGGTGGCGGTAAGGGTCGTGCTCCTGGAAGTAGGCGTTGATCCGCTCGTGCCAGGCGTCGGTGTGCTCGAAGGATTCCGTCCCGTTGATCTCCGTGACCGTCTGCCACATCGCCAGGGCCGGGCTGTGGGCCCAGCGGGCGATGATGTAGCGGTACAGGTTCTCCTGCCACGCCCACGCCTCGTTGTCGGTCCAGAACTCGTCGAGACCGACGAGCTTCGAGAACCCGTTGGCGTCCCACTTGGCCCTGCCCCACGGGTGCGCCGCGGTGCGCAGGTATTGGTGCGTCCACACCGTGAACGTGACCGCCACGCCCGACGCCTCGGCGTCGGCGAGGGCGAGGTCGATCACCCTCATCTGTGGAGCGGAGTACGTGTCGTAGGAACCGGCGAAGTAGTTGAAGGCCCACGTGGGCCACCACATCTCGTGGTTGCCTCCCCACTCCGCCATGTCGTCGAACTTGCCGAAGCCGTCGTCGTCGAGGCCGCCCAGAGACATGTCGAGGTCGGCGTACCCCACGCCGTACCAGGATGTCCCGTCGTGGTGGACGAGGTAGCGGGGGCTGAGGGACGGGTCGGCGCGGTCCCCGGGCACCAGCCACCCCGGACGGTCGGACGCCGTCACGTCGAACGTGGTCATGGCCGGTTCACTGCGGCCGCCGGCGTCGGCGACGGTGGCCGCGACGGTCCATGCCCCCTCCAGCGAGGGCGTGAAGCGGAGGCGCCAGGTCCCTTCGCCGTCCCAGAATCCGGGCACGTCCCACGTGGAGCCGTCGGGCCCGGTGAACACGGCGTCGAGAGCCACCTGACGTTGGTCGAAGGGGTTGTCGTAGACCGCGTCCATCTCGACTGCGATCTCAACCGGCTGGTAGCGCTCTGCCGTCTCCCCCGGCAAGGTCAGCCCGAGTATCGAACGGCCGGCGCCGTTCGTGGTCGTCGGCCCCGTGGTGGCCGGCATGGTCGCGTGCGCTATAGCCGCCGTCGTGTCAGGGGTGGCGGCGGACGTGCAGGCGGCCGTCACGACGGCAAGCGCCACCACCGCCACGACGGCGCGCCGGGCGGTGGCCGGCGGACATAGGGGCGTGAGGCCAGCCATGCGCGGCCACGATAATGGGAGCGCTCCCAACCTGCTCGAAGGACGTGCGGCCGCTCGGCGTCGGAGGCCGTGGGTAGGGCGCGGAGCGCCCAGCTTCCGCGACCTCCGGAGTTGTTGTATCCTGGCGGATCTGCGCGTGTGGTACTCGTTACCGCACCCACGCGCGCCCCCTTAGCTCAGTGGCAGAGCACTTCCATGGTAAGGAAGGGGTCCCGGGTTCAAATCCCGGAGGGGGCTCGGGGCGCCCGTGAGGGTTGCCCTTTGCTAATCTCCCCGATCATCGTCCGCCCCCGTGCGTGCGCCGGAGGGGGGACGCCAGCGCGTCGAGGACGCCCGGGCGGCGTAGCTCAGTCGGTAAGAGCGCTCGACTCATAATCGAGAGGTCGGCGGTTCAAGTCCGCCCGCCGCTACGCACAACAGACAAGAAGCACGGCTCGAAGAGGAGCAGACAATGGGTAAGGCGAAGTTCGAGCGGAACAAGCCACACGTCAACATCGGCACGATGGGTCACATCGACCACGGCAAGACCACTCTCACTGCCGCCATCACCAAGACCCTCGCCGAGCGCGTACCGGGCGGTACGAACACGTTCACCGCCTTTGACCAGATCGACAAGGCTCCCGAGGAGCGTGAGCGCGGCATCACCATTGCCATCGCCCACGTCGAGTACGAGACCGAGAACCGGCACTACGCCCACGTCGACATGCCGGGCCACGCCGACTACGTGAAGAACATGATCACGGGCGCCGCCCAGGTCGACGGCGCCATCCTGGTGGTGTCCGCCGCCGACGGCCCCATGCCGCAGACCCGTGAGCACGTGCTGCTCGCCCGCCAGGTCGGCGTGCCCAAGATCGTCGTGTTCATGAACAAGGTCGACATGGTCGACGACGAGGAGCTGCTCGACCTGGTCGAGCTTGAGGTGCGCGACCTGCTCACCGAGTACGAGTTCCCCGGCGACGACATCCCCGTCATCCGCGGCTCCGCGCTCAAGGCGCTCGATGGCGACGAGGCCGGCGCCGACCAGGTCATGGAGCTCATGGCCGCCGTCGACGAGTACATCGAGGAGCCGGTGCGCGACACCGACAAGCCGTTCCTCATGCCGATCGAGGACGTGTTCTCGATCACCGGTCGAGGCACCGTGGTGACCGGTCGCGTCGAACAGGGCCACCTCAACACCGGCACCGAGGTAGAGATCGTGGGCATCCGCCCGCTGCAGAAGACCGTCGTCACCGGTGTCGAGATGTTCCGCAAGCTCCTCGACGAGGCCCGCGCCGGTGACAACGTCGGCCTGCTGCTGCGTGGCATCGACAAGGACAAGGTGGAGCGCGGTCAGGTCATCGCCGCCCCCGGCTCGATCACCCCGCACACCGAGTTCGAGGCCAACGTCTACGTCCTCACCCGTGACGAGGGTGGCCGGCAGAACCCGTTCTTCGACGGCTACCGCCCGCAGTTCTACTTCCGCACCACGGACGTGACCGGCGCGGTGAAGCTGCCGGAGGGCACCGAGATGGTTATGCCCGGTGACAACACCCAGATGACCGTCACGTTGATCAACCCGATCGCCATGGACGAGGGCCTGCGCTTCGCCATTCGCGAGGGGGGCCGTACCGTCGGCGCCGGCCGCGTCGTCAAGATCATCAACTGACGACATGGCATCAGACAAGCGCCCGCCCGTCACGCTCGCCTGCGAGCAGTGCAAGCGGCGCAACTACGTGACCACCAAGAGCAAGGCGAACACGCGGGAGCGGCTGGAGCTGAAGAAGTACTGCCGCTGGTGCCGCAACCACACCGCGCACCGCGAGACGCGATAGAGACGACGACGCGAAGGAGCCCGCCTTCCTGAACGGAAGGCGGGCTCCGTCGCGTTCGTCTGTACTTGGTACTTGGTACTTGGAACGGCTCGGTCAGTCGAGGTAGCGGACAATGGCTACGAAGGCGCCGATGATGGCCACCGGCATGGCGACCATGGCATAGAGGAGCCGATCGAACCTCTTCTCGACTGATTGCCGGAGTGTCCCGATCTCGGTGTGAATCTCGGTGCGGAGTGTCCCGATCTCGGTGTGCATCTCGGTGCGGAGTGTCCCGATCTCGGTGTGCATCTCGGTGCGGAGTGTCCCGA
>CAZOGW010000008.1:0-44961 GCA_964579415.1 uncultured Acidimicrobiaceae bacterium | reverse complement strand
GTGGCGAACCGATAGCCTTGGCCCCAATGGTCGATCTCCTCGGTTACCTGGCCTCGGCGACGCTGATCTTCAGCATCACCCGCCGCTCCGTGGTGTGGCTGCGCATCATCGGTCTCGCCGGGGCGCTGATGTTCGGCATATACGGGCTGCTCGTCGGAGCCATCCCGGTGGCGGTCACCAACGGGGTGATCGTCTGCATCCACACCTACTTCCTGTGGAAGGCCTACAACGAGGAGGAGTTCTTCAGCCTTCTCGAGGTGCAGCCGTCGTCGCCCTACCTGGCGCAGTTCCTCGACTTCTATCACGACGACGTCGCGCAGTTCCAGCCCGAGTTCGACTTCGAGGTCGCCGACTCCGACCTTCCCTTCCTGGTGCTGCGGGACATGGTGCCCGCCGGCGTGTTCATCGGACGCAACATGGGCAGCGGCATCCTGGCGGTCCGCCTCGACTACGTCACGCCCCGGTACCGCGACCTGAAGACGGCTCGCTTCCTGTTCCGCCGCCCCGGGCCGCTCATCGAGCACGGCATCACCACCGTCACCGCCAGCGCCGTCACCGACGCCCACCGCGGCTACCTGCGCAAGCTCGGCTTCGAGCCCACCGGGCCCGACAGCTACCGGCTGGCCCTCGTCGGCTGAGACGTCCACACGGGAGGGTGCCGACACTGCGGAGGCGAAGAGCCCGGCGATTCGTGTCATACTCCCGCCCATGGCGACCTTCTCTCCCCGGCTCGGCGCGAGCAGCTCGGGACGGCTCCTGACGGTGATCCTGCTGGTGCTGGCGCTGGCTGCATGCGGTGGCGACTCCGCTGACGCCGGTGACGAGGATGCCTCCGCCCCCGAACTGGTGGGGTCGCTTTGCGAGGTGCTCCCGCAGGCGGGAGAACCCGGCGGGCCCGAGGTCCTGGCGACCATGAGGGCCGACGAGGCCCTCACCTGGATCCCGGTCGTGACCTATTTCGAGGCGGCTGCCCGAGCCACCGGCATGGACGCCGAACTGGCCGACGCCGAGGCGGTGACCATCCTCGTCCCTACCGACGACGCCATGCTCCTCGCCCTCAACCAGAGCACCTACGACGAGCTCATCATCTCGCGGCAGGACGAGCTGCGCCGCCTCCTCGAGGCCCACATCGTCGACGGCCGTCACAGCCTGGAGGAGCTGGAGGCCGCCGGCACCGTGACCACCATCGGCGGCGACACCCACGACGTGTGGGTGGAGGGCGAGCTACCCGTCTTCGGGCCCACCGCCGAAACGGTCTGCGGGGGCTACAGCACCGCAAACGCCACCATCCACGTCATCGGCGGAGTCCTGGGAGACCTTCCGGAACTGGCCGAAGACGAGGATGTGCACTAGAAGTACTAAGTACTAAGTACTAAGTACTACGTATCCCCAGACGTCGATACCAAGTACCAACTCCTGCCTAGGCGCGGAAGGGTTGGCCGGACTTGGCGTGGTCCTTCAACAGCTCCGCCGGCTTGAAGCGGTCGCCGTGGTCCTGCGCCAGCTCCTCGAGGCGGGCGACGACGGCGTCGGCGCCCAGCCTGTCCACGTGGGCGAAGGGGCCGCCGCGGAAGGGCGGGAAGCCGAGTCCGAAGACGGCGCCGATGTCGCCGTCCCTGGCGCTGCGCAGGATCCGCTCCTCCAGGCAGCGCACCGCCTCGTTGACGAGGGCGAGCACGATGCGGTCCTGGATCTCGGACCGCACCAGCCTGGTGGTCGGCTTGACCGCCAGCACGTCGTAGACCGAGGTGTCGACCCCGCCCTTCTTCCCGTCCTGGTAGGTGTAGAACCCGCGGCCGTTCTTGCGTCCCTTGCGGCCGTCCTCGATCAGGCGGGTGAAGGAGTCCGGTACCGCGATCCGGCTCCCGAAGGCGGTATTGAGGATCCCGGTGATCTTGGCGCCGACGTCGATGCCGACCTCGTCGATGAGCGTCACCGGCCCTACCGGGAAACCCCAGGCGGTGATGGCCCCGTCGATGTCCTCCACCGCCACGCCCTCGGAGAGCAGGTGCATCACCTCCACGGAGAACGGCCCCAGCACGCGGGTCGTGTAGAAGCCGGGGCCGTCGTTGACGACGATGACCGTCTTGCCCTGCCGCTTGCCGAAGGCGACGCAGGTGGCGGTCACCCAGTCGGCGGTCCGGTCGGTGACGACGACCTCCAGCAGCGGCATCTTCTCCACCGGCGAGAAGTAGTGCATGCCGATCACCGTCTCCGGGTGGCTCGACGCCTCGGCGATGAGGGCGATGGGGATCGACGAGGTGTTGGAGGCGAAGATCGCCTCCGGCGGCGTCACCGCCTCCACGTCGCGCAGGACCTGGCGCTTCAGTTCCAGGTCCTCGAACACCGCCTCGATCACCAGGTCGACGTCGTGGAAGCCCCGGTAGTCGGGCCCCCCCGTTACCAGCGCCCGCACCCTGGCGGCGTCGCGCCCGGTGAGGCGCCTCCGCTTCACCCGCTCGTCGACGTTCCTCCCGACGTGGGCCAGGCCGCGGCGCACCCCGGCGTCGTCGACCTCCCGGATACGGGTGCGTACCCCGGCGGTGAGAGCGCTCACCGTGGCGATGCCCCCGCCCATGAGCCCGCCGCCGATGACGCCCACCTTGGCAACCGGGCGCGCCGCGGCGTCACCGTCGACGCCGCGGTCGTGCTTGAGTTCCTGGCTCGCCAGGAAGATGCGGATCAACTCCTTGGCCTCGGGCGACACCACCAGCCGGCCGAAGGCGGCCAGTTCGGCGGCGTAGCCGTCCTCGATGCCGTCCTCGACACCGGCACGGACCACGGCCAGGATCTCCTGGGGCGCCGGGTAGTTGCCCCGGGTCTCCTTGAGCATGGCCTCCTCGGCCTTGGAGAACATGAGGCGCCGTCCCGGACCGGTCTCCTCGAGGGCGAGGCGCTGCAGGTGAGAAGGCGCCAGCCAGGAGCGGAAGCGGCCGATGCCGCCCGCCTGCTCGGACGGCTGTTCCTGCACCTCCAGGGCGCGGCGGCGGGCCACGTCGAGCAGAACCTCCCGGGGGCAGACCTCGTCGACCAGGCCCATCTTGAGGGCGGAGCGGGGTCGAACGGAGCGGCCGGTGAGCATGAGGTCGAGGGCGGCGGCCACGCCGACCAGGCGGGGGAGCCGTTGGGTGCCGCCGGCGCCGGGGAGGAGCCCCAGCTTCACCTCCGGCTGGCCGAGTTGGGTGACGGCCTCGTCGTCGCTGCAGATGCGGATCCCGCAGGCGAGGGCCAGCTCGCAGCCGCCGCCGAGGGCATGGCCGTGGATGGCGGCGACGACCGGCTTGGTTGAGTGCAGAGCCTCGATGCGGCGGAAGAGGATGTGCGCCTCGCCGAGCAGGCCGACGGCGGTTGCGGTGTCGTCGAGGGTGGCCAGCCAGGCTATGTCGGCGCCGGCGACGAAGTTGCCCTCCTTGGCCGAACCGATCACCAGCGCCCGGATGGCGGGGTCCTCCTCGGCGGTGGCGACCACCTCGGCCAGGTCGGTCATCACCTCGACGGACAGCGTGTTGACCGATTCCCCCTGCCGGTCGATGAGCGCGGTGGCGACGCCGTCGTCATCGACGGAGAGGTGGATGTGGGTGAGGGCGGGCAGGGTGGAGGTCATGTCAGCGCTCCAGGATCAGGGCGGCGCCGAGACCACCGGCGGCGCACTGGGTGATGAGGGCGGTACCGCTGTCGCGGCGCACCAACTCGTTGGCCATGGTGAGCGCCTGGCGGGCGCCAGTGGCGGCGAAGGGATGGCCCAGCGAGATCGACCCGCCGTAAGGGTTGAGCCGGTCCAGCCCCAGCTCGCCGATGGGCTCGCGACGTGCCAGGTGCTCGGCGGCCCAGTCCGCGGAAGCGAAGGCGGCCAGGTTGGACAGCACCTGGGCGGCGAAGGCTTCGTGCATGTCGACCACGTCGACGTCTTCCAGGGTGAGCCCGGCCCGGTCCAGCGCCTTCGGGGTGGCGAACGAAGGACCCATCAGCATCTGCCACGCCGGGTCGAGGCCGGCGAAAGCCCACTCCTTGACGTAGGCCCGCGGCTTCACGCCGAGGCGACGGGCAGTGGACTCCTCCATCAGCACCACCGCGGCGGAGCCGTCGGTGAGCGGTGAGGAGTTGCCGGCGGTGACCGTGCCGTAGCGGCGGTCGAAGGCCGGCTTCAGTGACGCCAGCTTCTCCAGGGTGGTGTCGGGTCGGGGGAGGCCGTCGCGGGTGACGGTGACGTCCTCGCCGGGGATGTGCAGCGCCATCACCTCGTCGTCGTAGATCCCCTTCTCCCAGGCGTCACCGGCACGCATGTGCGACTCGTAGGCGAAGGCGTCCTGGTCGGAGCGGGCGATCCCGTTCTCCCGAGCCATCTTCTCCGCCGCCTCACCCATGGTGAGCCCAGAGCTGAGGTCGGCCAGGGCGGGTGGCCGGGGAGCCAGGTCCCGGGGGCGGAGGCCGGTGAAGGCCCGCACCTTCCCGGGAAGGTCCTTCGCCGCCTGCGCCGCCATCAGGGCGTCCACAACGGCGTCGTCGTACTGCATGGGCGGGCGGGACAGGCTGTCGGCGCCGCCGGCGATCACCACCTCGGCATCACCGGCGATGATGGCCTGCGCCCCGCTGACGATCGCCTGGGTGCTGGTAGCGCAGGCCCGGCTCACCGAGAAGGCGTCGGTGGAGGCGTCGAGGACGGTGCGGCCCACCAGGTCCCGGGCGATGTTGGGCCCGGAGACGTCGGCGACGACGGCGCCGAAGACCACCAGGTCGACCGCCGAGGGAGACCATGGGGACCGCTCCAGCAGTTCGGTTACGTTGAGGGTGGCGAGGTCGAGCGTCGACAGCGTGCGGTAGGCGGTTCCCGCCTTGACGAAGGGGGTGCGCAACCCGTCGACGATCGCCACTCTACGGGCCGGTGTTGCCTTGGCCATGGGCCGCTCCTTCCGGGCAAGACTTTGAGCGTTCGCTCTAAATTGAGTCTATCAGGGCGCAGCGGCCACGATGCCCGCCGCCTCGCCCGCTCGGCGGTACCAGCCGGCCAGGCTTTCCACCGTCTCGTGGGCGTTGAGACCGCTCGGGTTGGGGAGCACCCACAACTCGGCACCTTCCATGGTCACTTCCTGCCGGCCCATCGTTGCCTCGGGTCTGTGGAAGGCGATTCGGTAGGCGGTGATCCCGGCGATCGCCACCACGATGGGCCGCTCCCTCGTCACCAGGGCGCGCAATATGTCCCCGCCCCGGCGGAGCTCGGCGGTCCCCAGCTCGCCGGCGCGCACCGTTGCCCGGTTCACCAGGTTGGTGATGCCGATGCCTCGCTCGATGAGATGGCGGCGGTCGTCGGCGGTGAACCCGGCTGACCGGTCCACGTCCCGCTCGATGAGCCCGGCGAGGCGCAGCGCCGGGTAGAAGCGGTTGCCGGGATGGGCGAAGTGGGTCTGGGTGGCCGCGGTCCACAGGCCGGGATTGATGCCGACGAACAGCAGGCGCAGCCCGGGCCCGATCAGGTCGGGCACCGCCGCGTCCCGGAAGGCCTCCAGCTCGTCTCGGGTGAATCGCATGGAGCCAGTATCCAGTAGCCAGTATCCGGTATCCAGTACTACGGGCCGAGCGGGTGCTCTTCGTCCTGTGGAGCCTTCCTACCCGATGGCGAAGGAGACCGAGAGGGAGACCGTCACCTTGGTCTCGCCGGGGAGGACGGGAGGTGCCGCATCGGCGGCGGCGGGGGCGCGCATGGCGAGGGCGGGACGGGGGACGGCGCCCCCGGCTGCCTCGGAGATGGATATCACCGCGCCCAGGGCCACTCCGGCGAGTTCGGCGAGTTGGGCCGCCTTGCCCCGTGCCGCTTCCCAGGCGGCGGCACGGGCGGCGGTGGCGAGGGCGCTGTCGTCGCTCACCGCGAAGCGGATGCCGTCCACCACGGTGGTGTCGCCCCCGGCGGCCACCGCGGCGTCGAGCACGGCTCCGGTGGAGTCGATGGCCCGCACCCGGGCGGTGACGGTGTTGGAAACCCGGAAGCCGCGCAGGCGCTGCTCGGAGCCGGTGTACTCGTAGTCGGGATGGACGGAGTACCGCGACGTGGAGATGTCGTCGGCGGCGACACCGGCGTCGACGAGGGCATCGATGAGACGGCGGGCCGCCGCCGCGCCGTCGGCGGCCGCCTCGGCGACGGTCGGGCGTACCACGGCCACTCCCAGGTCGACGAAGGCGGTGTCGGGCTCGGCCGACGCCTCCCCGCTGGCTCCGACGGTGATGGTGTGCGTCATATGGGGTCTCCTGGTGTCTGTGCAGGCGCCATCTCGGTGTGCTCCGTATCCAGTATCCAGTATCCAGTATCCAGTATCCGGACCGGCCGAAGCGAACTCCGCATCACACCTTCGTGACGTCCGGGTGACGGTATCTGGCGATATCAACAGGTGGTGACAAGTGTGTTGATAGGGGAGGGACGGGTTCTTCCACGGTTAAGCTGGGGGGCCGCCCACTCCGAGGAGACAGACCAAGATGCCTACCCCCTCGACCATGACACCACTGGGGACCGCCGCTCCGGACTTCGCCCTCGCCGACGTAACCACCGGCGACACCGTGAAGCTGAGCGACTTCGCCGGCAAGAAGGCACTGCTGGTCGTCTTCATGTGCAACCACTGCCCCTATGTCCAGCACGTGGCCGACGGGATCGCCGCCCTGGGCCGGGACTATGACGGCACCGACGTCGGAATCGTGGCGATCATGCCCAACGACACCGACGCCTACCCCGAGGACGGGCCCGAGGCGACCGCCGCCGAGGTGGCCCGCCGCGGTTACCGGTTCCCCTACCTGTACGACCAGGACCAGAGTGTCGCCGCCGCCTACGGCGCCGCCTGCACTCCCGACTTCTTCCTCTACGGGCCGGAGCGCACCCTGTACTACCGCGGGCGCCTCGACGCGAGCCGCCCCAACTCCGGCATCCCCGTGACCGGCGAGGAACTGAGAGCGGCCATCGAGGCGGTGCGCAACGACCAACCCGCCCCCGAAGTCCAGTACCCCTCAGCCGGCTGCTCCATCAAGTGGCGCCCGGGAAGGAACCTCCTCGTTTGACTGGGAAAGGCCCTAGTACCTAGTACCAAGTACCTCCCTGCATACCGGGAACCTCGTGCCCCGGCAGTATCCTGCTCCCAGTGGAATACAACTGGCCCGCTGATCTCGGAGCGGCGCTGGCCTCGCTGGCCGACGACCCGGATGCAACGCTGCTCGCCGGTGGCACCGACGTCATGGTCGAGGTGAGCTTCGGACACCGCCACCCTGCCCACGTCATCGCCCTGCGCCGGATCGAGGAACTGCACACCTGGGAGGGCAACCGCATCGGCGCCGGAGTCACCTGGGCACGCCTCGAGCGGGGACCCGTCACCGCGCTGGCCCAGCTGGCCCGCACCGTAGGCTCCCCGCAGATCCGCAACGCCGGCACCATCGGGGGCAACGTCGCCACCGCCAGCCCCGCCGGCGACTCGCTGCCGTTCCTCGCCGCCGTCGACGCCCGCATCGAGCTCCGCTCCCAACTCGGCGGCACCCGCCTGGTCCCCTGGGACGAGTTGATCGTCGGGGTGAAGAAGACGTCGCTGCGGCCCGGCGAGATGATCACCGCGGTGGAACTGCCCGAGGACCTCCCCGCCCGCACCGAGTTCGCCAAGGTGGGGGTGCGCAACGCCATGGTGATCTCCATGGTCTCCGCCTGCGTCACCCGCCGACCCGGTGGCTCCACCACCGTCGCCCTCGGCGCCGTCGGCCCGACACCGATCCGCGCCCGGGAGGCCGAGGAGATGATCTCCTCCGAGGCGGCACCGTCGGAGGCGGCCCTCGACGAGTTCGCCGAGCGGGTGCGGGCCGTGGTGCGACCCATCACCGACCACCGCGGCACCGAGGAGTACCGGCGTCACGCCTCCGGGGTGCTGGCGCGCCGCCTGCTGGAAAGGTGCCTGCGATGAGGATCACGGTCAACATCAACGGCGCCGACCAGAGCGCCGACATCCGCGGCGCCGAGAGCCTGCTGTTCGTGCTCCGGGAGCAGCTGGGGCTCCCCGGCGCCAAGAACGCCTGCGAGCACGGCGAGTGCGGGTCGTGCTCGGTGGTCCTCGACGGCGATGTGGTGTGTTCCTGCCTGGTGATGGCCGCCGACGCCCACGGCTCCTCGGTGCGCACCGTGGAGGGCTACGGCGACCACCAGGTGCTCCATCCGGTCCAGCAGGCGCTGCTCGACGCCGGGGGCGTGCAGTGCGGGTTCTGCACGCCGGGGTTTGTCGTGGCTGCCGCCGAGCTGTTCGACTCCGACCCGACGCCGTCGAGCGACGACATCCGCGAGGCGCTGTCGGGCAACGTGTGCCGCTGTACCGGTTACGGCGCCATCCTGCGCGGCCTGGAAGAGCTGTCCGCCACCAACGCCGGGGCCGGCTCGTGACCATCGCCCCACCCCAGGTCGCCGGAGAGGTCCGGACCGGTGTCGGGGCATCGGCGGCTCGGCCTGACGGCATCCCCAAGCTCACCGGCGACTTCGCCTTCGCGTCCGACCTGTCGGCGACGGGCATGCTGTGGGGCGACACGCTGCGCAGTCCCCATCCCCACGCCCGCATAACCCGGCTCGACGTCGCCCCCGCTCTGGCCCTGCCCGGGGTGGTGGCGGTTCTCACCCACGACGACGTCCCCGGGCGCAAGACCTACGGGCTGGAGGACGCGGACCAGCCGGTCCTGGCCCGGGACCTGGTCCGCTACTGGGGGGAGGCGGTGGCGGTCGTCGCCGCCGACGACCCCGAGGATGCCCGCCGGGCGGTGGAGGCGATCGCCGTCGAGTACGAGGTTCTCGACCCGCTGGTCGACGCCGAGGTCGCAGAGGCGTCCGGGGAGGTGTTCCGCAGGATGCAGGTGCGGCGGGGTGACACCGCTGCCGCCGGGGGCGTGGTCGTCGAGGGTGTTTACCAGGTGGGGATGCAGGACCAGGCACCTCTCGGTCCGGAGGCCGGGCTGGCCGTACCCGACGGTGAGGGCGGGGTCGACTTGTACGTCGCCACCCAGTGGGCCCACGTCGACCACGCCCAGATAGTCGCCAGCCTTGGGCTCCCCGACGCCATGGTGCGGGTACACCTGGCCGGCATCGGCGGCGCCTTCGGGGCCAGGGAGGACGTCAGCCTCCAGATCCACCTGTGCCTGCTGGCGCTGCACACCGGGCGGCCGGTGAAGATGGTGTACGACAGGCGGGAGAGCTTCGTCGGTCACGTCCACCGCCATCCGGCCCGGATGTGGTTCCGGCACCAGGCTGACGCCGACGGCACGCTGGTGCGCGTAGACGCCCGGTTGCTGCTCGACGGTGGCGCCTACGCTTCGTCGAGCCCGGCCGTGATCGCCAACGCCACCTACTTCGCCGTCGGGCCGTACTCCTGCGACAACGTCTTCGTCGACGGGGCGGTGGTGCGCACCAACAACCCGCCGTGTGGCGCCATGCGCGGCTTCGGCGCGGTGCAGTCGTGCTTCGGTCACGAGGCGCAGATGGACAAGCTGGCGGCGGAGCTGGGGATGGACCCGCTCGACCTGCGCCTGCGCAACGCCCTGGCGCCGGGGCTCCCCATGGCCACCACCGGGCAGGTGATCCGGGGGCCGCTGCCCGTCGCCGAAGCCATCGAGCGGCTCCGCGCCATGCCGCTGCCCCTCGACCTGGAGCTGACCGGCCCGTTCCGCCTCCCCGGAGGCACCGGGCTCACCACCGACGAGCACCATGTCCGCCGCGGCGTGGGGGTGGCGGTGAGCCTGAAGAACCTGGCCTTCTCCGAAGGATTCGACGACTACGCCGAGGCCCGGGTCACCCTCACCCACGCCGGGGTCGAGGTGCACACCGCCGCTGCCGAGGTGGGCCAGGGTCTGGTGACCCTGTGCCAGCAGATCACCCGCTCCGTGCTCGGTATCGAGCAGGTGGCGGTGGTGTTCGACGACACCTCGTCGATCGGGTCGGCGGGGTCGACCTCGGCGTCACGGCAGACCCAGATGACCGGCGGGGCGGTGCACGCCGCCGCCACCGGGCTGCGGGACATGATCCTCGCCGCCCACCACGGCGACCGCCTCGACGTCGCCGGGGTGTGGCTCCGTGGGGCACTGGTGAAACCCCTCGCCGCTGTCGTCGACGAAGGACCGGCGACGCATCATCTCCGCTTCCACCACCCGCCCACCGACAGGCCCGACGGCAACGGCCAGGGCGACCTTCACGTCGACTTCGCCGTCGCCGCCCACCGCGCCGTCGTCGACGTCGACCCGGAGTTGGGCCTGGTGCGGGTGGTCCACATCGACACCGTCCAGGACGTGGGCAGGGTGCTCAACCCGCAGGCGCTGGTGGGTCAGATCGAGGGGGGCACCATGCAGGGTGTGGGGCTGGCGGTGATGGAGGAGATCGTCCTCGACAGGGGCGTCATCCGCAACGCCAGCTTCACCGACTACCTGCTGCCCACCTTCGCCGATGCCCCCACCGTGACCGCCCGCTTCATCGAGCAACCCAGCTACTTCGGCCCCTTCGGCGCCAAGGGCGCCGGCGAGCCCCCCACCATCAGCTCCACCGCCGCCGTCGCTGCCGCCATCCGTGACGCCACGGGCCTGCCCCTCACCCGTGTCCCCGTGAGACCTGACGACATCGTCTTCGGCACGCGGTAGGAGTGCTGCGTCAGCAACCGAGTGCGTAGCTGAGCGCCCAACACACCCTGCCGAGGGTGTCCCCGTCGACGGAACCGACGCGGTTGGTGAGTTGTGATTGCCTGATCGTGTGCAGACCGTCGCAGTTCACGACGGATGGACGGTCGAGCCCGACGTGCTCGTGGTCGAGCTCAACCTCGGCGGCGAGACCACGGGCCGACGTGGTGATCTCGGCGACGGTGACCAGCTCCCGCACATCGATCACTTCGGTGCGCGTGAGGACGAGAACCGGCCGGCTCTTGCTCCCGGCGTGCGCCAACCAGATCTCGCCGCGATTCACTCGTCGCCCCAGGCTTCGGCTTCGTCCCAGAACGGATCATGACGCTCCGGCGTGCGCTCGTAGGCAGCTCGATCGGACTCGCCCAGAGCGGTCCTGACGGCGGCGGCCACTCCGTCGCGGGCAGCCGCGGATACGTTGATGTTCAGCCGGCGCGCTTGTTCCGCCAAGTCGCTGTCGAGGGTGAAGGTCGTGCGCTGGGTAGCCATAACGCGATGCTAGCGAAGAGTGGTGCATTCTGATGCATCGGCAGTACTACAGGTGTTTGGTGGCCTCACGGTATGAAAGCGGAGAAAGACTCTCTCGGTGCTCCGCAACGAATGCCCTGACCCACGCCGGGTCGGTCTTGGCGTGCTCCCTGAGGGCCCAGCCGAGGGCCTTACGGATGAAGAAGTCGGGGTCGGCCATGTTGGGGACGATGGAGTCGGTGAGCAGTCCGACGTCGGTCTCTCCCTTGGCCGTGATCTGGCAGAGGATGCTGGTGCGGCGGCGCCACAGGTCCGGGTCGGTGATCCACCGGCGCACGATTGGGGTGAGCGGCTCCCGGTAGGCCCGCAGGACGGGCCCGATACGGTGGATGGCGACGGCGTCGACGTGGTCCCACCATGCACCGGTGACGGCCCAGTGGTCGTAGCGGGGGATGGCGGCAGGATCCTGCCAGGCGGCGGCGGAGCGGTGCCCCGCCAGGTCGACGGCGGCGTAGCGCTCCTCGCGGTACCCGGCTCCGTCCCAGAGTTCGTCGATGGTGGCCTCCCAGTCGGCCCTGCCGGTGAACGGCATCCCCTGCAGGATCTCGCCCACCAACCGGCGCCGCGCCGAGGTCTGCACGCCCCTGTAGGGCATGTCCGACTTCATGTAGGCCTGCATCGCCGGCGCCTTGGCCGGGTCGCCGGCCGCGGCGAGCGCCCGGCGCACCGCGGCCGCCCGGGCCGGGGCCGCAGCCGCTGCGTCTCCCGCCGTCACCCTCGCTCGGCTATGGCCATGAGGTGGATGGGATGCCAAGGGGCGTCGGGACGGGAGTCGTAGGCCATGAACTGGGCGTAGATTCCCTGGGCGGTCACCAGGACAGGGCCGGCCTGGGCATTCATGTCGCCCACCATATCGGTGGCGGGAGTGGAGGTCCACGACTCCAGGTCGGTCGATGTCCGCAGCTCCATCCTGTCGGTGCTCGCCCCGGGGTCCCATGTGGTCGTCATCAACACGGCGACGCCGTTATCGATGGCTGCCGAGGCCAACCAGACATCGCCGCCGAGATCGACCAGTGAGCCTGCCGGCTCGACGATCTGCGGCGTCGCGCCCGGATCGTCATAGACGGCGAGCACCGGTCCTACGCCCGACCGGCTGCCGGCCACCACGATGCGGCCACCGATCGATCCGGCGGTCGTAACCGAGTCCATCGCCGGCAGGTCCTTGAGCTCGGTCCAGCTGCGTCCGTCCGGCGAGTGCCATGCCGAGGACGCGGGCCAGGAGGATGCGAGGGCGACGAAGCCGTCGTCGACCTCATGGAGTTGCACCGGGTGGCCGCCAGGCAGGTCGGTCTCCACCTTCTCGAAGCTCTCCCCGTCGGCCGAGACGTAGATCTCGATGATCGACGGGTTGGCGCCGAGCCCGAGTTCCTCCCATGTCGCCCTGTGGACGACGAAGGGGTCGATGTCGTTGGGGTCGCAGGCGACGGCAGGGTCGGCGGCCCCGCCGTCCTCCTCGGGCATGGTCGTATTCTCGGCCGGCAAGCTACGCAGCAGTCTCTCCCCTGCGGGGCCGGCCCCCATCGTGCCGTCGCCGTTGCACGCCATCATGGCCTGCTGCTGCAGGTCCCAGTCGACGACGGCGATACCTTCGGCGGTTTCCACGTAGCCGCGGTTGTCGGAAACGACGCCTTCGGGCAGCAGGCTGGAGTAGTCGCCCCAGACCTGGGTGGCGACTGCGGCCACGATGGCGTCGCTGCCGGCGATGGAGACGGAGCGGTTAGTCCCGCCGTCGAGCCCGGGCGGGGGACCGGCGAAGTCGGTGGCGAGGGGCGTCACCGCGAAGGCGTCGTCATCGGGGGCGCGGATGCCGATGACGGCTTCTCGGTCGCTCGTCCCGGGGGCGGTGCCGATGGCGTAGAGCGTCCCCTCCCGCTCGGTGAGATCGTTGACCCACATCTCGCCGCCGAGGACGGCGACATCCCAGGTCTCGGCGTCGGCGCTGGAGTAGAGCGCCTGCCGGGTCGGCGCCTCGACGCCGGAGACGCCCGGCGCCGTCGACAGCAGGTAGAGCGTCTCCGGCGCGGCGAGGAAGGCCTCGGCCCAGGTGAGGCCGGTCTCGACGGCAGTCCACTCACCGATGGCACCGGCGCCGCCTTCCGCCGCTCCGGTGGCAGGCTCGGCCGAGCCTGCGTTGCCGGAGCCTGCCGCTGCATCGGCGTCGGCGCCTTCGAGGAACCCCTGCAGTGCGGACGCGCCCACCGCCAGCAGGCCCACCAGCGCCAGCGATCCGACGACGACGGCGATGGTGCGCTTGCGGCTCTTGGTTGGCGACTGCTCCATCGATGCCTCCGGGAGTGGCTGTCAGGTGTCGTTGCGTTCGGCGATGGCCATGACGGGTAGGGGCAGCCACTGCCCGTCGGGGCGGACATCGGAGGTGAGGAGTTGGGTGTAGATGCCGTCGTCCCTGATCAGGATCTCGCCGGGTTGGGTGGGCCGGTCGCCCACCAGGTCGGTCGACGGTGTAACCGTCCAGCTCTCCAGGTCGGTCGACGTGACCAGCTCGGTGTGGTCGCGCCCCTCCTGGTCGAAGACGTTCACCGCGAGCACCGCAATGCCGTTGCCGGCGGCGCCCGAGGGGAGGTACACCTCGCCGCCGAAGCCGCCGACCGCCCCGGCCACGTCGATCACCCGGGGGTCACCGGCGGGATCGTCGTAGGCGGCAACCAGGGGTCCCACCCCGGAGCGGTTGCCCCCCACCACGATGCGGCCGTCGACCGACCCGGCGAAGACGAGGGCGTCCATCTCGGGTAGGCCGCCCAGCTCGGTCCAGCGGCGACCGTCGGTCGAGTACCAGGCGGTCTGCTGCGGATACTGGCGGGCCAGCGTGACGAAGCCGTCGCCGGCGGTGAACAACTCCAGGATGGCGCCGTCGGGCAGGCCGGTCTCCGCCACCTTCTCGAAGGTCTCCCCGTCCCCGGAAACGTAGATCTCGTTGAGCGAAGGGCTGCCGTCGAGCCCCAACTCGTCCCAGGTGGCCTGGTGGACGACGAAGGCCTCGCTGGCGGTCGGGTCCATCAACCCGGCGCATAGATCGGGCTGACCGGTGAGAGGCCTGGTGTCCGGGACCGTGGTGTTCTCCAACATGTCCCCCGACATGACCGTCGTGGTGGAGGCCGCGGCCCGCTCCCGCTCCCAGTCGCCCTCCCCGCACTCGAGGGCCGCCGCGTCGTGGAGATCCCAGTCGATGACCCTGAGGCCTTCGGGTGTCTCGATGATCTGGTAATTGCCGGAGACGACACCCTCGGGCAGGAGGCTGCTGTAGTCCGCCCACACCTGGGTGGACACGGCGGCTACCAGTGTGTCCTGCCCGGCGATGGACACCGATTGGGACGAGCCCGCATCGATCGCCGGCGCCACGGTCCCGTCGAAGTCGGTGGGGAGGGCGATCAGCCGCCATGCACCTTGGTCCCCTTCCTGTATGCCGACGACCGCTTCGGTGGCTCCACCGGCGGCGGGTGCGGTGCCCACGGCGTAGAGCACCCCGTCCCGCTCGGTGAGGTCGCTCACCCACATCTCCCCGCCGGTGCCGCCGAGGTTCCACGCCACGCCGTCGCTGCTGGTGTAGATCGCCTGTTCCTCGGGAACCAGATCCCCGTCTCCGAGCACACCGGGCGCGGTGGAGACCAGGTAGAGGGTGTCCTCGCCGGCGAACGATGCCCGCGACCAGCCCACCCCGGACTCGACGGCGCGCCAGTCGAGGGCGGCGACCGACTCCGTGCTGCCGTCGGCGGCGAAGGCCTGTTCGGCGTCACGGTCTCCCTCTTCGAGGAAGCCCTGCAGGGCGGAGGCACCCACGGCGATGACGGCGACGAGGGCCAGCGATCCGGCGATCATGGCGATGGCGCGGTTGCGGCTCTTGGCCCGGCCCTGCTCCATCACCGTATCGACTCCGGTGCCGGCGACGGGCACCTCCCGCTGCTCGGCGAAGTGCCGGGCGAGACGCTCGTGTGTGGTCTTCATCGTGTCGTCCGTTCGTCGAGGTGAGCCAGCATGCCCTCGAGGAGCCGGGTGGCTCGGTGGAGGCGGCTCTTGACGGTGCCCGGGCGGATGCCGAGGGCGTCGGCGGTGTCGTTGGTCGACCAGTCGAGCAGGTAGCGGCACACCACTACGGTGCGCATGTCGACGTCGAGCTGGGCCAGGGCCTGTTCGATGGCGGGATCGGCGATCGGGGGTTGCTCGACCGCGGCGGGTTGGCGCCATCCGCTGCGGGGGCGCAGCTTGCGTTTGAGCGATATCGCCCAGTTGAGGCCGACCCGGAACACCCACCCCGCCGGGTTGTCGTAGTGCTGGATCTTGTTCCAGCGGGCATAACAGCGCGCCATCGCCTCGTCCGCAGCCTCGGCACCGAGCGTGAAATCGCCCAGCGTGGCGCCGAGTGCACGGGCCACCGAGGGGTAGGCGTCGCGATAGAAGGCGGTGAAGTCCGGTCGGGCGATGGCGTGCTCGGGAGCCGTCGGCATCGTCTGCGCTCGATTCGGTATGGCGTGGGTCGTCACGGGGGGTACACGCCGGTCCGGCCCGGATGGTTCACGGCGGGTGTTCACCGCATCCCCCGGATGCGGTCCGCCAACTCCTGCAACGTCATGTCGTCGGGGGCGATGGCGAGGGCCTGCTCGATCACGGCCAGGGCCTCGTCGGCGCGGCCGGTACCAGAGTAGAGCGTGGCCAGGTTGACCAGGGGAGCGGTGCTGGTGGGGGCCAGGTCGGCGGCGGCGAGCCAGCTCGCCTCGGCTCCGGCGGTGTCGCCGGAGAGGGCCAGGGTGATGCCTTCCTGGAGGCGCAAGCCGGCGTTGTGCGGGTCGGCGGCGACCCGGTCCCGGTATGCGTCGACGGCCTCGGCGAGGTGGGCGGGGTCGTTGCCGGCCTGGTACCTGTCGAGGAGGAGGGCGGCGCGGCGGTCGAGGAGGATGGGGTCGTGCGGTGATACCGCCAGCGCCGCCCCGATGGCGTCCAGGGCTGCGTCGGGTGGTTCCACGGTGGTGGCGATGAAGGCGTAGCGGATCGAGTCGGGGCGCAGCCGGCGTGCCGTGGCGGCGGCGTTGTGCGCCGTCTCCGGCCGGCCGGCGTCGACGGCCACGGCGGCGGCCCGGTCGGCGAGCAGATCGAGAGCCCCGGCCGCCAGTGCCACCACGGCGAGCGCGGCGGCGACGGTGGCTCCGATGCGGGTGGGACGCACCGCCAGCGTCTGTGCCTCCGGGACGGTGGCGGCGACCATCGACCCGGCGATGAGCCACATCACCGGGTCCAGTTCCGCCAGCGGGAACAGGAAGAACTGCTGCACCAGGTAGCCGGTCACGGCGGCTCCGGCACCGGCGAGGAGCATGTCACCGGATCGGGTGGCCCGGATGCTGCGGAACACCAGCCAGACCCCGGCCGCGGCCGCGGCCAGCGCGCCGGGCACCCCTGCCATCAGCCCGACGTCGACGATGCCGTTGTGGCTGCGGTCGGGGGCCACCTCACGCCCGTAGCGCAGGGCGTAGTCGGCGGTGACGTACTCGGGGACCACGGTGCGGTACCCCTCGAACCCGTAGCCCACCAGCGGAGAGGCACCCAGTGCCCGCACCCCCAGCGACCACTCGTCGACCCGGCCCCGGCCCCCGCCGTCCTCGAAGTCGAAGGCGGAGGCGACGCGGTCCCCGGCCGGGCTGAGCAGCGCCACGGCGACGGCGGCGACGGCGACGGCCACCGCCACCGGGACGAGGCGGCGCCTCACCACCGGCCACCAGGCGGGGGCGGAGACGGCCACCGCGGCGAGCATCCCCACCCAGGCGCCGCGGGTGCCCGACGCCACCAACGCCACCAGCCCCAGTGCCGACCCGATCCCGGCGACGGTGCGCCACAGGGCGTCCTCGGAGCGATCGGCCGCCACCGCCGCCGCCAGGGGCGCCAGCAGGGTGACGGCGGCACCCAGGTAGGCCGGGCTGCCGAATGGACCGCCGATGCGGCTGGTGCTGCCGGTGACCGTCACCGGGTCGAGGCCGGCCAGCTCGAGGAGGCTGTAGGCGCCGGCGCCGAGAAGGGCGATCGCGGCGGCGCGGGCGACGGTGCGGCGGTCGGCCCGGGAGTCGATCTGCTGCCCTGCGAAGAAGGCGACGGCGAACAGCGCGACCGTGGCCAGCCCGAGGTGTCGCTCCGGGGTTCCTATCCAGGTGTGGACCGGCTCACGTCCCAGAACCGAAGCGACGACCCCCCAGCCGAGGAAGGCTGCCCAGCCCAGCGCCGAGCCGCGGTGCAGTGTCATCCCCCGCCGCAGCGCCACCGCACCGGAGGCGAGCACCAGGGTGGGGATCAGCAGCCACTTGGCCGGTCCGAACGGGGCCCAGCCGCCCGGGTCGAACGCCACCACCGCCGCGATCACCAGCGCGCCCCCCAGCAACGGGCCTGCGTCGGAACGCGAGAATGCGGCGGACTCCATCCGCCGCATTCTCATGGGGCCGGCCCTCTATGCAAGGTTCGCCCGCAGCAGGGGCCGGCCCGGTATTCAGTACTCAGTATCCAGTATCCGGTATCCAGTACCTGTAGCAAGCCGCGTCGACCGCTTCATGCGCGGCCCATCTCCAGTACCGGCAGGCACGTCAAGCCAGCTACGTAGTACCTAGTACCTAGTACCTAGTACCTCCTACGGCGTCAGATCAGCACAGCCGACCACGGTGGCGCCGCTGTAGACGACGATGGTCGCCGCGGTGGGGCCGGCGACGGCGTCGAGGTGGGTGCTGCCCTCCCCGTCGCCGTTGCGGTCCGTGGTCACACGGAACGGCGAGGGCGAGAAGCCGGCGTACACCGCTCCGCCCGCGGGGGTGGCGCTGCACGGGCCGGTGTGCACCTGGGCGGTGTACTGGGTACGGGGACTGAGGCCGATGACCTTCACCTGGGCCACGGTCCGGTCCCGGTCGTGCTCTCGGGTCATGCGACCCTTTCCGATGTGCACGCCCGCCGGCGTTTCGAGGTCGCCGGACGTCACCGTCCTGTTCTGCTGACCTGCGGCGGGGAACGCCACCGCCGCCACCATCGCGCAAGCCAGGGCGGAGACCGCCATCAACCGGCGCGTTCGCGCTGCGCCATTCATCCTCTACCTCCCGTTGGTCGATTCCCCCTGCGGGCCAATGTACCGGAGAGTGCCTGGAAGTAATAGGGGTCAAACGTCGTGTGTGGCCAGGTTGCGGAAGGCGTCGGGGACCATCCCCTCGTCGCCGCCGAGCAGCGAGGCGCGCACCACTGCCTGCTTGCCGAAGCGGGAGCGCAGCGAGTCGAGGGCGACGTCGAGCTCGTTGCGGCTACGCTCGGCCGCTGAACCGACCCGGGTGAGGTCCTCGTCGCCCAGCGGCAGTTCCATCTGCAGGTGGGGCGACTCCACCAGCCCGGAGACGGCGATCGACAGCAGGTTGACCTGCCGTCCCCCGGCGGCCTCCTCGATGCCCAGTTCGGCCAGGTAGTCGGCCACGGTGGCGATCGCCGGCGTCGTCGCCACCGGGGCGTGCAGGGTGGTGCTGCGGGTGATCGCCTCCATGTCGTCGAAGCGGATGCGAACGGTGACGGTGCGTCCCGCCATGTCCCGCTTCCGCAGCCGGGCGCCGACGCGCTCCGCCAGGTCGAGCAGGATCCTGCGGCGACGGTCGACGTCGAACCGCTTGCCGCCGAAGGCGGACTGGGCGCTCATCGACTTCATCCGGTGCGCGGTAACCACCGGGCGCGGGTCACGGTTCCATGACAGCGCATGGAGGTGCGCCCCGTGCGACCTGCCCACGAACTGGTCGAGGAGCCCGATGTCGGTGTGGGCCAACTCACCCACGGTGCGGATGCCGAGACCGGCCAGCTTGCGTTCGGTGACCTTTCCCACACCCCAGATGGCGGAGACCGGGAGGGGATGGAGGAAGCGCAGCTCCGCTTCCGGTTCCACCACCACCAGCCCGTCCGGTTTGGCCACCCGGCTCGCCACCTTGGCGAGGAACTTGGTGCGGGCGACGCCCACCGACGCCACCAGGCCGGTCTCTTCCTTCACCGCCGCCCGCAGGCCGGCGGCGATGGTGGCGGGATCTCCGAACAGGTGGACGGACCCCCTCACGTCGAGGAAGGCCTCGTCGATGGAGATCTGCTCCACCAGCGGGGTGAAGCGGCGGCACACCTCGAAGACGGAGTCGGAGATCTCCCCGTAGTCCTCGAAGGTGCCGGAGACGACGATCAGGTGGGGGCACAGCTTGCGTGCCTGCCCCAGCGGCATGGCGGAGCGCACCCCGAAGGCACGCGCCTCGTAGCTGGCGGCGAGCACCACACCTCCACCGACCGCCATCGCCTTGCCCCGCAGTGACGGGTCCCTCAACTGCTCCACGGAGGCGTAGAAGGCGTCGAGGTCGACGTGGAGGATCCCGGCGGGCTCATCCGAAGAGGTCATCGAGGAGGTCCCCCACAGGGTCGGCGCCCCCCGCAGTGGGCACCGCGCCGGCGCCGGGGTCCGGTGCGCCGGCGACGGCACTGTCGAAGTGCGCGGTGACGCCGGAGAGGAAACGGCTCACCGGGGCGTAGGTGTGGCGGTCGTCGCCGCCGAAGCGGCGGATGTAGTAGCGCTGCGGGAACGACACGTGGAGGTGGTCCCTGGCCCGGGTGAGGGCGACGTAGAGCAGCCGCCGCTCCTCCTCCACCCCGCCCGGTTCGCTCAGCGACATGTCGGACGGGATGTTGCCATCGGAGGCGTGGATGAGGAACACGGCGCGCCACTCGCCGCCTTTGGCGGAGTGGACGGTGGACAGCACCAGGTACTCGTCGTCGAGCAGCGGAGGCCCCACCTCGGTCGTCGACGCCGGCGGGTCCAGCGTCAGCTCGGTGATGAAGCGGCTGCGGGTGCGGTAGCGGCCGGCGAGGTGGGCCAGTTGCTCCACGTCGGCGATGCGGACCGCGGCGTCGTCGTAGTTGCGGGCGAAGACCATGCGGCAGAAGCCGAGGAGCCGGTCGATCTGCTCCGCCGGCGCCGGCTCGGACAGCGGCGTGCCCCGGGCGTCGCGCAGAGCCGCCTGCAACTCCGCCAGGGGTTCTGCGGCCTCGGCCCCCACCGCCGGTGAGATCTGGCAGAAGGCGGTGAGCCGGTCGCAGCCCTCGTCGGCGGACCACTCGGCGCACATGGCGAGCAGGCGCCGCGCCGTCGCCGGCCCCACACCGGGGACCGCCTCCAGGGCACGGTGCCACGCCAGCTCGTCGCGGGGGTTGTCGAGGATGCGCAGCAGCGCCAGCAGGTCCTTGACGTGGGCCGCTTCGAGGAACTTGAGCCCGCCGAACTTGACGAAGGGGATGTTGCGGCGGGAAAGCTCGACCTCGAGCCCGGCGGAGTGGTGGGCGGCGCGGAACAGCACCGCCTGGTCGTTGAGAGGGATCCCGGCCTCGCGGTGGGCGAGCACGGTGTCGCACACGAAGTCGGCCTGGGCCGCCTCGTCGACGGCGGTGACCAGTTGCGGCAGCGGCCCGTCGGGACGGGTGGGACGCAGCACCTTGGGATACAGCTCGGCGGACCCGGCGATGACGGCGTTGGCGGCTGCGAGGATCTGCGGGGTGGAGCGGTAGTTCTCCTCCAGCGTCACCACGGTCGCCGCCGGGTAGGCCTCGGCGAAGGTGCGTATGTTCTCGATCGAGGCCGCCCGGAACGAGTAGATCGCCTGGGCATCGTCGCCGACGACGGTGAGGCTGCCCTCGGGCCCGCACAAGCGGGCGAGGATGGAGCCCTGGAGGGCGTTGGTGTCCTGGAACTCGTCGACGAGGACATGGTCGAACAGGGAGCGGACGGTGTCGCCGGCGGGCGAGTCGAGCAGCGCCCACCAGTAGAGGAGCAGGTCGTCGTAGTCGAGGACGTTGTGCTCCCGCTTGCGGCTGCGGTACTCGGCGAAGGCCCGCCGCATCCCGTCGACCTGCTCACCGCACCAGGGGAACCGCTCCCGCACCACCACGTCGAGCTTCTCCTGCTCGTTCACGGTGCGGGAGTAGACGGCGGCCAGCGTCTCCTTGCGGGGAAAGCGGCTGGAGCCTTCGGCGAGGCCGAGATCGCCGCGGACCACGCCGAACAACGACTCGGTGTCCCCCTGGTCGAGCACCGTGAACCCGTCGTCGAGGCCGACCGCCGGGGCGTGGCGGCGCAGCAGCCGGTTGGCCACGGAGTGGAACGTTCCCCCGGTGACCCGGCCGGCGGAGCGGCTGGGCACCATGGCTCCGGCGCGGCGGGTCATCTCCTCGGCGGCGCGCCGGGTGAAGGTGAGCAGCAGGACCCGCTCGGCGGGGACGCCGCGGGAGATGAGGCCGGCGACCCGCGCCGCCAGCGTCCGCGTCTTGCCCGAGCCGGCACCGGCCACCACCAGCAGCGGGCCGTCGCCATGTTCGACCGCAGCTCGCTGCGCGTCGTTGAGATCTTCAAGCCAGGGCGGCGCCGCGGCGTCGATGCGTGCGAACATGTGTTCGCACTCTAGCGCAAACTCGTAACGCGTGAGCGCACAACGTCGCACTGGATACTGGATACTGGATACTGGAGACTGGAGACTGGATACTGTTCCCCCATGCATGACAAGACACACGAGCTCGCCACCGGCGACAACTACGCCGTCCTCACCACCTTGCTCAAGGACGGGCAACCCCAGTCCCACGTGATGTGGGTCGACTCGGACGGGGAACACATCCTCATCAACACCGAGCGGCACCGCCAGAAGTACAGGAACGTCGAACGCGACCCCCGGGTCACCGTCACGATCCTCGACGCCGGGTCGCCCTACCGCTTCGTCGAGGTGCGGGGCAGGGTCGTCGCCACCGTGGGCGGTGACGAGGCCCGCGCTCACATCGACCACCTGTCCCGCAAGTACCAGGGACATGACTACACCAACACGGTCCAGTCGGAGCGGGTGATCCTCAAGGTCCTCCCCGACAGGGAGTTCGTCAGGGGCTTCTGAGGATCGGCCGCGTTGGCAGCAGACGCGTGAGCGGCCCGCTCCCTGGTTCGGGGGCGGGCCGCTCTTGGTTCAGCAGGTAGGGACGGAGAGAGGGAGGAGGAAATCCCTACCGCTGGATCTCGATCGACACCTTGCGAGGGAGTACCTCGGGGCGCTTGGGAACGACGACCTCGAGGATGCCGTCCTTGGAGCTGGCGCTCACCGCCGATGCGTCGATGCCCTCGGGGAGGCGCACCGTCCGCTTGAACGTGCCCTCGAAGATCTCCTTGCGCTGGAAGTCGCCGTCGTCCTCGGAGCGCTCGAAGCTGCGGGCGCCGGTGATGGTGAGCACGCCGGCCTCCACGGAGACGTCCACGGTCTCGGGGTCGATGCCGGGGAGCTCGGCGCGGACCACGAGAGAGCCCTCACGGTCGAAGGCGTCGATGCGGGGCATCCAGCTACGGGTCGGGGTGACGGGAGCGTCGAAGACGCGCTCGAGGTCGCGCATCATCTCGAAGGGGTCGAATCGTACAAGGGTCGTCATATCTGTGCCTCCTTGCGGCCAATGCTCTATCGAGAATAACATCAGTAAATCTGAACGTCAAGATATCAAGTTTGTTCCCTTGAGCGCGCGACGGCACCCGTGAACGGTCCGGGGAGGGGTATCAGGTGCCTTTGGTGCGCAGGTGGACGCCGGCCCGGCGGTGTCCCAGCCCGAAGCGGGGATCGGGGGCCTGGCGGCCCTCGATGAGGTCTTCGACGTAGGCGGCCAGCGCCGGCCCGTGCTTGAAGCCGTGACCGGAGCCGGCCCCCAGGATCCAGTGGCCCGGTACCCCGGGGCGGGGGGCCACGATCCAGCGGGCATCGGGCGTGGAGGTGTACTGGCATGTCCGGGTGAGTACGACGGGGGCGTCGGCGAGGGCGGGAAACCTGTCCGCCATGTAGCGGCGGGCCCGCTGCAGGTTGCGCGCCAGGGCGACCCGCTCGTCGTTGTCGGGATCGATAGGGGGCCCGTCGGCGTCGGGGGCGGCTTTGAAGCCCTTGCCGTCGATGTCGGGTGCTCCGTACATGGCGACCCCGAAATCGATCCACGCCGGCACCGCCGGGGACGACCACTCCGGCCCGGCGCCGAAGAAGACGACGTCCTGCTGGGTGACGGTGACCTCGGCGAGGCCGGGAAGCACGCCGGGGAGCCACGGCCCGCAGGCCCACACCACCACGTCGGCGTGACGCACCTCGTCACCGATGCGGACCGCCTTCCCGGCCGGCTCGGCCCGGGCCGCGGTGAGGGTGGCGCCACGGCGTCGGGCCCGGTCGGCCAGGGTGCGCACCGCGGCGGCTGCGCGCAGCACACCCGCATCCGGCTCGTAGAGCCCGAAGGCGAGGTCGTCGGTGCGGACGCTGGGGTACAGCTCACCGACGCGGTCCGGGGTGAGCCGCTCGCAGGGGATGCCCAACCGGGTCAGGGTCGCCGCCGAATCGGCTTCCCAGCCACCCTCCTCACGGGCGAACCACACCAGGCCCGAGGGCGACAGCAGGTCGGCGCCGGTGTCCTCCTCGATCTCCCGCCACATCCCCAGCGCTTGCCACGCCAGCGCCGAGTGCCAGGCGTCGGTTCCGTGGCTGTAGCGGATGAGCCGGGACTCGCCGCCGCTCGATTGGCGGACGTGGCCGGGCTGGTACTGCTCCACCAGCTCGACCTGCCACCCCGCCCCGGCGAGCCGGTCGGCGACCGAGACGCCGAAGATGCCTGCGCCGACGACGATGGCGGATGCGCTCATCGTCCCCGGTCCGCCGCGATCCGTACTTGCATGGGATTGGACCATACTTGACCGGGTGAGCGAGACCCATGTGGAGGTGGCGGGCAGGGAGGTCCGCATCTCCAGCCCCGACAAGGTTCTCTTCCCTGAGCAGGGTTGGACCAAGCTCGACCTCGTGGAGCACTACCTGATGTGTGCCGAGGGGGCGCTGCGCGGGGTGAGGGAGCGGCCCACCATGCTGAAGCGCTGGAACAACGGCGTCACCGAGGCCCCCATGTTCGTCAAGCGGGCCGTCAGGGGTGCCCGCAACATGGTCGAGGTGCGGTTCCCCTCGGCGCGGCCCGGGGAGATGTTCCTCCCCCTCGACGCCGGCGACGTCATCTGGATGGCGCAGCTCAACTGCATCGACCTCAACCCGTGGAACGCCCGGGCCAACGACCTGGAGCACCCCGACGAGCTGCGCATCGACCTCGACCCCACCGACGGCTACGACTTCGCCGCAGTGCGCGACGTCGCCGCCGCGGTGAAGGAGCTACTCGACGAGCTGGGCCTGGTGGGCTGGCCCAAGACGTCGGGGAACCGGGGCATCCACGTCTACGTGCGGCTGGCGCAGGAATGGGACTTCTACCAGGTGCGCCGTGCCGGTCTCGCCCTCGCCAGGGAACTGGAGCGCCGCCACGAGCTGGCCACCACCGCCTGGTGGAAGGAGGAGCGCTCCGGGGTGTTCATCGACTACAACCAGAACGCCTGGGACAAGACCATCGCCAGTGCCTACTCGGTGCGCCAGACCGGACTGGTGTCGACGCCGTTCCGCTGGGACGAGCTCGCCGGCGTCGACCATACGGTGTGGGACATTATGACATTCAAGGACCGCTGGGCGGACGCCGGCGACCTCACCGCCGCCATGGACGACATCCCGTGCCGGCTGGAGCCGCTGCTGGAGATGGTCGCCGCCGACGAGTCCAACGGCATCGGCGACGCTCCCTGGCCGCCGCACTACCCGAAGATGCCGGGCGAGCCGCCCAGGGTGCAGCCCTCGAAGAAGGTCGCCGAACACTGGGAATGACGGCGGATGCCGCCGGTGCCTCCGTTGACCCGGACGTCTGGCGGTCCGCTAGATCAGCGCCGGGGTGCCGGCGAGGGCATCGGCGATCTCGTCGGCCCAGCCGGATATGGCCTCCCAGTCGCGGAAGTCGCCCTCCGGTGCCCGCAGCGCCACCATGATCGCCTTCTCGCCGAATCCGAGGCGCGCCTTCTCCAGCCTTCCGGCGAACACCTTGTGATCGCGGGCGGCGACCGCCTCGAAGATGAGGGATACGTCGACGGGGTCCTCGTCGGGCTTCGGCGGGTCCCCGATGGGCCCGCTGGAGAACAGCCACACCTGGGGTCGGGCGGCATCGGCGGCGAGCCTGTCGGCGAGCAGACGCGCCTCCTTGAGCCAGTGCCCGGCGTAGACCGCGCTGCCCAGGACTATGGCGTCGTACCCGCCGTACTCGTCCACCTGCTCAGGGGGTGCCACCGTGACGTCGAGCCCGCGGGCCGCCAGCGTCTCCCCGATGCGGTCGGCGATCTCGTAGGTGGCGCCGTGCCGTGACGCCGCCGTTACCAGCACTCTCATCTCATGCTTTCCTCTCTCTGTGCTCTCTCGGCTGTTGACTCGTCAGGTGATCTCCTCGCCGCGGAACCTCCATGCCGCCGCGGCGATGGCGGCCGCGGTCCAGGCGACTGCGGCCAGGACCGGGATGACCGATGTGAGCGGCTCGCCGGCGGCGGCCTCGACGGCGAGCGTGGTGAGCTCCCAAGGGAGGGGAAGCCTGCCGGCGAGGTCGGGCACCAGCACGTGGACCGTGTCGTAGAGGAGCCCGGCGGCGATGGGGATGCCGACCACCAGGGCCCGGCTGGTGCTCAGCGTTCCCAGGAGCAGCACCAGGGACAGGGTGAAGAGCAGCAGCAGGGCTACCAGCCCGGCGGCGGCGGTGACCTCGGCGACCGGCCACGGCCCGCCGGACCGCCACGACAGGACGGCATAGACACCCGCCCACGGCCCGAGGACGAACACCAGGAGCACCGGCGCCGCGTGGGCGGCGTACTTGGCCAGCAGCATCGCCTCTCGTGACACCGGCTTGGACAGCACCCACTGCAGCGTCCCGCTGCGCCTTTCGTCGAGCATGGCGCCCTGGGTGAGCACCGTCACCCCGACGACGGAGAGCAACACCGCCAGGCCGACGTACTGGGGGAACACCTCGGCGACACCCATCGGCTCGATGCCGGCGGCCTCCGCCTGTGCCGAGATGACGAGGAAGCCGACCAGCAGCAGGCTGAGCACCGCGGTCCACAAGCAGAGCTGGAGCCACCAGCGGGAGGTGCGCCACCACAGGCGCCCCTCGTGGCGGAACACGTTGAGGGCACCGGCCCGGCCGGTGGTGACCGGTTCGAGTGAGGCGGTGGTCATGCGCCCTGTTCCTCCACGATGCGGACGAACACGTCTTCCAGGTCGAAGGTCCTCCTGCCGAAGCCGACCACGGTGACGTCGGGGTCGCCGAGGAGGGTGCGCAACAACTCCCGGTCGGCCCTCTCCTCGTCATCGACACGCACCGCCCACGATGCCTGCCCGTTCTCGTGACGCATGTCGACGCCGGCGACCCAGGGCAGGCGCGCCAGTTCGGCGGCGACGGCGCGGTGCGGGCCACGGGTGGTGACGTCGTAGACGGCGCCGTCAGGCCCGGCGAGGAGCTCGCCGATGGGAGCGTGGGCCACCATCCTGCCGTCGGTGATGATGGCGACGGTGTCGCTGACCCGTTGCACGTCGTCGAGGATGTGGGTCGAGTACAGCACCGTGGTCTCCCGGCGCAGCTCCCTGAGCAGGTCGAGGACGTCACGGCGGCCCAGCGGATCGAGGCCGGCGGCCGGTTCGTCGAGGATGAGCAACTCGGGACGATGCAACTGTGCTTGGGCAAGGCCGAGCCGCTGCCGCTCGCCGCCGGAGAAGCCGCCGACGGGCCGGTCGGACCGCCCGGTCAGGCCGGTGGTCTCGATCAGGTCGTCGATGCGACGCTCCACCGCGGGGCCCGGCCGGTAGAAGAACCCGGCGGCGTAGTGCAGCGTCTCGCGGGCGGTCAGGTCCGGATAGAAGACGGGCTGCTGGGGCAGGTACCCGACGCGGCGGCGCAGGTCGAGCGTGTCGGAGCCGAGCGGCCGGCCCAGCACCGTTGCCTCGCCGCCGCTCGGTGCCAGCATCCCCACCAGCATCCGCAGCGTGGTGGTCTTGCCCGCCCCGTTGGGGCCTAGGAAACCGAAGATGGAGTGGCGGGGTACGCGCAGGTCGACGGAGCGCACCGCCTCCTTGTCCCCGAAGCGCTTGGCCAGCCCCCGTGTCTCCACCACGAGGTCGGCGGTCACGTCGCCACCCCCTCCAGCATCCGCCGCATCAGCGCCGAGAACTGGGCAGGTCTGTCGAAGTTGGCCCGGTGGCCGGCGCCTTCCAGCACGACCCGCTCCTTGTGGGGGGCGTCGACGGTGCGATACCACTCCTCGGCGAGCACGGCCCGGCCGCGAGCCTCGTGCTCGCCGAGAACCATGGTGTAGGGCACCAGCAACTCGGGGACGTCGTGACGGAAGTCGATGTCCTGGAGTTGGGGGTAGAGGACCGTGGCGGTGTCGAGGAAGCCGCGGAAGGCGTTGACCCGGTCCATGAAGGTCATCTCCGGCACGAACAGGATGGCGGGCATCTCGTTGCCGGCGTCGAAGCCGGGGTAGGGGTTCCAGTCGTGCTCGTGGGCGACGATCGGCTCGTACCGGGTTACGTCGGCGTAGGGGGGCGGTCCGTTGGCTCGCAGCGCGCCGGCCAGGCCGGTGTCGCCGCCCTCCTCCGCCCAGGTCACGGTGTCCTCCCAGAACATCACGTCGGTCTCCCGCTGGCTCACCATCTGCCCCACCCCGACCACGGCGTGGTACAGGTCGGGTCGCCGCTGGGCGGCCAGCACCGCCAGGGTGGAGCCCCAGGACTGACCCACCAGGTAGACCTTCTCCTGGCCGAATCGCGCCCGCAGCCACTCGGTCACCTCCAGAGTGTCGGACACCATCCCGTCGAGGGTGAACGTGTCGGTGGGATCGAGGGCGGTATAAGACTTGCCGGCGCCGCGCTGGTCCCAGGTGACGACGACGAAGTCGGCCTCCAGTGCGGTGTCGCGGCGCATCGCCCCGATGTCGGTGCCCCCGGGGCCGCCGGCGAGGTAGAGGAGCACCGGGTTGGTGACGTCGCGACCCCGGATCATCATGACCTGGTCGTGGCCGCCGATGGGAGCGGTGACCAGTTCGGCGACGCTGCGGGGAAGTGGGTCGCCTCCGGCGTCGAGGATGGGGGCGGTATCCGCGGGGCGGGCGATGAGCACCGCCAATCCGAGCAGCGCCACAGATGCCAGGCCGGTGAGGATCCAGCCTGCCGTGTGCAGCGCCGGTACAGCCTCGTTGCCCAGGCGGCGGGCGAGGAGGATGCCGTAGTGGCAGCCGAGCACCATCGGCGCCAGGACGAGCAGCATGGGAATGGCGCGACCGAGGACGAAGGCGATCCACCCGTACAGCGAACCGAGATGGACCGCACCCACGGTGATGCCGGCGGTTCCGGCCCGGGCCAGCTCGAAGACGGCGACGAAGACGACCGGCGCCACCAGCAGGCTCCACCGGTTGGCGGAGAGCAACCCAACCGTCACACCCACCAGTACACCCGCGGCCATCGCGGCCAGGGCCTCACCCGTCGTCACCGGGCCTCGCGGGGTCGTCCAGGCGTTCGCCAGGGCCAGCCCGGCGGGCAGCGCCGCCGCCAGGATCAGCCCGGCGCGCCGGTCGGCCCAGATGGAGCCGAGGGTTCCCACCACTCCCGTCCGCACCGGCGCCGGATCCGGGAGGGTGGGGCGGGTCCGATGGATCTGCTGCATCTGCATGCGAGCTCCTCAGGTCGCCTCACCGCCGATCGTGCCCGATGGCGAATCCCCCTTCCAGGGCCGAAGGTCCCGCAGCAAGCCCCTCTACAGCCTTCGTCCTCCCCCGCCGCTTCGTTGGGCTGTTTTCGTCCGAGGTCCGTGTTGAGCTTGCCGCGAGGCTGTACAGGACGCGCAATGAAGACCCCCCTCGACCCCGACTCCGCTAGCGCTCCGTCGGGGCCACTCCCCCCGTCAAAGCCCGGGGGGAGATGAAGAACCCGCCGTCCGCAGAGCCGGGGGGAGACGAAGGTGCCAACCGACTTTCGACTCTGGCGGGGGGCGGCCGGTGTCGAGATGATCTGCGGTAGGAGGTGAGTGATGAAGGGAATGCTCGCCGGTGTGGGTGCGGCGTTCGGTGCCGCGGTCGGCGTCCTGCTCGGGCAGTTCCTGCTGGCCGACTGGTGGTGGGGTCTGGTGATCGGCGCCGCCGTCGGGGTGCTGGTGGGGGCCGTCGCCGATCTGCAGACACGCGCCGGGCCGCGGGTGCCTACTCCACGACCTCGCTGAAGCCGGCGCCTTGGGGACGGACCAGCTGATCGATGGTGCACTCGGCGGCCGGTTTGTCGGGGCGCCACCGCTCGAAGCGGGTGGCGTGACGGAAGCGTCCGGACTCGAGCTGGTCGTACGACACCTCGACCACCACGCCCGGGTCCACCGGGATCCAGTCGAGCTCTTTGCCGGCCGACCAGCGGCTCACCGCCCCGGGGACTCTGGTGTGTTCGTCGCCGCCGAAGCTGGCGTCACTGCGGAGCCGCTCGAACTGGCGCAACAACTCCACCCGGTCGTGGTTGGAGAAGCCCGAGCAGTGACCCATGAAGTGGAAGTCGCCCTTGTCGTCGTAGAGGCCGAGCAGGATCGAGCCGATCCTGTCTCCGTCTTTGTGGATCCGGTAGCCGCCGACGACGCAGTCGGCGTCGCGACGGTGCTTCCACTTGATCCAGCCACGCTTGTCCTCGAGGTACACCTGGCCGAGCTGCTTGACGATGATCCCGTCGCATCCGGCGTGCTCGTACTCGGTGAACCAGCGGGTCGCCTCGGCGAAGTCCTCGGTGACCGGTGTGAGGTGCCAGGGGAGCTCGCGACCGGAGAACAGCTCCTCCAGGCGCCCCCGCCGCTCGCTCCAGGGGAGGCCGCGCAGGTCCTCGCCCCTGATCGCCAGCAGGTCGAAGGCGACCATCTCGGCGGGGGTTTCCTCCGCCAGCCGTGTGATCCGCGACACCGCCGGGTGGATCCGCTGCTGCAACGTGTCGAACTGGGTGACGTCGTCGACCACGACCACCACCTCGCCGTCGACCACCGTGCCCGGCGGGAGCTGCGCCAGCGCCGGTCGCAACTCGGGGAAGTAGCGGAGCAGGTCCTTGCCCGACCGCGAGTCGAGGCGCGGCTCCTTCCCCGACCAGGCTATGGCACGGAAACCGTCCCACTTCGGTTCGTAGGCGTATCCCGGCGGCTGCGGCGGCTCCTCCTTGACGTTGGCTGCCATCGGCTTGATCGTCGGCTGGAAGGGGAACCCGGCTGTCATCGTCCGGCCAGCCTAGGGCGGTCCTGTCAAGGGTGGGCGAGGGCGAAGGCGTCGACCTCGGCGATGTAGGCCGCCTTGGCTGCGTCGTCGAGGAAGCAGGAAGTGAACGAGTCGCGGGCGAGCCCGGCCAGGTCCTGCCGTGACATGCCCAGCTCGGTGGAGATGGCGGTGTAGTTGTCGCCCACGTAGCCGCCGAAGTAGGAAGGGTCGTCGGAGTTCACCGAGACCAGCAGCCCGGCTTGGAGCATCCGCGGCAGCGGGTGGTCGGCCAGGGTGTCGACCACCCTGAGCCTGACGTTCGACAGCGGGCACACCGTGAGGGGGACCCGTTCGGCGGCGAGGCGCCGCACCAGCGCCGGGTCCTCCATCGACCGCACCCCATGGTCGATGCGCTCGGCGCCGAGCAGTTCGAGTGCCTCCCACACGTAGGCGGGCGGGCCTTCCTCCCCGGCGTGGGCGGTGATCCGCCATCCCAGGTCCCTTGCCCCGGCGAACGTCTCGGCGAAGTGAGCCGGCGGGTGACCCACCTCCGACGAGTCCAGGCCGACACCGAGGATGGCGTCACGGAACGGGGCCGCCTCCTCCAGGACGCGCAGCGAGTCGCCCGGAGGCAGGTGACGCAGGAAACACATGATGAGGCCGGAGGAGATGCCGAAGCGTTCCCCGGCCTCCGCCAGCGCGGCGCCGAGCCCGCCGACGACGGTGGCGAAGGGGACGCCGCGGTGGGTGTGCGTCTCCGGGTCGAAGAACATCTCAACCCGGCGCACCCCCTGGGAGTGTGCCTTCTCCAGGTACGCCATGGCGAGGTCGTGGAAGTCCTCCTCGGTGACGAGCACCGATGCCCCGTGGTAGTAGAGGTCGAGGAACGACTGGAGGCTGGTGAACCGGTAGGCGGCTCGCGCCTCGTCGACACCGGGATAGGGCAGCGGCAGCCCGTTGCGTTCCGCCAGGGCGAGCATCAGCTCCGGTTCCAGGGTGCCCTCGATGTGGACGTGCAACTCGGCTTTGGGAATGCTCATGGCGAAGGTGTGATCGTCCATCGCAGAAGGATACGCCGGCGGATTCCGACCTTCCCGCAGCGGTGGTCGCCCGCGGCTGGCGCGGATGGCTGTGAGCGTTCCCGGGGCTCCTATGCTGCGAGTTCAGAGCGAATCTGTCTGGAGTGATGATGAGACGTGTCCTGGTGTTGGTGGGTGTACTCGCGCTCGTTGCCGCGGCGTGCGGGGGCGGCGATGAAGGTGACAACGGGGGAGACGGCGGCGACGCCGGCAGCGCCGAGCTGACGTTCGGCATGGTCGAGTTCGAGTTCGACCCGACCGAGGCCAGCGCTCCGTCCGGCGCCGAGGTGTCGGTCACCGTGGAGAACACCGGGTCGATCGAGCACAACTGGATCCTGGTCCGCGCCGGTGAGGAGATCGCATCGGAGGACGAGATCCCCGATGACCTTTCGTCCATCGCCATCATCAACCTGCTGGCGAACCCCGGAGAGTCGGAGTCGGGCACCTTCACGGCTCCGGAGCCGGGCAGCTACCAGATCATCTGCGACATCGCCGGCCACTTCACCGCCGGCATGGAGGGGACCCTCACCGTCACCGGGTGAGGTCGTCGAGGCGGCGCTGCAGGAAGCGGCGCTCGGCGTCGTTGGTGGTGAGCTGCAGGGCTCGGCGGTAGGCGGCGAGCGCCTCGTCGTGTCGGCCGGTGCGGCGGAGCAGGTCGGCGCGGGTGGAGTGGTAGGGCTGGTACCCGTCGAGGGCCAACCCTCCTGCTCCTTCGGACTTGGGCGGCACCGTACCGCTCCTCTGTCACATCAACGAACGCCGATGCCCGGATGCGACACCTCTCCGTCAGGTCGCTGCAAAATCCTCCAGCAGCGCCACGAACCGGTTAGGAGTCTCGATCTGCGGTACGTGGCCGATGCCCTCCAACTCGACGTACTGCCAGTCGGGGCGCTCGCCGGCCAGCCGGCGGGCAGTGTCGGGGCGGATAACGTTGTCCGCCGAGCCGTGGATCAGCAGGGTGGGCGCGGTGATGGCGTGGACGGTGCGTGCCAGCGACCGGGGTCGGAGCAGCACGGCCGCGGTCGACCGCTCCGCCTCGACGAAGGCTTCCACCGTCCAGGGAAGCCGGCGACGTTCCCGTTCCATCTCGACGCACGCCTCGACGTAGGCCGCCGGCAACGTCGATGCGTCGGCGACGATGAAGTCGATGTGGTCCTGCACGTAATCGGCGACAGGCTTGCCGCGCCACCTGTGACGGATCCACTGCGGGCCGGCGATGGGGAGGAGCGGCAACAGCAGGTTGTCGATGCGGTCGGTATCGAGGAAGGACGCCGGTGTGGGTACCCGGGCCGCCGGGTCCACCAGCACCAGCCGGTCCACCGCCCATGGATGATCGGCGGCCACCTTCATGGCGATGAGGCCGCCCATCGAATTGCCCACCAGCACCACCGGGCCGGGGAAACGGTCGGCGACGAACCGAGCCACCAGCGAGGCCTGGTCGTCGATGCGGGCGGTGCGCCCCTCCAGGGGGGAGAGGCCGAAACCGGGAAGGTCGATCGCCACCACCTCGAAGCTGCGGGCCAGGTCGGGCGCCGCCAGCGCCCAGTTCAGGTGCGACCCGCCCAGCCCGTGCACCAGCAGCATCACCGGCCCATCGCCCCCGTACTCCACGAAGTGCACCGGCCCGTCGACGTCGGTGAAGGACCCTGTGCCACTTCTCTTGAGTGTCCCGATCACACTCATGAAGGTAGTAGTGGGACGGCGGTAGTGCCGGCACTGACTCGCAGCATGGAGGTACCTGGTACTTGGTAGTCGCGGATACCAAGTACCAAGTACTCCCCGCTCCGCGGAGGCTGACAGCCCCTGCGACTACCCTTCACCCATGCCAATCGAGTTCGTTCTCAACGGCGCCACCGTGGCGGTGCGGCCCGACCACCCCCATCTGCTGGCTGCGCTGCGCGAGGAACTCGACGTGCTCTCCCCCAAGGACGGCTGCGCCCCGTCGGGCCAGTGCGGCTGCTGCACCGTCCTCGTCGACGGCAAGGCCCGGGTTGCCTGCCAGACACCTCTCGACAAGGTCGCCGGCGGCGAGGTGACGACGCTGGAGGGCTTCGAAGACGGCGAGCGACGCCGACTCGCCGAGGCCTTCGCCGCCACCGGCGCCCTGCAGTGCGGCTTCTGCACCCCCGGCATCCTGGTCCGCACCAAGAACATGCTCGACCAGAAGGGCTCCGACCTCACCGCCGAGGCCGCCGCCCCCCGCCTCGGCGCCCACCTGTGCCGCTGCACCGGCTACACCAAGATCCTCGACGCCGTCGAGATGCTCGCCTCCGGCCAGGTCGCCCCCGTCGAGCTGCCCGGCGGCGTCGGCAAGCCCGGCGCCCGCTACGAGGCCGTCGAGTTGGCGCTCGGCGATCGGGGCTACGTCGACGACATGCGCCCGCCCGGCCTCCTCCACGCCGCCCTCCGCCTCACCGACCACGCTCGCGCCGACATCGTCCGCATCGACACCTCCGCCGCGGCGGCGGTGCCCGGAGTGGTCCGGGTCCTCACCGCCGCCGACGTCCCCGGCGACCTGCGGGTGGGGCTGATCCACCAGGACTGGCCGGTGATGATCCCCGAGGGAGGCCGCACCTCCTACATGGGCGACGTCGTGGCGGTTGTCGTTGCCGAGACCGTCCAGATCGCCCGCCACGCCGCCGACCTGGTGGAGGTCGTGTACCGGGTGCTGGCGCCGTTCACCGACCCGGCGGCGGCGGTCGGCTCCGACGAAGTCGCCGTCTGGGGCCTCGACGGCAACGTCCTCTCGGTGTCGCGCTACGCCCGCGGCGACGTCGACGCCGCTCTGGCCGCTTCGGCGCACACGGTCCACGAGACCTTCGAGACCCAGCGGGTGGAGCACGCCTTCCTCGAGCCGGAGTCGACGCTGGCGATGCCCCGGGACGGCGGCGGGCTCATGGTCTATTCGGGCGGGCAGGGAGTCTGGGACGACCGTGACCAGATCGCCGCCGTGCTCGGCGTCGCCACCGACCAGGTCACCGTCGAGCTGGTCTCCAACGGTGGAGCCTTCGGCGGCAAGGAGGACCTCTCCAATCAGGCTCAGACCGCCCTCGCCGCCCACATCCTTGGCCGGCCGGTGAAGTGCACGCTCACCCGGGAGCAGTCGCTGCTGATGCATCCCAAGCGTCACCCCATCCGCATCGAAGTGTGGGCCGGATGCGACGCCGACGGCAGGCTCACCGGCCTCAGGGCCCGGCTCCTCGGCGACTCCGGTCCCTACGCCTCGGTGGGGATGAAGGTGCTGGAACGCGCCGCCGGGCACGCCTCCGGGCCCTACACGATTCCCAACATCGACGTCGAGGCGGTGGCCGCCCGCACCAACAACCCGGTATGCGGCGCCTTCCGCGGCTTCGGAGCCAACCAGGCGCAGTTCGCCATGGAGGGCGTCATCGACCGCCTCGCCGCCGCCTCCGGCATCTCCGGCTGGGAGATGCGGCGCCGCAACATCGTCACCCCGGGGGCGGTGTGGGGGCCGGGGCAGATCATGGACGGCGGCAGCCTCGGCGTCGCCCAGTGCCTGGAGGCGGTCAAGCCGGCCTACGACCAGGCCATCGCCGCCGGCAAGGCGGTCGGCCTCGGACTGGGCATGAAGAACTCCGGCCTGGGCAACGGCTTCAAGGAGGTCGCCGGCGCCACCGTCCGCCTCGACGGAGACGGCGGGGTGGAGGTGCGGCACTGCTGGACCGAGATGGGACAGGGCGTCCACACCGTCGCCCTCCAGGTGGCGGTAGAGGAACTCGGCGTCGACCCGTCCCGGGTGCGGATCGTCGTCGACACCACCCGTGAGCTCGGGGCCGGGCAGACCACCGGTTCCCGGGGCACCCTGATGGGCGCCGGCGCCGTCGCCGACGCCTGCCGGGCGGCCCGGGCAGACGGGATGCGCCCCGGCGTCGAGTACCGCGGCGAGTACCGGGTCGACTGGACCAACTCGCTCTCGGAGGGCCTGGAGAACCCCGTCATCCACTCCACTTTCGGGTACGCCGCCCAGCTTGTGATCGCCGACCCTGTAACCGGCGCCATCGAGAAGGTGGTCGCCGCCCACGACGTCGGCCGCGCCGTCAACCCGCTGCTGTGCGAGGGGCAGATCGAGGGCGCCATCCACATGGGCCTCGGCTACGCCCTCACCGAGGAGTTCCCCACCGACGACGACGCCCGCCCCACCAACATGACCCTGCGCAGCCTGGGCATCCTGCGCGCCAAGGACATGCCCCCCGTCGACGTCATCCTCGTCGAGTCACCCCAACCCGGCGCCCCCTACGGCATCAAGGGTGTCGGCGAGATCGGCCTGGTTCCCACGGCGGGTGCGGTGGCGGAAGTGTTCCGACAGGTCGATGGGCAGTGGAGGACGCGGTTGCCGCTGCGCGTTCATCAGCCACTCCAGGTCTGATGCCGGGTCCCTTCCACATGCCCGGTACTGGATACTGCCCGTGAGCGCGACGACGCCCGGGCTGGTGTGCGCCCACCACCATCTCTACTCGACGCTGGCCCGGGGAATGCCGGCGCCGCCGGTGACGCCGGGTTCGTTCCGCGAGATCCTCGAGCAGGTGTGGTGGCGGCTCGACGCCGCTCTCGACCGGGAGATGATCCGCTGGTCGGCGATGCTGGGAGCGCTGGAGGCCCTGGAGGCCGGCACTACCGCCATCGTCGACCACCACGAGTCGCCCAACGCCATCGAGGGCAGCCTGTCGGTCATCGCCGACGCCTGCGCCCAAGTCGGTATCCGGGTGGTGGCCGGCTACGGAGTCACCGACCGCCACGGGTCCGAAGGCGCCCGCCGCGGCCTGGAGGAGAACGCCCGCTTCCTCGCCGGGGGCGGATCGGGGATGGTGGGGATCCACGCCGCCTTCACCTGCTCCGACGAGACACTGCAGGCTGCGGCCGCCCTGGCCGATGAGCACGGCGTCGGCTGCCACGTCCACGTCGCCGAGGGCCCCGAGGATGCCGCCGCGGCGCAGCGGCTGGCCGGGCTAACCGCCGACCGCTGGGTGCTGGCGCACTGCGTCCACCTGCCCACCGACCACGGCTTGCGGGGGACCATCGCCCACAACCCCGCCTCCAACCTCAACAACGGCGTCGGCTACGCCGCCCCCGCCCGCTTCGCCAACCCGGTGGCGTTGGGCACCGACGGCATCGGGGGAGACATGTTGGACAGCTTCCGCACCGCCTACCTGATGCAGCGGAGCGGGGACGTCACCGCCACACCGGAGACGGCATGGTCCTGGCTGGCGACCGGCTGGGACCTGGTCCCGGCGGCGCGAGACGACCAGGTGACCTGGTCCTACGACCCGATTGACCCCTGGCGGCTGGCGTTCACCCCCGGGGTCCGCCCCCTCCAGGTGGTGGTGGGCGGCGAGGTGGTGTTCGAGGACGGGCGCGCCACCCGCGTCGACCCCGACGAGGTCAGGGCCAAAGCCGGCGAGCAGGAGAGGAGGCTCCATGCCAAGTTATGACCGACCCGCCCTCTACCTGCAGGACGCCCACGGCATCACCGAGGGCATCGGCCACGTGCGCCTGGCGGAGCAGGCCGGATTCGAGGCGGTGTGGCAGGCCGACTCCAGGCTGGTCCGCGACGCCACCATTCCGATGGCGGCCTTCGCCGCCACCACCGAGCACATCAAGGTGGGCGCCGGTGTCGTCGACATCTGGTCACGTAACCCGGCCCGGCTCGCCTCGACTTTCGCCACCCTTGACGACCTGGCCCCGGGCCGCATCATCCTCGGTCTCGGCGCCTGGTGGGACCCGCTCGCCGCCAAGGTCGGCATCGAGCGGCGCCGCCCCCTCCAGGCGATGCGGGAGGTCGTCACCGTGGTACGGGCCCTCCTCGCCGGGGAGACCGTGACCTTCGACGGCGAGCACGTCCACCTCGACGGCGTCGAGATCGACTACGTGCACAACGAGCGCGGCCCCAAAGATGTCCCCATCTACATCGGCGCCACCGGCATGAAGATGATGGAGCTCACCGGCGAGATCGCCGACGGTGTGGTGCTCAACTACCTGGTGTCGCCTGCCTACAACGTCCAAGCGCTGCGCCACCTGGAGATGGGGGCCGCCCGCGCCGGACGTTCGCTCGACGACGTCGACCGCCCCCAGCTCATCGTGTGCTCCATGGACGCCGACCGGGCGACGGCCCTCGACGCCGCCCGCATGCTGGTGACCCAGTACCTCGGCCAGCAGCCCCACATCATGAAGGCCTCCGGCGTCCCCGAGTCGCTGCTCGACGACATCCACCGCACCGTCACCTGGCCCGCCACCCGCGACCAGCTCGTCGCCGCGGCCCGCCTGGTGCCCGACGACATCGTGCAGATGATCTGCGCCGCCGGCACCCCCGCCGAGTGTGTCGAGAAGGTCGGCGAGTACATCGCCGCCGGCTGTACCAGCCCGATCCTCTACCCACTAGGCCCGGACGTGCCACTGCTGATCGAAACCTTTGGGAACTGAAGCAGCTCATGTCCCATCCCCGCATGTACGAAGAGGGCGACCCGTGGCTGGCGGAGTTGCGCGGGATCTGCCTGGGGTTCCCCGAGGCGGCGGAGGTGGAGGCGTGGGGTAGGCCGACGTTTCGAGCCGGGAAGAAGATCTTCGCCGTGTTCGCCGGGACGGAGGAGCGGCCTTACGGCGTCATCTTCAAGCCCGACGACGAGGAGCGGCAGGCGCTGTTGCAGGACCCGCGGTTCTACTCTCCGCCGTACTGGGGCCCGGGAGGGTGGCTGGCGCTGGACGTCGAGGCGGCACCGGTCGACGTGGAGGAGTTGGCGGAACTGATCGAGGTCTCTTACCGGCTGGTAGCCCTGAAGCGGATGATCGCCCAACTCGACGGTGCCTGACCTGGGCCGAGCAGTGCGGAGCCTGCCAATGCAAGAAGCGGGCGCATCATTGCGCCCGCTTCGGATCGGTCACTCGAGGACCCCGCCGGGACGCGGCAACCGGTTTGGCACGTCCAGGCGGGGGAGAGAGAGTCCTCGAGCCCCACGGAGATCTGGGTTCAGGTCTTGACGCCGCGGACGCGTGGCCTGCGGAAGCTGGTGTGGGTGCGACAGGTGGGAGCGTCGTTGTACCGGGAGAGCACCACGCCACACCCGTAGTGGGTGCACACCCGGCCTACTCCGTGGGTACGGGGCCTACGCTGCGCCCGGCCGATGCGTGTGGCTGCGATGGAGGTTGCACTGTTCATCTCTGACCGCCTTTCAGAGCAATTTGAGAAGTTCTAGAGGTAAGACACTTCAACACCGGAAGCCTTACGAGAAATTCCTAGGTCGATCGGCCCATTAGCCATTTTGGCGTCGAATTTGCGACAGAATCGTTACTAGACCGCAAAGAGGAGTCAGATGCTCCACAGATACGGTGCATTCATCGGCGGGGAACCGGAACCGTCGTCCATCGGAACCACGATCCTCGGCGACCCGTCCACCGGGGCGGAGATCGCGGCCGTGAGCCGCTGCGGTCCCTCCCAGGTCGAGACGGCCGTCGCCGCCGCCCAGGCCCGTGCGGAACGGTGGGCCCAGACTTCACCGGAACGGCGCTCCCAGGTGCTGGTGCAACTGGCGGAGCGGGTGCGCTCCGGGGCGGGGCGGCTGGCGTCGCTGGAGGTGCGCGCCGGCGGCAAGCCGGCTCGCCAGGCACGCGCCGAGGTGATCGCCGCCGCCGACGCTTTCGCCGAGGCAGCCGCCACGGCGGTATCGGGCGAGCCGGGGGTGTGGGCCGCCATCACCGCGTCGACGTTCCCGCTGCGCTTTGCCGCCGCCGGGATCGGCGAGGCGCTGGCCGCCGGGCGCTGCGTTGTGCTCAAACCGGCCGAGGAGACGCCGCTGTCGACGCTGGTGCTGGCGGAGCTGGCCGTGACCGCCGGGGTGCCGCCTGGTGTCGTCAACGTGGTGACGGGTCGCGGCGCCGAGGCGGGCCAACCCCTGGCTGCGCACCCCGGTGTCGAACTGGTCCTGTTCTCGGGGTCCGCCGAGGTGGGCGGCCGCGTCGTGGCCGTGGCGGGTGCCGGGCGTACCCGCCTCGAAGTCACCCGCCGCCCGCCTCCCCGGATAGCCGCCGACGGCGATTTCGCCGACATCGGCCCGCGCCTGGTGTGGGAAGCCTTCGCCAACGCCGGCCAGGACCACGCCGCCGCCGGTGCCGTGCACGTGCTTGCGGATCGCCTCGACGAGGCGGCGGCCGCCCTGGGCGCCGCGGTCGGATCGCTGCGCGTCGGCCCGGCCGGCGACGAGGAGACCGACGTCGGCCCGCTCCTCACCGCCGAGCGCCTCGCCCGTGCCGAGACACTGATCGCAGCCGCCATCGGGGGAGGGGCAACCATCGTCACCGGCGGGAGAGCACTTGAAGGCCCCGGCCACTTCTTCGCCCCCACGGTTGCCGTCGTCGAGCCCGGCGCTGTCGTGCAGCGCGATCCTCCGATGGCTCCGGCGTTGTTCGTGGTCCCCTGGTGAGGTCGCGATAGAGCGAGAAATCTTTGCGGCATCGTCGAGAAATGTCAGTCGCGGCTGGTATCATCGAACTTATGTTCGCTGTAGAGTGGGAAGAACCGCCTCGCAACCGGTGGAACCGCTGGGCCGAGCTCGATGTCGCCCGTGACGCCCTCGTCGAATGTGAGCGCGAGATCGCTCGCATCCGCGCCCGGCAGATGGAGATCCTCAATTGGGCGGAGCGGCGCCACGCCGAACGGGCCGACCGGTTCCGTTCCATCGAGGAGTGGGTGGCCGCCGAGGTCGACGTCGCCCCCGCCACCGCCCGGGACATGATGGCCATGGCCCGTCACTGGTCGGGGGACGACGAGGTGTGCGTCCGGATGTCGAGCGGTGACGATACCTTCGATCGCTCGGTGGCCACGGTGGCGCTGATGGCCGCCGGCGGCACGGATGACGATGTCGCCGAGAGCCGCCACCGCGACCTCGCCGGTGTCCGGCGCCAGGTCGCCGCGGTGAGGCGGGTCACCCGCACCGACGAGAAGCAGGCAGCCCGCAAGAGGTTCCTCAAGATCGAGCCCACCATGGACAACACGGCCTGGCGCATCTCCGGCCTGGCGACGGCCGTGGACGGGGCGGTTATCGCCAAGGCGCTCGAGGCGCGCGGCGACGAGCTGACCCGCGGCCTCGGACCGCTTCGCCCCGACCTGGGGAAGAGGCTGGTCGACGCCCTCACCACACTCGCCATGGACTCGCTCGACGGCGAGGGCACCCGGGCTGACCGGCACGGCGCCGCGGCCGACACCGTCACCGGCTCGACCGGTTCCGGCGGCCTGGGCGGGATCACGATCTTCGTCGACGCCGCCCGAGCCGAGGCGACCTCCGGCGAGGTCGGGGCAGCAGTCGCCGCCGGGCCCAGGGTGGGGCCGGGAGCGCTGCAGCGCATCCTCTGCGGCGGTACCGTCGGGATCGTCGCTCTCGACGAGCTGGGCAACCCGGTGCGGGCCTCCCGCAACAGCCGTCGTATCCCTCCCGCGGTGCGCGCCTTCGTGCTGCACCGCGACGGAGGTTGCGTCATGGCCGGGTGCCGGTCCCGCTACCGGCTGGAACCCCACCACATCCACCCCTACGCCCGCCTGGGCGACCACGATCCTTCCAATCTCGTCACCTTGTGCTGGTTCCATCACCACATCGCCATACACCTCTTCGAGCACCACATCGACCCCGAGAGCCCGCCCTTGGCACGGCGGTTCCTGCGGCCGGGGCAGATGACCTATCGGGGTCCGCCCATCTGCGCATGACCGCTTACCCCCGGGGTCTCGATGTGCCGGAAGACCCTGGCGGAGTCGGTCGCTCGCGGCATACTTTCGATGGAGACTTACGAAAGGACGGATCATGAGCTACCGGGTAGCCATCGAAGATGCGGCGCCGCGGCCCGCCGCCGGCATCAGGTTCAGGGTTTCCAGCGCTGAGGAGATCGCGGGAAAGATCGGTGAGGCGTTCGGCGCGGTCATGAAGCAGCTCGCCGACGAGGACGTCGAGACCCAGGGTCCCGCCTTCGCCCTCTACGACATCCTGGGCGACGGCGAATTCGACGTGCTGGCCGGGTTTGTGGTGCCGTCACCCGTCGAGGGCGGCGGCGGCGTCGAGGCGGCTGAGCTGCCCGGCGGGACCGAGGCGTGGACCATGCACGTCGGCCCCTACATGTCGCTGCCCGACGCCTACGAGGCGATCCGGGTCCACGTGGAGAGCCACGGCGGCGTGCTCAGCCAGGACCTGATGTGGGAGGAGTACCTGAGCCCGCCGGAGACTCCCCCCGAGGAGACACTCACGGTTGTCCACTGGCCGCTGGCCTCCTGATCACACCGCCGCCACCGCGGCGTTGAAGGCGTCGATGAGGTCGTCGATCGGGTCCTCCTGGGCCTGGATGGCGGTCCAGTAGTCGGGGTCGTACCACTGCGCCTGGAGTTCTTCGTGGGTCTTGCCCTGCTGCTCGACCCAGGTGTAATACTTGAGGTTGTGGATCCGCTTGCGGTCCCGGTACCCCAGGTCGTGGACGTGGTCGGTGGCGGCGCCGTGCAGGTGGCGGGCCAGGGTCGCTGCCGATTGCTCTCGGGTCAGCTCGCCACGGGTGGCGTTCATCTCGGTCAGGCGGCTGCGGTACATCTCCATCGAGTCGGTGCCCACGGTGACCACAACGTCCCGGCCGGTCAGCTCGAAATACCTCGCCAGCTTCACCGCCGCCAGCATGTTGGCCACCCCGGAGATGCCGAGCAGCGGGAGTTGGGATGCCAGGTCGGGCTTGACGCCCTGGTCGACCAGGTACTCGACACCGGCCGGCTCGTTGAAGAGGCGGATCAGCGAGACGGTGGCCTCGTCGTCGAGCCCGACCACCACGTCGGTGTTGCGGAAGTTGTGCACCCAGGGGATGTGCTTGTCGCCGATGCCTTCGATGCGGTGCTCCCCGAACCCGTTGTAGAGCATGGTGGGGCACTGCACCGCTTCCCCGGCGGCGACCAGCGACGTGGGGTATGCCTGTTTGAGGTAATCGCCCGATCCTATGGTGCCTGCCGACCCGGTGGTGAGCGCCACCCCGGCGAAGCGGTCCCGCGGTCCCAGCGCCGCCTCCACCGCCTCGGCCATGGCGGGGCCGGTGACGGCGTAGTGCCACAGGTAGTTCCCTGGCTCGTCGAACTGGTTGAAGATCATCAGGTCCTCGCCCGACGCCCGCAGTTCGTTGCACTTGTCGAAGATCTCCTTGACGTTCGACTCCGAGCCCGGCGTCCGGATGATCTCCCCGGCCACCCCTTCCAGCCACTCGAAGCGCTCCCGGCTCATCCCCTCGGGGAGGATGGCGATGGACTCGCAACCGAGAAGCGCCGAGTCGTAGGCGCCGCCCCGGCAGTAGTTGCCGGTCGAGGGCCACACCGCCTTTTGCCGGGACGGGTCGAACTGCCCGGTGACCAGGCGGGGCACCAGGCACCCGAACGCTGCCCCCACCTTGTGTGCTCCGGTGGGGAACCACTTGCCCACCAGAACCAGGATGCGGGCATCCACCCCGGTCAGCTCCGGCGGCAGTTCCACCACGTTCACCGACCCGAAACCGCCCCCGTGCGCCACCGGCTCGTTGTGCCAGGTGATGCGGAACAGGTTGCGCGGGTCGAGGTCCCACAGGCCCACGTCCCGCAGCGAGCCGAGTGTGCCGGCGTCGACCAGTGACGGGTCACGCATCTGGGCGAATGTGGGCACGACGATGCCCCGCTCGGAGGCTCGCCGCACCGCCGATTCCATGCCCTGTGCATCGACGGTCAGATCGATCATGGCTGCCGCTCCTCGGTCGTTTCCGAGGAGGCTACAAGTCAGCGGCGGCGGGAGCGCTCCAGGCCCGGGCGACTGCCAGCCGCGGCGATGAGGCGAGTCCGTCCACTCGACCTGCCCGCGCTTTCCTGACTTCGGCATAGGCGCCGAGCGCGTCCTACAACAGTGCCGACGCTCCCGCGACGCCGGGAGCGCAGCTGCAGTTGAACTGGATTCGGAATCATCACCCTTCCTCGAAGAGTCCGCCGGGCCCGGTGGCGGGTTCTTCAACCAGAACCGGGCGACGCTGCCCAACTACCCGCAGATTGTCGTACGACGCCCGCGGTGAGGAGTCACTCCAAGCGGGGCACTTCGCCCAGGACAGGTTGCAGATGCGATCGACTACGACAATCTGACGTTCAGTGGAACTGTCGCTGGACACCTCTACGATGTGACCAAGGCGGATCTGCCGTCACGGCCATACATGGACTCTCCCCTGACACTTCGGGAGATCATCCGTGCTGCAGATCCGGTTCCTGATCCGGGAGGACTTGCGAACGGTTGGCGATGGGACGTTCCGGGGGTCTCAGGGAACATGGGAACTAGTAATCGACCTCGACACGAACCGTGTCGTGCATTGGAGCTTCACGCGATGAGCGAGAGGGCGATCTCCATAGTGCGAAGCCCCGGTCGACCGATTCGTGGCCTTCTCTCTTACGTGGATGACGACTATGCCTTCTCCTTTCGACCCGCCGACCCGCACCAGCTCCGTGACCTTCTTGGCTCCTCCGGACCTGCTTCGCTGAGTTTCGGCACGATTCAGGTTGAGGTTGCGCTGCCCAACAGTCGTTGCTTGTTCGCATGGGGATACTCCCCTAGGCAGGGCTGGCGGGCTGCAGACCTCGCCGGGCTGCCGACGCCCGAGCCGGGCGAGTGCTATTGCGTCGGCGAGTTGGTGGCGGGCGTTGGTCTGCGCGCCTCGGCTGCCCCGACCCAGGTGATGTTCGACCAGGCACTCGGCCGGGTCGCGGCGCTTGTCGCGGGCTCGACCCCCGACTGGGCCGTGCAGATTGCTGACGGCGTGTCACTTCTCGGCTCCGAGGCGGGAGCCCCGGTCGGAGTCTTGTTCGAGTTGCCGAGAATAGAGCCTGAAGAATGAGCTCTGGCTCCGGAGCACATTGTGGATGTTCACGTGTAGCAATGCTTTGGTGGACGTCGTTTGGCGCGGTCCTGCTCCTCGTGGGCCTGACAGACGGTGCCGGATCGGCAGGGTTCGACGGTGGCGGTGCGGGACCCGTCGGGGTGGTGGCCCCGCAGCGTTACTTCCCGTTCGCGAGGGTGCGGGGCGCCACGTCGGTTCACGGCGAGGCTGTTGTCTTAGCGTCACCAACGGTCCCGATGGAAGCAACGGCGCCGGCGTCGGCGAGGCGTGTGGTGTACCGGTGACGAGTGTCGGCGACTAAGGGATTCCGGCCTACGCCCGCCAAACTCGGGTCTCACAGGTGGCGATTAGGTCCATTTCCCGCCGTTGAAATAGGAGAACCTTGGGTGGACTTTCGCACTTGTGGGTGTGTTCATGCGGCGTAGGCGAGGGTGTCGAGGATGGTGTTGGTGATTTTGGTGTTGTCGGGGTCGGGGAATGACATGGTTGTTATTCGTTGGGTCCAGAGTTGGCGGCGGAGGGCGGCGAGGGCGTCGCGGAAGCTGGGTGTGGTCTTGTGGGGGTACCAGGGTCGGGTGGGGCAGGTGTTGCCGGTGGGGTGGGTGGTGAGGTACCAGTTCCATGTGGTGGCGTGGAGCCAGAGTGAGAGGGCGGCGGCGCGTTCGGGTCCTTGGCGTTTCCAGGATTGGGGGT
>CAZOGW010000007.1:0-47485 GCA_964579415.1 uncultured Acidimicrobiaceae bacterium | reverse complement strand
CAAAGCCTCCGGCAGGGGTACTCCCCCCGTCAAAGCCCGGGGGGAGATGAAGAAGACCCCCCTCCCCCCTGCCTCCGCAAAGCCTCCGTCAGCGGTACTCCCCCCGTCAAAGCCCGGGGGGAGATGAAGCGGCTACAGCTTGGCGAGTAGCTTGGAGCGCCGCTGTTCCAGCTTGAGGCGGCGGGCACGCAGCTGGGTGATGTGGCGCTCGAAGCGGGCGACGTCGTGGGCGGTCTCGCGGGCGTCGGCGCGGTCCATCGGGTTGTCGCTCGCCACTGCGTCCCGGGTGGCGTCGTCGTGGAGGTGGCGGTGGAAGCCGAGTTCCTGAACGGCCAGCTCCTCAGCCTGGCGCAGGGCTGCGATCTCGTCGTTGATCTCGAAGATCCTCCGCTCGATGCGACGCATAGTCTCCGATCATACGTCCGCTCCGGACGGCAGTGACACACCTACCGCTAGCCTGTCGCCTTCAGGCCGGGATGGCGAAATCGGTAGACGCGCCGGACTCAAAATCCGGTGTCCGCAAGGACGTGGGGGTTCGAGTCCCCCTCCCGGTACCAGACTCTCCGGCGGCTCAGCCGTGGAGGGCAGCGGCCAGATCGGCGACCGCGGTGTGGAGGCTCCCGGCCGCCTCCTCGGGCGACCCGGCTTCGAGAACCCTGCGGACCAGTGCCGTGCCGACGATGACACCGTCGACATGGTCGCGTGCCTCACGGGCCATCTCGGGCGTGGAGATGCCGACGCCGGCGACGAGTGGGATGTCGGTACGCCGGCGCAGGCTGCCGGCGAGTGAGGCGAGCTGGACGCCGGGATCGGCCCCCTCGCCGGTGACGCCGAGGCGGGCGACGCAGTAGACGAACGCCGGGTCGGCGGTGACGATGGCGTCGAGACGGTCACCCACCGTCGTCGGGGCGGCGAAGAGCACGGTGCCCAGTCCGGCGGCGTGACCGGCGGCCACGAAAGGCGCTGACTCGTCGACGGGAAGGTCGGCGATGATCCACCCCGATGCCCCGGCGGCGCCGATGGCGGCGGCGAAGGCGTCCGGGCCGCGGCGAAGTACCGGGTTCACGTAGGTCATCACCAGCACGGGCAGCCCGGTGGCGGTCACCACCTTGTCGACGACATCGACACAGGCGTCGAAGTCGGCACCGGCCCCGAGCGCCTGGAGCCCGGCAGCGTGGATCACCGGCCCGTCCATCAGCGGGTCGGCGTAGGGGAACCCGACCTCGAAGGCGTCGGCTCCGGCGTCGGCCATGGCGGCGAACAGCGGCGGCGACGACTCGGGGTCGGGCAGCCCCGCCGTCAGGTACGGCAGCAGCACGGTCCGCCCCGCCGCTCTCGCCTCGGCAAACAGCCCCCGGATGGTCCCATGGCCGTCGGTCACGGGTGAGCCCCCATCCCCCCGGCCGCCGGCCGCCCCACGGGATACCGGATACCGGCTAGTGGATTCCGGATACTGGCCTTCAACCCTTTGCCTCCACGATCCCCAGGTCCTTGTCGCCCCGGCCGGACAGGCACAGCACGACGGTGCGGCCCGCCAGCGACTCCGCCTCGCGCATGATCCAGGCGAGGGCGTGGGAGGACTCCAGCGCGGGGATGACTCCCTCGACACGGGACATGTGGTGCAGCGCAGCCACTGCCTCCTCGTCGGTGACGGAGTCGTAGCGGGCCACGCCGCTCTCCTTGAACCAGGAATGCTCCGGTCCCACCCCCGGGTAATCGAGGCCGGCGGAGATGGAGTGTGCCTCGATGACCTGGCCGTCGCCATCCTGCAGCATGTAGGTGTAGGCGCCGTGGAGCACGCCGGGGGAACCGGCGACCAGCGAGGCCCCGTGCTGGCCGGTGGCCAGGCCCAGCCCGCCGGCCTCGACACCGACCAGGTCGACGCCGCTCCCGGCCCACGGGAAGAAGATCCCCATCGAGTTCGACCCTCCGCCGACGCAGGCGACGATGACCTCGGGGGCGGGACGGCCCGACTCTTCACCCATCTGCGCTTGCAGTTCCTCGCCGATGATCTTCTGGAACTGGCGCACGATGTAGGGGAAGGGATGCGGTCCCACCACCGACCCGATGATGTAGTGGGTGTCCGCCACGCTGCTCACCCAGTCCCGCAGCGCCTCGGACACGGCATCTTTGAGTGTCGCCGCCCCATGCTCCACCGGGATCACCTCGGCGCCGAGGAGATGCATCCGCTGCACGTTGAGCGCCTGCCGCTCCACGTCCTTGGCGCCCATGTAGACGACACAATCGAGGCCGAGGAGGGCACTGGCGGTGGCGGTGGCCACCCCGTGCTGGCCGGCGCCGGTCTCGGCGATGATGCGCGGCTTGCCCATGCGGCGGGCGAGGAGTGCCTGGCCGACCGTGTTGTTGATCTTGTGGGCCCCGGTGTGGGCCAGGTCTTCGCGCTTCAGCCACAGATCGATGCCCAGCTCGGAGGAGAGGTTGTGGGCCCGCAACACGGGGGTGGGGCGGCCGACGAAGCTGCCCAGCAGCGTGGCCAACTCGTCCCGGAAGCCGGGGTCGGCCCAAGCGTCCTCGAAGGCCCGCTCCAACTCGTCGAGGGCGGGCATCAGGGTCTCAGGGGCGAAGCGTCCCCCGAAGCTACCGAACCGGCCCCTCTCGTCCGGTCGGTTGATGGTCACGATGCCTTCGCCTCCTCGATGAAGGCGACCACCTTACCGAGGTCCTTCACCCCCGGAGCCTGCTCCAGACCGCTGGAGGCGTCGACTCCCCAGGGCCGCACCCTGGCGACGGCGTCGGCGACGTTGCCCGGACCGAGGCCGCCGGCGAGGACGAAGCGACCCTCCAGCGCCATCGCCATTGTCCAGTCGAAGCGGGTGCCGGTGCCCCCGTGGAGGGTGTCGTGCGGGCTGTCGACGAGGGGGATCGACCCGTCGGCGGGAAGCACCATCCCTGTAGAGGCCCTGACCGGCCGGAGCACGGTGAGCCCCCGGGCCAGGACCGCGGCCGTTGCCTCGGCGGACCCGTCCCCGTAGGGCTGCACCGCGGTGACACCGGTGGCGTCGACGGCATCCATCACTTCCCCTGCGGGCAGGTCAACGGTGAGCAGGACGGTGAGAGCCGGGACGCCGGCGGCGAGGGCGGCGACCTTCTCCAGGGAGATGTACCGGGGCGAGCCGGCATAGGCGACGAACCCGACGGCGTCGGCGCCGGCGGCGACCGCCGCCGCCACCTCGCGCTGGTGCGACAAGCCGCAGACCTTCACCCAGGTCATCGGGTGCCCCGCAGCGCGGCGAGTAGCGCGGCGGGGTCGGCAGCGCGCACCAGCGCCTCGCCGACGAGGATGGCGTCGTAGCCGGCGGCGGCCATGCGAGCGGCGCCCGCCGGGTCGGAGACCCCGCTCTCGGCGACGATCACCGCCGCCCCCTCGAGGAGCGGCGCCAGCTGTTCGGCGACGCCGAGGTCGGTGCGGAAGTCTGTGAGGTCGCGGTTGTTGATCCCGACCACGGTGGCGCCCGCCTCCAGCGCCGTCTCCGCTTCGGTGGCGGTGTGGGCCTCCACCAGCGCCGCCAGGCCCACATCGGCGGCGGCGGCGTGCAGGTCGGTGAGGGCTGCCCTGTCGAGGGCGGCGACGATGAGCAGGACGGCGTCGGCTCCGAGGGCGCGGGCTTCGAGTATCTGGCGCCGGTCGAGGATGAAGTCCTTGCGCAGCACCGGCACGGCGACGGCGGCCCGCACCCGGCGCAGGTCCTCGGGGGACCCGTCGAAGAAGTCGGGTTCGGTGAGCACCGAGACGGCTGCCGCCCCCCCGGCGACGTACTCGGCGGCCTGGACGGCGGGGTCGAGCCCGGGGGCGATGGGACCGGCCGAGGGCGAGCGGCGCTTGATCTCGGCGATCACCGACAGCCCCGGGACGGTCAGGGCGGCGGCGAAGTCCCGCACCGGCGGCGCCGCCGCGGCCGCCGCCTCCAGGTCCGGCTGGGGAGGGAGGGCGGCGATTCGTGCCCGGGTGGCCTGGAGGATCTCGTCGAGGATCACGGTGACTGCAGCGTCCGGATGTGGGCGACCAGGCTCTCCACCTGCTCGTCGGTGAGACGGCTGAAGGCGGGCATGGCGCCGGGGCCTACCGTGATGACTCCGGCTAGTTGCTCGTCGCTGAGTCCCACCGAACCCGAGCCGGGCCCGATGGCGGGCCCGGCGTTGCCGCTGCCGTCGGACCGGTGGCAGGCGGCACACACCTGCTCGTAGAGCTCGGCGCCGTGGAGCCCTTCGGTGGAGGGGCTGCACCCGGCGAGGAGCAGCGTGACCGCCAGCGCGGCGCCGCGGCGTCTCATGTGAAGTCGTCCAGGGGGAGCTCCCGAACCTGCGCCGCCACTGATCCTCCCGGCCAGGAGAGCGTCACCTCGGCGCCGGGCTCCACCTCCCTCCGCACCAGGGCCAGCGCCACCGGCGCCCGCAGGTCGAGTGACTCGGCCACGGACGTCACCGTCCCGGCCGAGCCGTCCCGCCCCTCGGCGAGCACGTCGGCGCCGGGCGGGGGCAGGGTGTTGTGGTGGATCTTGAGGCCGCGCAGGTGCCGGTTGACGTGCCCGCGGGAATCGATGCGGGCCACCAACTCCTGGCCCAGGTAGCAGCCCTTGTCGAAGGCGACAGCCCCTTCCACCATCCCCGCCTCGGCGGGGATGGTCCTCTCGTCGACATCGACGTCCATCAGGGGCTCGCCTGCCTCGATGCGCACCGCGTCCGCCGCCAGCCTCCCGGCTCGGGGCCCTTCGGCGACGAGTGCGGCGGCTCCCGGGCCGGCGACCACGATGCGAGGTAGTGCCACCCGGGCGAACGGCACCGCGGCGATCACGGTGTCGCCGTGGCGCAGCCAGGCCCCGGGGTCGGGGGCGGCGCCGACGATCTTGTCGGCGAGGGCGGCCGCCTCCGGTCCCCACGCACCGGCCACCGGGGCCTCGTCGGCGGCGATGGCCACGTCGACACGGACCTTGAACCGGGTGAGGTCGTCGACCACCCGCTGACCGCAACCGGGGTCGGTGAGCAATCCCACCTCCCGCTCCCCGCGCAGCACGGCCAGCGGCGCCCGCAGCTTCCCCTGCGGCGCCAGCAGTAGCGAGCGGCGCACCTCACCGGGCGCCATCGGCTCCACGGCCTGGCTGATGAGCCCGTCGAGGAAGCGCACCGTGTCCGGGCCTCGCACCCACACCAGCTCGTGCCACCCGGTGACCACACCGGCCTCGCGGTGAAGCGCCAGGTACTCCCCGGTGACGTCGCCGAAGTCCGGGGCGCCGCCGCGCTCAGCCATCCTCCACCTCCACCTCATGGGCGGCGGCGATGGCGGTGAGCACCGCCGCCGCCTTGGTGAGGCACTCTTCGTACTCCCGGGCCGGGTCGCTGTCGGCGACGACACCGGCGCCGGCCTGCACCCAGGCCCGGTCACCTCGCGAGATCATGGTGCGCAGCCCGATGGCGGTGTCGAGGTTGCCGGAGAAGTCGATGTAGCCGACGGCGCCGGCGTAGGGGCCGCGGGCGGTGGTCTCCAGCTCGTCGATGATCTCCATGGCCCGCACCTTGGGCGCGCCCGACACGGTGCCGTGAGGGAAGGTGGCCCGCAGCACGTCGACCGGGCCCAGGCCGGAGCGAAGCGTCCCCGACACCCCGGTGACGATGTGCATCACGTGCGAGTAGCGCTCCACCACCATCAACTCGTCCACGGTGACCGTGCCGAAACGGCACACCCGGCCCAGGTCGTTGCGAGCAAGGTCGACCAGCATGACGTGCTCGGCGCGTTCCTTGGGGTCGGCGAGCAGCTCCTCCTCCAGGGCGAGGTCCTCGGCGGCGGAGGCGCCGCGGCGCCGGGTCCCGGCGATGGGGCGGCTGGTGGCCACCCCGTCACGGGCGCGGGACATCAACTCCGGCGAGCAGCCGGCGACGGCCATGTCACCGTGGCGGAGGAAGTACATGAACGGGGAAGGGTTGACCAGGCGCAGGGCGCGGTACACGGCGAACGGGTCGACGCCGAGCGCCGTCTCGAAGCGCACCGAGGGGACGATCTGGAAGGCGTCGCCGGCGCGTATGTACTCGACGGAGCGCACCACCGCCTTCTCGTACTCCTCCCGGGTCATGTTGGCGGTGACTTCCGGTGCGGCCGTGAAACCGGGACGGGAGACGCGGGGCCGCTCCCGGCGCATCCCGAGACGGTCCACGGCCGCGGCCAGGTCGGCCACCGCGGCGTCGTAGGCGGCCGAGGCGGCCCCCGGCCCGGCGGCGGGGTCGACGAACACGTTGCGGACCAGGCGGACCGTCTGGCGGAAGCGGTCGACCACGGCCAGCGACGAGAAGAACTGCCACATCATCTCGGGCAGCCCACGGTCATCGGTGGGCCGGTCGGGGAGCCGCTCGACGTAGCGGACCACGTCGTAGGCGAGATAGCCGACGGCCCCGGCGAACAGCGGCGGGACGTCGCCCATCCCCAGCTCGCCCGGATCCGGGGTGCGGTAGCGGGCCAGCACCGCCTCCAGCACCGTGAGCGGGTCGCCCTCGGGCAGGTCGGGGGCCTCGGCGCCGATGGCGGTGACCACTCCGTCACGGGAGATCAGCGTGAAGTGCGGGTCCCAACCGGCGAACGACCAGCGGGCCCAGGTCTCGCCGCCCTCGACCGACTCGAGCAGGAACCCGTCGCCCTGGCCGACCATGCTCTCGAACACCGACACCGGCGTGTCCCGGTCGGCGAGCACCTCCACCGACACCGGCACCACCGTGTGGTGAGCGGCGAGGACCGCGAACCGGTCCCGGTCGGGGACGGCGTCTAGCCGGGCAACATCCATGACCACAGGAGGGTAAGCATGCTCACACCTCGGCGAGGCCGTCGAGGCCGATGGACTTGAGGCGCTCGTAGAACCAGTTGTTGAGGGTGTACACGTCGCCGGTTATGAGCAGCACTCCGAAGCCGACCATGATCAGGCCCGAGATCACCGAGATGGGGCGCACGAAACGTTTCAGGCCGTCGAAGCGGGAGTAGGCGCCGGCGACGGCCACCGCGGCCACCAGGAAGGGGATCCCCAGCCCCAGCGAGTAGAACGCCAGCACCAGCATGGCCCGCCCGGTCGTCTCGGTGTTGGCGGCAAGGGCGAGCGCCGCGCTGAGGAAGGGCCCGATGCACGGCGTCCACCCGAAGGCGAACGCAGCCCCCATCACCACCGGCCCCGCCGGGCCGAACGAGTCGGGACGGACCAGGAAGCGGCGGTCCCGCATCAGCGGCATCAGCACCGTCGGGTGCCAGATGGTGGTGACGGCGATGAAGAGGCCCATGAGGATGATGATCACCCCGGAGATGGTGGTGAACACCGGGCTGCGCAGCGCCTGGCCGATGGCGGTGGCGGCTCCTCCCAGCAGGACGACGAACACCAGGCTGAACCCGGCGACGAACAAACTCGTGGTCCCCACCACCCTGCCCAGCGAGACGTCGCCCGCCTCCATCTCGGTGGCCGAGTAGCCCGACATCAGCCCGATGTAGGCAGGAACCATCGGGAGGACGCAGGGCGACAGGAACGACGCCGCCCCGGCGAACACCGCCGCTGCCAGCGTCACATTGTCCAAGTCACCATCCTCTTCACGGCCCCATGGTCCCAGACGCGCCGCGGTACCGGGCCGACTCCGGGTCCACCGAATCTGAACCGGATGGCGGTAATCTCCCCGTGGGTCGCTGGGACCTAGTGCCTGCTTGGGGCAGGGCGGACAAGGAGATCACGTGACGACCAACCGCGGCCGATCGGGCGGCTTCACTGTGCGGGACCGCCGCGCCCTCTTCCTCATGGGGCTGGTGGCGCTCGTGTCCGGATACGGCGCTGCCACCATCTCGCACACCCTCCCCTTCGCCCGCAACGCCCTCGACATCGGCGAGTCGGGGATGTTCTGGATCTTCGGCATCACCCGGGCGGCCTCGCTGCTGGGCATCGTGTTCGCCTTCACCGCAGACCGCACCGGGCGCCGCGACCCGTTCCTGTACGCCTTCGCCCTCATCCCGGTAGGCAACCTGCTCACCGGACTGGTTCCCAACGTGGTGGTCTACACGGTCGCCCAGTCCCTCACCCGGATCGGTGTGGTGGCGGTGGCGGCTCTGGCCGTGGTCTACCTCGCCGAGGAGATCACCGCGTCGCAGCGCGCTCTGGGCATCGGCGTCTACGCCTTCTTCGGGTCGGTCGGCGCCGGCTTCGGGCTGCTCATCCTCCCCATGGCCGAGTGGGGGCCGGACACGTGGCGCATCCTCTTCGGGCTCACCGCCCTCGGGCTGCTGGTCCTTCCCCTTCTCAACAAGTACCTCACCGAGTCCCGTGCCTTCGTCCGTCCCTCGGGCCGTGTCACCTACCAGGAGGTCATGGCCTCCGAAGGCGGGCGCTACTTCTGGATCCTGGCCGGCATCTCGTTCTTCGTCGCCATCTACGCCGCCCCGGCGTTCGACTTCGTGCTGGAGCGGATGATCAACGGTCTGGAGTGGACTTCGCTCAGCACCACCCTCACCATCGTGGTCGCCTCAGGCCTGGGCACGTTCGGCGTCTTCGTGGGTGGCCGCCTCGCCGACAGCATCGGGCGCCGCATCACCATTGTCATCGCCCTGCTCGTCGGCCTTGTCGGCGGCCTCGGCTTCTACTTCTCGACGGCGCCGGTACTGGTGGGCTTCTCCATCTTCCTGGGAACGCTGGGGGCAGCCATGTTGACCCCGGCGTTCGGGGCGCAGCGCAGCGAGCTCTTCCCCACCCGCATCCGGGCAGGCGCCGCCGGCCTCATCACCAACGTCGCTATCATCGGAGCGATCCTCGGCTTCGCCATCGGCGCACTCGTGGTGGACTCGTTCGGGCTGTCGCGCACCGTCGCCATCCTCGGCGGCGGACTCCTCGTCTCGGCGTGGCTGGTGATGCAACTCCCCGAGACGATGGGCAAGGACCTGGTCCACTACAGCACTCCCGAGACCACGCCCTACCAGCCGGTCGTCGCCGGCGAGGCCCCCGACCCAGGCTGAGTAGATACTGGCTACTGGATACTGAATACGCCGCGCCGCGGCGCCACTAGACCAGCCGACCGTGCCACCGGGCCAACATGCCGGCACGCAGGACCATCAGCGCCACCACCACCCACCACACCCCGTTGAGGGTGGTCCCGAGGCGGTAGGCCGCCAGCAGGGCGGCGCCGGCGATCACCGAGGGGATCACCGTGGCCTTCATGGCGTAGGTGAAGTCGGTTGCGCCGATGACGATCCCGTCCCAGGCAAAGACGGCGCCGCCGATGAGCTGCACCAGGGCCAGTTGCGGGAGGACGCCGCGGATGGCGTCGACGACGGCCTGATCGTCGGTGAACACCAGGGGTATCAGCGGCGCCGCCAGGACCAGGGTCGCGGCGATGGCGGCGCCGGCTCCTGTGCCCAACGCCAGCAGCCGATCCACCTGAGCCACCAGGGCGACCCGGTCGGCCTCCCCCACCGCCCGCCCCACCATCGCCTGGGCGGTGATGGCGACGGCGTCGAGCACCAGGCTGAGGAAGAGGAACACCTGGGCGGCGACCTGATGGGCCGCCACCGGCACCGTGCCGAGGCGGGCCGCCACCGCGGTGGTTCCGGTGAAGAAGGCAAGCAGGCTCATGGTGCGCAGGATGAGGCTGCGGCCCGCCGATCCCATGGCGATTGCCTCCGCCATCCCGGGACGGGCCAGCGGCATCTGCCCGGAGCGCACCACCAGGCGCAGGGCCAGGGCGAAGGCAACCGCTCCCGAGACCTGAGCCGCCACCGTCGCCCAGGCGGCACCCGCCAGACCCATGCCCAGGCCGAAGATCAGGATGGGGTCCAGCACCAGGTTCACCAGGCTGAGTCCCCCCGCCACCAGGAACGGCGTCCGTGTGTTCTGCAGGCCGCGGAAGACGCCGTGCAGTGCCGTGATGAACGGGAGCGCCGGCAGCGCCAGGGCACGGATGCGCAGGTAGGTGGTGGCGGGGTCGAGGAGCTCGTCGCCGGCTCCGAGGGCCTTGAGGAGGGGGAAGGGGAAGGTGATGAGGAGCACCATGGCGATGGCGCCCAGGGCCAGCCCCGCCAGGATCGACGTCGTGGCCACCCGGCCCGCCGCCGGGGCGTCGCCGCGGGCCATCGCCACCGCCACCAGCGTGGTGGTCCCGTAGGAGAGGAAGTTGAAGGCGGCGAATGCCACGCCGAAGACCGCCGCCGCCACCGCCACCGCAGCGAGTTCCGTCGTACCGAGCCGGCCGACGTAGGCCAGGTCCACCAGGGACACCAGCGGATCGGCGGCGAGAGCACCCAGCGCCGGCCACGCCAGGCGGACGATCTCACCGTCGTAGGGGGAGCGGCGCACAGCCAACGCCAGCCGCCGCCGTGCCGGCACGCTCACTTCGGTTTCGGTGTCTTCGCCGGGTAGTCGCAGCGGTCGCGCAGCGGGCATTCCCAGCAGCGCGGCTTCCTGGCGTCGCAGTACTCACGGCCGAACTCGATGAACCGCATCGAGACGTCCGCCCAGCGGCGGCGGGGGTAGAGGGCGCGCAGCTCGGCCTCGATGACCACCGGGTCGGTGCTGGCGGTGAGGCCGATGCGGTGGCTGACACGCTTGACATGAGTGTCGACGGCGATGGCGGGCCTGCCCCAGGCCTCGGCGATCACCACGCTGGCGGTCTTGCGCCCCACCCCGGGGAGCTTGATGAGTTGGTCCATACCGGTGGGCACCTCACCGCCGTGCTCGGAGACCACTGCGGCGGCGAGGCCCAGAATCGACCGTGTCTTCTGCCGGAAGAACCCTGTCGACTTCACCACCGTCTCCACCTCCTCAGGATTCGCCTCGGCCAGGTCGAAGGCGGTCGGCCAGCGCCGGAACAGCTCCGGTGTGACCTTGTTGACCATGTCGTCGGTGGTCTGGGCCGAGAGCACGGTGGCGACGATGAGCTGCCAAGGGTCCACGTAGTCGAGGGCGGTGCGCGCCACCGGGTACATCCGGGTGAGCCGGCGCAGGACCACCGACGCCTTGCGCTTCAACTCGGGCGCGGGCTCGGCAACGTCGGGTAGGGGCGGCATCGTCCGGCGATGCTACCGGGCCGGCCCCGCCCCGTCCGCGGCCTGCTCCGCCGTCGTCAGATACCAAGTACCGCTGAGCAGCCGCAGGCTGCTCAGCCTACGAGACTTCTCCGCGTCGCTCCGGCCTCCGCTGCCGCCTGCTTGCGGCGCTCGATCACACGGAGCAGCCGGATGCACAGGGCGATGAGCGCCACCACGGCCAGCATGACGAGGACGACGGCGGCCAGCAGCTCGAACCCGGCGAAATAGGAGTTGCGGCAGTGGACCAGACCGGAGTTGCACAGGCCCCATCCGGTTCCGCCGTCCTTGAGGTCGAGCAGGATCATCAGCGGCACCAGCGCCAGCGCGATGGCGGCGGCGGCCAGCAACCCGACGAGCATCCGGAGCAGGATCATCGCCCGCCAGGATACCGGGCTTCCCGGCGTTGGCCGTGTACCGGCACTCGCCGTAAGATCGAACCACACCGATGTGATTCGCAGCGAGCGGAGCGGGATGTGACGGCGCCGTACCACGTGGAGGAGTTCACCGCCTCCGAGCGCGCCGTGTTGAGCCGGCACTTCACCAACCTCGACAAGCCGGTGTTCGGCATCGTGGGCCTGCCCGACGTGGTCAAGGGCGCCCTCTTCGCCCGCTACAGCCGCTCCCCCAAGTCGGTACGCCGGCTCTTCCTCGACGAGTTCGCCGACGGCGGGGGCGGCCCCGACACCGGCAACGAGGACGGCGCCGGCACCACCGGCACCGAGCGGGCCGAGGCCCTGTACGACAAGGTCTTCAACGAGTACGGCGACGACTCCGTGGCCCAGCTCGGCGGCGCCCACCTCGCCTGCGAGCAGGCGTCCAACATCCTCACCAAGGTCCTGGAACGGGGCCGGCTGGCGGCCTACCTGGAGCAGTCCACCCGCTACATCTTCTACGACCAGCGCCTCGGCGACCGCTACCGCTACATGGTGCCGGCCGAGATCGCGGCGTCACCCCACGCAAGGCGCTACGTCGAGACGATGGAGTGGCTCTTCGACACCTACGCCGCGCTGGTGGAGCGGATGGTCCCCTACTACGAGGCACTGCACCCGCGCCAGGAGGGCGATCCCGTCTTCGTGTGGCGGTCCACCATCCGTGCCAAGGCGTGCGACGACCTGCGCGGCCTCCTCCCCGCCGCCACCACGTCGAACGTCGGCATCTTCGCCACCGGCCAGGCGTACGAGCAGATGGTGATGCGCATGCAGGCGCACCCGTCCGCCGAGGTGCGGGACTACGCGGCGATGATGCTCGCCGAGTTGCGCAAGATGATCCCGGCCTTCATGCGCCGCGCCGACGTGCCCGACAGGGGGCTGGCCTGGAGCGCCTACTTCGCCGAGGTACGTGCCGCCATGGACGGCCACGCCGGCGCCCTGGCCGTGGCGCCTGAGGACCGCACCGAGGTCACCCTCGTCGACTGGGACCCCGACGCCGAGGCCAAGATTGCCGCCGCGGCTCTCTACGCCTACTCCGACCTGCCCGACGGCCAGCTCCGCGCCGTGGTGGACCGTATGACCGAGGCCGAGCGGGCGGCGCTGATCCGGTCTTATGTCGGCGACCGCGCCAACCGCCGCCACAAGCCGGGCCGGGCCTTCGAGCGCTGCGACTATCGCTTCGACATCCTGTGCGACTACGGGATCTTCCGCGACCTTCAGCGTCACCGGCTGCTCTCCATCGACTGGCAGCGCCTCAGTCCCCGCCACGGCTACGTCACCCCCGGCTCCATCGCCGACGTCGGGGCGTCCGAACTGTGGGTCGAGGCCATGGAGCGCACCGCCGCCCTCCACGGTGCGGTTGAAACCGACCTCGGTCCCGACATCGCTTCCTATGTGGTGCCCTTCGCCTACCGCATCCGGTTCTTCATGCAGCTCAACGCCCGCGAGGCGTTCCACCTCATCGAGCTGCGCACCCAGCAGGGTGGCCACCCCGACTACCGGCGTGTCTGCCAGGAGATGCACCGCCTCATCCGCACCCAGGCCGGCCACGCCCTGATCGCCGACGCCATGTCCTACGTCGACTACGCCGACTACGACCTGGCCCGCCTCGAGTCCGAACGAAGATCGGCCGCCAAGCGGGCCGCCACCACCAGCTCAACAGATCCCGAGTGACCTCCGCCCTCCCCCGGCTTGCCGAGGGAGGAGAGCTACTTGAGCGGGATCCTCAGGACGAGGTGATCTTCTTCCACTCCCCAGTTGGCGGAGCCGACGAGTGCGTAGTCGAGGTGGTCGAGCTCCATCTGCTTGATGAAGGTGCGGCGCGCTTCTCCTTCGAGCGGCGGCACTCCCCTCTCCTTGACGGCCTCGGCCCGCTGGCGGAACCTTCCCAGCATCGCGTCGACGTCCAACTCGGCCACTGCGGCTCCCTTCGCCTCGATGGTTGCCGAGGGTAGCTGGTACGTTCCTCTGGCAATGCTCGACCGCAGGCTGCTCGTCGTCTCGGGTAAGGGGGGCGTCGGCAAGTCCGCCGTCGCCACCTCGCTGGCCATCGCCGCCGGCCGCCGCGGCCACGAGGTGCTGCTCCTCGGCATGGTCGACGGCCTCGGCATCTCGGTGCATCTCGGGGTCGAGCAACTCGACGCCACCCCTCGGCGGGTCCTCCCCGGCGTGCACGCCGCCGCCATCGACCGGGCCAACGCCCTCGACGAGTACCTCAAGCTCCAGCTCCGCGTCCCGGCGGCGGCGCCCACCAAACAACTCAGCCGGGCCCTCGACGTGCTGGTGGAGACCGCGCCCGGGGTGCGCGAGATCATCTCGATGGGCAAGCCGATCTACGAGGCGCAGCAGTCCCGCTGGGACCTGGTGATCGTCGACGCCCCGCCCCTGGGCCAGCTCATCTCTTACCTGCGCGCTCCGGCCACCATCGAGCGCCTCGTCCCCACCGGGGTGGTGCAGGCCCAGGCCCGGGCGATGCGCCGCTACCTGGGCGATGCCTCCCTCGCCGGGCTGGTGCTGGTCACCATCCCCGAGGAGCTACCCATCCTCGAGACCATCGAGTCGCTCGACCAGCTCGCCGCCGAACCTCTGGTCGACCTCGCCGCCCTGGTGGCCAACCGGGTGCTCCCCGACCTGGCCGTTGCAGGATCGACGGTCGACGCCCTCCCCGACGGACCGTTGCGCCACGCCGCCACCGTCCACCGGGAGCTGCAAACCCGCCAGGCGCACTGGCTCGCTGCGCTCGACGACTCCCGTCGGCTCCCCTACCTCTTCGGGCTGCTCACACCGGGCGAGGTGGCGGCACGGCTTGCCGACGAATGGGCGGAGCGATGACGAGGCGTACCTCGATCCTCCTCGTCGCCGGCGCCGGGGGAGTCGGCAAGACCACGATCGCCGCGGCGGCAGCCGTCGACGCCGCCGCCCGCGGCATCAACACACTGGTGGTCACGGTCGACCCGGCGATGCGGCTCGCCGACGCCCTCGGAGTGGGCGAGCTGGGCAACCGTCCCGCCCGGGTCGAAGGGCACGGCAACCTGTGGGCGGCAATGCTCGACGTCACCGCCTCGTGGGAGGCGATCGTGGCTCGCCACGCCGAGCCCGACGTCGCCGACCGGCTGCTCGCCAACCCCTTCTTCCGTGCCATCGCAGACCGGTTCCCCGCCGCCCAGGCCTACGCCGCCGGCGAGCAGATGGCCGAGTTCGTCGAGTCGAGCTCATGGGACCTGGTGGTGGTCGACACCCCCCCGTCGGTGGGCGGCATCGACTTCCTGCTCTCCCCGGGAAGGATGTCCGAACTGGTCGGGGGCCGCCTGCTCCACTGGATGACCGGCGCCCGTATCCCGGGCCGCAAGACGCTGTACCGGTTGACCGCCCGCCCCATGCTCCGCCTCGCCGACACGGTGCTGGGCGGGCCGCTGTTGCAGGACATTGCCGAGTTCCTCCTCGACCTGCGCACCATCTACGACGGGATGTCGCACCGGGCACGCAGTGTCGAGCGGCACTTGAGGATGGCTCGCATCGTGGTGGTCACCAACGCCGACCCGACACCGATGCGGGAATCGCGACGCCTCTTCGACGAGCTGCCCGACGCCGCCCTCACCCCGGCGGCGGTGGTGTTCAACCGTGAACTGCCTCCCGAGTGGGAGACGGCCCGGGCGCCGGACGCGCCTCCCTCCGGCATCGACGCCTCCGAATGGAACGCTCTCGTGGCCAACCTGCAGCGCTGGTCGGCCGAGGCCCGCCACAAGGCCGAGACCCGCCGCGAGTTCGCCGCCCGCCACGGCTCCCTCCTCGCCACCGTCCCCCTCCTCATGGACCCCCCCACGGACTTGGAGTCCCTGGCGGAGCTGATGGAGGACTCCCCGGAGCTCCGGAAGGCGCTCTTCGGTACTTAATATTCGGTATTTAGTATTTGGTAACGACCGATAACGTTGTCTTGACTTCAGCCTGGACCCGCACCGGTGGTCGGCCGGGTTCAGGTACCAAACACCAAGTACCTGCCTACAAGATGGCTGCCGCTCCCAGGAGCATTCTGAGCTCGGCATACAAGGACGACCGGGGCTCGACCCTGAGGTCGTCGCCCAGCTTGACGACCTTGGCGTCGCCGGTGCCGTTAGTCATGTGGAGGTACACCGGCGCCGAGCCGGGATGCTGGGCCAGGGTGTCCTTGAGTTGGGAGACCAGCGTCCGGGACAGCATCGTGGCCGGCGCCTGGATGCGCACCGTGCCGTCGTCGTCGGTCGCCGGCTCGGCCAGCTCGGCGGCGATGAACTTGATGTCCTCGCCGCGGTGGTCGAGCCGCCCGGTGACGGCCACCGCGGCGTCCTCCCGGATCGCCCAGCCGTACTGCTCGGTGACCTTGGGGAAGGCGGCCACCTCGATGCCGCCCTCGAGCCCTTCGAGCCGGAAGAAGTAGAACATCTGCTGCCGCTGGTTGAACCGGCGCTGCACGTTGGTGACCATGCCGCCGATGGTGTGCCGTGACCCGTCCTCGGCGTCCCACAGTTCGGGGATGGTCGTCGTGCAGATCCGGTCGAGAGCCCGCCCCACGCTGAGGAGCGGGTGGTCGGACACGTACAGGCCCAGCATCTCCTTCTCCAGGTCGAGCTTGGCCCGCCGGTCCCATTCGGTGTCGGGGACGGCCACCGGCACCTCCTCGATGACGGACTCGGTGCCGCCGAACAGGCTGTATTGACCCATGTCCTCGGCCCGGCGGCGGGCCACGGTGGCGTCGAGCAGTCCGGCGCCGCCGCCGTCCGCGCCGGCGCCCAGTAGCGCCACCAGCAGGCCCTTGCGGGGGTACCCGAGGGAGTCGAAGGCGCCGGCCTTGATCAGCGACTCGACCGTCCTCTTGTTGAGCACCGACGTATCGACCCGGTTGAGGAAGTCCTGGATGTCGGTGAACGGGCCGTGGGCGTCCCGCTCGCCGACGACGAGGTCGACGACCGCCTCGCCCACGTTGCGCACCGCCGACAGGCCGAAGGTGATGGCGCCGTCGACTGCGGCGAAGTCGGACTCGGAGCGGTTGACGTCGGGTACCAGCACCTCGATGTTCATGCCGCGGCACTCGTTGAGGTAGAGGGCGGTGCGGTCCTTGTCCTTCTTGGAGGCGGTGAGCAGCGCCGCCATGTACTCGGCCGGGTAGTGGGCCTTGAGCCAGGCGGTCTGGTAGGCCACCAGCGCGTACGCCGCCGAGTGGGAGCGGTTGAAGCCGTAGCCGGCGAAGTGCTCGATGAACCCGAACAGCTCCCTACCCAGCTCCTCGGTGTACCCGCTGGCGACACACCCGGCGACGAGCTTCTCCCGCTCGTTCTCCATCACCGAGGCGATCTTCTTGCCCATCGCCTTACGCAGGTTGTCGGCGTCCTGCATCGAGTAGCCGGCCATGCGCTGTGCCACCTGCATGACCTGCTCCTGGTAGACCATGATGCCGTAGGTGTCGGCCAGCACCTCACCCATGTCGGGATGGAGCAGTTCGATGGCCGACCTGTCGTTCTTGCGGTCGGCGTATTCGTTGTGCATTCCTGCCCCCAGCGGCCCGGGGCGGTACAGGGCATTGAGGGCGATCAGGTGCTCGAAGCGGTCGGGGCCGAGGCGGCGCATCAGCGCCCGCATCGGGCCACCCTCGAACTGGAACACGCCCATCGACTCGCCGTCGCGCAACATGGCGTAGACCTTCTCGTCGTCGAGGGGCAGGTTGTCGACGTCGATGCTCTCGCCGGTGTTGCGCTTGATCAGTTCCAGCGCTCGTTCGATCGTGGTCAGGTTGCGCAGGCCGAGGAAGTCCATCTTGAGCAGGCCCAGGTCCTCCACCCCGTGCATCTCGTACTGGGTGACCACCTCGGCGTCATCGCCCTTGCGCTGCAGCGGCACGATCTCGGCCAGCGGCACCGGGGAGATCACCACCGCGGCGGCGTGGATGGAGTCCTGGCGGCGTAGCCCCTCCAGGCCGCGGGCGGTGTCGATGATCTCCCGCGCCGCCGCGTCGTTCTTGTAGTCCTCCCGTAGCGCCGAGGCTCCGGCGTACCAGTCCCGCACCTCCTGTCCGACGCCCGGCTCCGGTTCCTCCAGGCACTGCGCCAGCGTCGCCTCCTTGCCCAGGATGGCCTGCGGCATCGCCTTGGCGATGCGGTCGCCGACGCCGTAGGGATGGCCCAGCACCCGGGCCGAGTCCCGCAGCGCCTGGCGGCCCTTGATGGTGGAGAACGTCACGATCTGCGCCACGTGGTCGGACCCGTAGCGCTCGGCGCAGTAGGCGATCATCTCGGCGCGGTGTCGCTCGTCGAAGTCCATGTCGATGTCGGGCATGGTGCGCCGGCCCGGGTTGAGGAACCTCTCGAAGATCAACCCGTACTCGATGGGGTCGAGCTTGGTGATGCCCAGGCAGTAGGCGACGATCGACCCGGCGGCGCTCCCCCGCCCCGGCCCGGTGCGGATCCCCCGCTCGTTGGCGTGCCGTATCAGGTCCCACACGATGAGGAAGTAGGCGTTGAAGCCCATGTCGTCGATGACGCCCAGCTCGTAGTCGACGCGGTGACGCACCTCGTCGGATAGCTCGCCGTAGCGCTTGCGTGCCCCCTCGGCGACCAGCCGGTGCAGGAACGACTTCTCCGTCTCCCCGGCCGGCACGGGGAAGTGGGGCAGCAGCAGGTTGCCCAGGTCGAGCTTGATGTCGGCCCGCTCGGCGATCCGCAGCGTGTTGTCGCAGGCTCCCTCGAACTGGTCGGCGGGGAACAGCTCCCGCATCTGGCGCGCCGACTTGACGTAGTACTCCTGGGACTCGAAGCGGAAGCGCTTCTCCTCCGACTGCAGGGCGCCGGTCTGGATGCACAGCAGGGCGTCGTGGGCATCGGCCTCGGAGGCGTATGTGTAGTGGGTGTCGTTGGTGGCGAGGAGGGGGGCGCCGATCTGGCGCGATATGGACAGCAGGTCGGGCAGGACGCGTTGCTGGGCGGGGACACCGGCGTCCATGATCTCGATGAAGAAGTTGTCCCTGCCGAAGATGTCCTGGTACATCGCCGCCGCGGCCACGGCGGCGTCGAAGTCCCGCACCCGCCCCTGCTGGTTTCCCTCCTCGACGGAGGCGTCCGGGGCCAGCATCTGGGCGACATGCCCACCCAGGCAGCCCGAGGTGGCGACGATGCCCTCGGAGTACTCCGACAGCAGCTCGACGTCCATCCGCGGCTTGTAGTAGTAGCCCTCGAGGAAGGCCCGCGACGACAGCTTGAGCAGGTTGTGATACCCGGTCTGGCTCACCGCCAGCAGCGTCATGTGGTGGATGGCGTTCTCCCGCTTGGGGAGCCGGTCGAAGCGGGATCCGGGCGTGGTGTACGCCTCGATGCCGACGATCGGCTTCACCCCGGCGCGGGTGGCGGCCTTGTAGAAGTCGACGACGCCGTACAGGACGCCGTGGTCGGTGATGGCCACCGCCGGCTGGCCGTCCGCGGCGACCGCTGCCACCAGCTGGTCGACCCGCGCCGCCCCGTCGAGCATCGAGAACTCGGTATGGACGTGGAGATGTGCGAAGCTTTCTGCGTCCATGAGGGCCCTCGTCAGAACTACACGCATGTAAGCACGCCGGCACCCCTCTGGCTACCTCCAGACCAGCTCGCTTTTCGCGGGTGACCAAGCCGGCGGCGACGCCTCGCTGCAGCGGCGGACCATCGCGGTACCATTCGGCGCCCGGCAGAGGTGCCCGCGGCGGACCACCGAGGAGATCCCGATCCCATGGCCTTGACGCGAATCGGTGTCATGACCTCAGGGGGCGACGCCCCCGGAATGAACTCGGCCATTCGCGCCGTGGTACGGACCGCGGCCAGCATCGACGTCGAGACCACCGGCATCGTCGGCGGGTACGACGGGCTGGTCAACGGGGTCATGCGGCGGGTCGACGTGCGCGACGTGGGCGACATCCTCCATCGCGGCGGCACCATCCTGCACACGGCGCGCAACGCCGAGATGCGCACCGTCAAGGGACGGCGCACCGCCTTGCGCAACCTCAACGGCGCCGGCATCGACGCCCTGGTGGTGATCGGCGGCGACGGGTCCCTCAGCGGCGCCCATGCCCTCGCCGCCGAGGGAGTCCGGGTGGTGGGGATCCCCGCCTCCATCGACAACGACATCGCCGGCACCGCCATGGCGCTGGGGACCGACACCGCCCTCAACACGATCTGCGAGACGGTCGACAAGCTGCGCGACACCGCCTGGTCGCACCAGCGGGCCTTCCTGGTGGAGACCATGGGTCGCGAATGCGGGTACCTGGCGATCCAGGCCGGGCTGGCATGCGGCGCCGAGGTGGCCATCGTCCCCGAGGTCGACATGACACTCGACGAGGTCGGCGCCGTGATCGAGGCCGCCTACGCCCGGGGCAAGACCCACGCCTTCATCCTCGTCGCCGAAGGCGCCAAGCTGGCCATCCAGGACGTCGCCGCCCACCTCGAGGCCAACGACATCGGTTTCGAGCCGCGCATCACCATCCTCGGCCATGTCCAGCGCGGCGGCAGCCCCACCGCGTTCGACCGCCTCCTCGCCAGCCGGTTCGGCGTGGTCGCCGTCGAGGCCCTGGCCGGCGGGCAAACCGACGTCATGACCGGACTCACCGGCCAGGAGGTGACCCTGGTCCCGCTGGGCGACGTGGTGACCACGGGCCGCAAACCGTCGATGCTTGCCTACGAGGTGATGCGCCGGCTGGCTCGCTGACTGGCGCAACTCCCGACCCCTCGACCAAGATCGCTCCTCACCCGAGAGGAAAGGCACCATGCGCATCGGAATCCTCACCGGCGGCGGAGACGTCCCCGGGCTCAACCCCTGTATCAAGGCTGTCGTCACCCGGGTCCACGAGCAGGGCCACGAGGTCGTCGGCATCCGGCGCGGGTGGGGTGGCCTGGTGGGCACCGACCTCGACGATCCGACCACCGTCGAGGCCAACCTGATGCCGCTCGACCTCAACCGGGTGCGCACCATCGACCGCACCGGCGGGACCGTGCTGCACAGCTCCCGCACCAACCCGGGACGGATGCCGCGCCGGGAGGTCCCCGAATTCCTCACTCCCCGGGCCGAGGGCGACGGTCCCTTCGACTTCACCGACCACGTGCTGCGCGTCATCGAGGCGGCCGGCATCGACGTGCTCATCCCCATCGGAGGCGACGACACCCTCTCATACGGGCTGCGCATGCACGAGGAGGGCGTGCCCACCATCGCCATCCCCAAGACGATGGACAACGACGTGCACGGCACCGACTACTGCATCGGGTTCTCCACCGCCATCACCCGCGGCGTGCAGTTCATCCACAACCTGCGCACCTCGGTGGGATCGCACGAGCGGATCGCCGTCGTCGAGCTGTTCGGCCGGTACAGCGGTGAGACGTCGCTGATCACCGCCTACCTCGCCGGCGTCGACCGGGCGCTCATCTCCGAGGTCCCCTTCGACATCGACCGGGTCAGCGAGCTGATCATGGCCGACAAGCGGTCCAACCCCTCCGGGTACGCCATGCTCACCATCTCCGAGGGCGCCACCATCCTCGGCGGGGAGATGATGCTCAGCGGCGAGGCCGACGCCTACGGGCACCGCAAGCTGGGCGGGATCGGCGAGCTGACCGGGGCCCTCATCAAGGAACGCACCGGGGAGGGCATCATCAACCAGCAGGTGGGCTACCTGATGCGCTCCGGCAGCCCCGACTCCCTCGACCTCATGGTGGCCACCAACTACGCGGTGATGGCGGCCGACCTGGCCCTGGACGGCTCCACCGGTCGCATGGTGGCCCTGCGCGGCGGCACCTACACCAGCGTTCCCATCTCGGTGACCGGCGAGGGTGTCAAGCGCGTCGACATCGACGAGCTCTACGACTCGGCCGCCTACCGGCCCCTGGTGCGCCACGTGCGCGGCAAGCCGATGTTCTTGTATTGAGGTTGCGCAGGGAATCGAGGCGGCATTGGTGCGGGGAGGTACTTGGTACCTGGTAGTCGCCGATACCAAATACCAAGTACCAAGTACCTCCCCGCTTCACGAGGACCTCGCGCTCCTATGCTCGCCCCATGACCACCATCGGCATCCTCACCGCCGGAGGCGACTGCCCCGGGTTGAACGCTGTCATCCGGGCGGTGGCTACCCGCGGCACCGACGTGCACGGGATGGAGGTGGTGGGGATCCGCAATGGGTGGGAGGGCCTGATGACCGGCCTCACCATCCCCCTCGACAGGGACGCGGTGCGGGGCATCCTCACCCGGGGCGGGACCATCCTCGGTACCTCCCGCATGGATCCCTACATCCACGGCAACGGGTTGGGGAGCTGCGCCGGGACCATCGCCGCCACCGGGCTCGACACCCTGGTCGTGGTGGGGGGAGACGGGACGCTGCGCTCGGCGCTCCGGCTCGCCGACGAGGGGCTTTCGGTGATCGGAGTCCCCAAGACCATCGACAATGACATCCCCGGGACCGACGTCACCTTCGGGTTCGACACCGCGGTCCAGATCGCCACCGACGCCATCGACCGCCTCGCCTCGACCGCGGAGTCGCACAACCGGGTGATGGTGGTGGAGGTGATGGGACGCACCAAGGGTTGGATCGCCGCCTATGCCGGTATCGCCGCCGGCGCCGACGCCGTCCTCCTCCCCGAGTTCCCCATCCCCGTCGAGGACGTGGCGGAGATCGTGAAGGCCCGCCACGGCAGGGGCAAGCGCTACTCCATCGTCGTGGTCGCCGAGGGTGTGGACCCGCCCCGGGGCATGGACGTCGAGTTGCGCACCGACGCCTTCGGCTTCTCCCGCCTCGGCGGCGTCGGCTACGCCATCGCCGACCGTCTCGAGGCGCTCACCGGGTTCGAGACCCGGGTGTCGGTGCTGGGTCACATCCAGCGCGGCGGCACCCCCACCGCCGCCGACCGCATCCTCGGCACCCGCCTCGGCGTAGCCGCCGCCGACTACGCCGCCGCCGGTATGACCCGCGTCATGGCCGCCGTCCGCAGCACCGCAGTAGTCCCCGTCCCCCTCGACGACGCCTGCCAAGACGTCCGCGGCCTCCCCGAAGACGTCATGGACACCGCCCGCACGTTCTTCTCCTGAGCTGCCCTTCCGGTACGTGATTCTGTATCTCCTTTGACGAAGCGTTGGAGAAGGCTTGAAGAGCGGCGGAGGAACGAGAGGCTGCCCGGCAGCAAACACGTGGCCACTACGCGGTACGCAACAGCTCGTAGTCCGTCCCGATCGCCCGGTAGGTTCGTTCTGCTCTGATGTCCAGCGTGCGTAGGACCGCTCCATGATGACGGACGGTGGTTGCGACCAGAGCGTCGTACACCGCTCCGCCGAGGATGCTGCGCTCGGCGAAGAGCGCCGGTAGGGAAAGCATCTCGTCGCCCGCCAGGAAGAGCCACCGGTCGCCGAAGCGCCGCCTCAGGTACGCCGTCACCACCGCCGCCGGTGCTCGGAACGGCTCGGGAAGGCGCGTCAGCGTCGAGTATGTCTCCATCCCGCAGTGCGCCGGGAGGAAAGCTCCTCGCGATGCTTCCAGTGCCACCTCGTGTGCATCGTGCCAGGGGGCGAAAGCCGCCACGGCCACACTGGTATCGACAGCGAACGTCACCGCCGCAACGACTCGAGCGTCCGGCGCACCATCTCCGCTGTGAGCACCGGCATCTCCCTGTCGGTGACAGCTACCGGTTCATCGTCGGCCAGGGTCATCGGAGTGGCGACCGGTGCGATCTCCACCGACCCGTCGCGCTCGATGATCTCGACCTCGCTGCCTGCCTGGAGACCAAGACGGTCGCGTACCGGTTTGGGAACGACGACCCGACCGCCTCCGTCAATGGTTGCTCGCATGGTTGGAGGGTACCATCTCATACCCCCCACTTGGCTATGCCGACCTTGGTCGCCAGGGTGATGATCTTGTCGGCTACTCCGGGCGGGTCGTGGAGTTGGTGCAGGTGGGCGCCTTTGATGGTGGCCGTGGGCCAGCCATGGGAGGCTGCCTCCGACCTCTCATCGGCGTAGGTGTCACCGAAGGCCAGGTAGGCGCCTGGTAGCCGGTCCCAGCCGTTGGGGACGGCGACGGACGAGCGGAAGTACGACAGGGGCAACCGGGGCGCCTCCCGCGCGACGGCGAGGCGGGTGGCGGTGTCGGGGTAGAGGTCGTCGAGATCGTCCCCGGCCCACCACTCGGTCCACGGGGGCAGTATCCCGCCGGGATCGGCCAGAGTTTCCAGCCAGGCCAGGAAAGCCGGCGGAGCCACCGGGACTTCGCCGGCGGGCGGCGGCAGGATGGCGTCGACGAACACGAACCCGGCGACGCGCCGTTCGGTGGCGACGAGCGGGGCATAGAGGCCGGCGTTGGAGTGGGGTACCAGGACCAGTTCCCGGCCTCCGGGGAGGCTGTCGAGGAGTTGCCGCAGCGCGTCGTCGGGACCCACCGGAGGCACCACCGACCCCGGCGCCGCCACCACGTCGACACCCAGTTCATGCAGCTCCTCGGCGACCGGCGCCCACACCGCCCCGCCCAGTAATGGACTGGGCAGCAGAGCTACCGATGTCATTCCGGTGGCGTACCGGCGCGCCAGTCGATCGATCTCACCATGAGATCGACCACGCTGTCGAAGCTCTCCCCGATGGCGTCCTCGGGGACACGGACGAAGTGCGCGCCGGTCTTGCGGGCCTGCACGTCGGCGCCGGGGACCTCTTCGGCCTCTTCAGACGCTGTTTCGGCGGGAAATGCCACCGCGACGCGTGACCTGTGGACATAGCAGGCGATGGCTCCGCCGCCGGAGGGCTTCAGGCTGATGTAGCCGGAGTCCGGCACGAAGGTGGCCACGACCTCTCTGAGGCGGCTCGCTTCGCGAACCGCTTCGGCCACGTGGCGGTCCGGCTTCAGGTCGGCCAGCAACTCGTCCAGCCCGGGCGGATCGGCCTCCTCCTCGGGCGCGACTGCTTGTTGCTCCTTCGCCGGTGTGCCCAGCGGGGGGCGGGCTTTCGGCTTGCCGGGAGTGCCCAGCGGGGGGCGGGCCTTCGGCTTCGGATCCCCGGCCTCCTTCGCAGGTTTGGTGGTTCCGGCGGCTGCCGAGGCCGCAGCCTGCTTCAGTTCGTCGAAGGAGGCGGCGACGGCGTCCACCAGCACCTGGGGATCGGGGATGACATCCCAATCGGTATTGAAGCCCCAGTGAAGGTTGCCGGCGTAGCTGAAGAGGGCGATGCCGGCTCCATGACCCACCCACAACGGCACCAGCGGGTACACCGACAGCATGCGGGCGCCGAGCAGGTAGAGCGGGAACTGGGGCCCGGGCACGTTGGTGACCGTCATGTTGAAGGGCCTCATGTTCACCGAATGGGCGAGCCGGCTGGCGAGCGCCACCAGCGTGTTGGGCGCACCCGCCGAAAGTCGCACCAGGGTCGATGCGCCCAGGGCCTGGTCGGTCAGCTTCAGCTTCTTGGTTTCGGCGGTCACGGCCGCCAGCCGCTGGACCGGGTCGGGCTCGTCCACCGGCAGGGTCACCAACCACATCGCCACCTGGTTGCCCAGGGAGCCGGCGCCGCCACCGGGAAGCCGCACCGAGACCGGCGCCATCACCCGGAACTCGCCAAGGTCGGCGCTCTCCTCCGTGCCGGCGACGTAGCGGCGGACGGCCCCGGCGACGGTGGCCAGCACGACGTCGTTGACGCTGCCGCCCAGGGCGTTCTTCACCGCCTTCACCTCGTTCAGCGGGATCGTCAAAGTGGCGAAGCGCCGGTTGGGGCCGACCGTGCCGTTGAGCGGGCTCTCCGGTGACTGGCTCAGCCAGCCCGAACGCAGCGAGTAGCCGACGGCGCGCACCTTGCGGAAGGTGTCGAAGGCGACAGCCTGGACGTTCCCCTTGACGTCCTTGGTCACCTCGGTGAGGCTGCGCAGCGATCCGAGGACGCTGCCGACCCGCCGAGCCGTCTCCCGGATGAACAGTTCGGATCCCTCCGGGGCGGGGCGTGCCACGAACGGCGGCCCCTCGGTGAAGTCGTCGGTGGGCGCCATGCCCAGCAGCACCGCCATGATGTCGACGCCGGAGATGCCGTCGATGACGGCGTGGTGGGTCTTCGACACCAGGGCGATCCTGCCGTCGGCGACGCCTTCGACGACGTACATCTCCCACAGCGGCTTTGACCGGTCGAGTTGCTGAGAGATGAGGCGCCCAACCAGCGTCACCAGTTGGCGGTCGTCACCGGGCACCGGGAGGCTGCTGTGGCGCACGTGGTACCCGATGTTGAAGTGCTCGTCGTCGACCCAGACCGGGTGCTGCTCATAGGGCACCCAGGCGAGCCGCTGCCGGTAGCGGGGGATGAGATGGAGCTTGGACTCCACGAAGTCGCGGACGCGGTCGATGTCGATGCCGCCGTCCTCACCAGTCAGCGGTGCGGCCTCGAACGTCGCCAGCGCGGCGACGTGCATGTGGGTGCTGCGCGACTCGAGGGAGAGGAACGAGGTGTCGAGGTGCGACAGTCTCTCGTAGGTACCGGACACAGTGCTGCTCCTCCGCGGCGGGGACGCTCAGACTACCGGACCCGGCCGCGGGACACCGGGGAAGGCCGCTCCCCCGCCTCAGGCCCGCCGAGGGTGTCGAGGACCTCCTGCAGGTCGGGCGGGATCGGGCTCACCACCTCGACGCTCTCGCCGGTGACCGGATGGACGAAGCCGAGCCTGGCGGCGTGGAGCCACTGGCGCCCCGGACCAGTCTGCCGGCCCCGCCCCGCATACATCCGGTCCCCGATCACGGGATGGCCGATCGACGACAGGTGCACCCGGATCTGGTGGGTGCGTCCCGTCTCCAGGGTGACCTCGACCAGGGAGGCGTCGGGCCAGGCGGCCAGGCGCCGGTAGTGGGTGCGGGCGGGGCGCCCGTCGGGCCGGACCGCCATTCGGGTGGGATGCCGGGTATCGCGGCCCATGGGGGCGTCAATGGTGCCCCGGGGCGCCTCGGGTACCCCCCGCACCAGCGCCAGGTAGATGCGGGAGATCCGGCGGCGGCGCAACTCTTCCTGGAGCTGCCGGTGCACCTCCGGCTGGCGGGCCACCACCAGCAGCCCCGAGGTGTCCTTGTCGAGGCGGTGGACCAGGCCCCAGCGCTGCTCCTCCATGGCGGCCAGCTCCGGGTAGCGGTGGATGAGACCGTTGACCAGGGTGAGGTCGCCGGTTCCCGGTCCGGGGTGAACGGTGAGGTGCGGCGGCTTGTCGACGACGAGGAGGTGATCGTCCCGGTACGCCTCGGTGAACTCGATCGCTGCCGGGACCGGTCCGGCCTCGTGTTCGGGCATGCGCACCGCCAACTCGTCGCCGGCGGCGACGCGCCGTGACGGCACCGCCGGTTCCCCGCCGAGGACGGCGCCGCCGGCGTCGACGATGCGGCGCGCCTCGGCCCGGGAGACCTCACAGAGGACGGCCACGACTCTGTCGATGCGGGCTCCGTCGAGGTCGTCAGGGACCCGAAGGATCCGCTGCTCACCCATCGGCGGGGGTGGCGCTGTGCTCGGGCTGCAGCCGGGGAGCGGTCATGGCGGCCAGCACCAGCAGCACCGCACCGCAGGTGATGGCGGCGTCGGCGACATTGAAGGTGGGGATACGCCACAGGTCGACGAAGTCGACGACGGCGCCGTCGAGGAAGCCGTCGCCGCGGACCACCCGGTCGATCAGGTTGCCCACCGCACCGGCGAGGACCAGGGACAGGGCGACGATCTCGACGTGGCGCGAGCTCTGGCGCATCATGAGCACGATCCAGCCGGCAACGGCCACGGCGAGCACTCCGATGAGCGGGCCCAGGCCCTGGAAGCTGGAGAAGGCGGCCCCGGGGTTGTAGACGAGGCGCAGCGAGAGGAAGCCGTCGATGAGCACGATGGGCCCGTCGGAGAGTGCTGCCACCGCCCAGGCCTTGGTGAGCTGGTCGGCGGCGAGGATCGCCGCCACTATGGCCAGAGCCGGGGCGAAACGCCTCACACCCGGTGTGCCCACTCCACCGTGGTGGTGGCGTAGGGCAGTGCCTCGAGGCGGGCTACCGGGATGCGGTCGCCCGACACCTCGCAGATGCCGTACAGGCCCCGGTCCATCCGGTCGACGGCATGGTTGATCTTGCCCAGCAACTCGACGGCGTTGTTGTAGGCGGACAGCTCGAGCTCCAGCTCGTAGGCCAGCGAGCCGCCGTCGGTGTTCTCGGAGTCGGGGGCGTGGTCGGCGCTGGTCTCGGCGAGGCGGGCTGCCTGGCGCTCGTTCTCGAACTCGCCGATGAGCGCCTCGAGGCGGGCGCGCTCGTCCTCGAGCCGCTTGCGCAGCTTCTTCTGTGTGCTTGCGGCGAGCGCACGGGCCACCGTCGAACCTCCTCGGATCGGCGGGAACACTACCACCGACGGTGACGCTATCGAGGCTCCCCGGCCCCTCCGGGAAGCAGCGCGGCGCGGGCGGCCTCTACCTGCACTTCATGGATGCGGAACCGCTTGCGGCGTGACCTGGACCCTTCCTCGATGGTCACCTTGCGGCCCACCTCGGCGCCGATGAGTTTCCCGATGGCGTCGTTCGCCCGCCCGTCCGCCGGCGGCTGGGCGACCCGCACCCGCAGCGCCCCGTCGTGGACCCCCGTGATCTCCGATCGCGAAGCCCCCGGCACCGCCCAGACAGCGACGAGCACATCTTCACCATCGGTCGAGAAGGGGTCGGTCATGGGACAGTACTTGGTACTTGGTATTTGGTATTACGCGCCAGATACCAAGTACCAAGTACCAAGTACCTGCCCTCCTAACAAACAACCCGCATCAGGATGCCGAGGCCGAAGAACAGCACCAGCGGCGACAGGTCGAGGCCGACGGAGCCTCCCATGCGGACGGGAGGAATGACACTGCGGATCGGGCGCAGCACCGGTTCGATCACGGAACCGAGGGCGTCGACGAGGCGGGTGACGGGATGGCTGGTGTTGAGCCGGCCGAACTGCGTCACCAGTCGCAGCACCACCCAGACGATGATGCCGTAGTAGGCGACCTGAAGGACAAGGCAGAGAATGTCCACGCGGCTCTAGCGGCTGACCGTGTACAGACCGAGATCGGCGAGGCGATCCTGCTCCTCCACCGCCAGCGCCCCGCCCGCCGGCGTCACCAGGATCACGCCCTGTGCCGTCTTGGCCATGCGCCCGTCGAGGGCGTAGGTGAGCCCGGTGGCGAAGTCGACCAGGCGCCGCACCATCGCCGGCTCGGTGGCGCGCAGATCGAGCACCACCGGCTGACCGTCGCGGATGTGGTCGGCGAGCACCTGGGCATCGGAGAAGGTGCGAGCCTCGATGATCACGGCCTCGTGGCTCACCGGGATGTTGCGGACCACGGGGGGCGGCTCGCTGCCCGAGGTGCCCGACTCGTAGACGAGGACGCCGGCCTCGGCGTGCTCGGGGTTTCCGGAGATGCGGCGCCGCTGCCGTGCCGGCGGCTCCACCCGGCGGCCCGCCACCGACGAGGGCGGTTCGTAGGAATGGGCCTGCTCATCGGCGGGAGTCTCAGAACCGGGACGCGACTTCCGCGACACCCGGCTGCCGGGCGGGTCGACGGTGCGCACACCCGAGGTCGGTGCGTCGTAGACGTCCTGGGGAGGCCGATCACCGTCCTCCTCGTCCACGAGTCCCAGATAGAAGAGCGTCTTCTGCCACATAGATGCCATGTCTGATTCCTCGCCTCCGGCCTTCCGTCACGGCGCTCCGGATCGCTTCCCCACCACGCCGGCGCCTACCGCGCCTTCGACCTGTTGTGGAGAGGGTTCGAGCGTCACCTGACATCACTCACTTGCTGCCTGCCTCAAAGATAGCCCTTCCCACGCGTACAAGGGTGGACCCTTCCTCCACGGCGACCTCGAAGTCGTCGCTCATGCCCATCGACAGGCCGGTGAGGCCGGGATGGTCGGCCCGGTGCAGGTCCCGGAGGCGCCGCAACTCGGCGAACCAGCGGCGGCTGGCGTCGGGCCGCTGCGGGATCGGGGGGATGGCCATCAGGCCGACGACCGGGACTGCGGCGGCAGCCGCCTCTTCCAGGAGCCGGCCCAGGTCGCCCGGTGCCACCCCCGACTTCTGTGGCTCGGTGGCGACGTTGACCTGGACGAACGCCGGCGGCACCGGACCGGGGCCTTCCGACCAGCGCTGCAGCAGGGAGGGGCGGTCGAGGGAGTGCAGGACGTGGGCGTGAGCGCGCACCGAGGCGGCCTTGCGGCTCTGCAGGGCCCCGATGAAGTGCCAGCGGATGTCGCCGGGCAGTCGCGGCGCTTTGTCCGCCAGTTCGCCGGCGCGGTTCTCCCCGAAGTCGAGGTGCCCCAGAGCATGGACCGCGGCGATCGCCTCCGGCGGCCGCCCCTTGGACACCGCCACCAGAGTCACCTCGCCGGCGCCCCGCCCCACCCTCTCCGCAGCGGCGGCGATCCGATCCAACACATCTCCCAAACCAGACATCCCCCCAGTACACCACGCCCCCACGACCTACCGGCTACCGGTTACTCCACCGCCACCCATCCCACCGCCACCTGCCGCCGCCAGGTCCGGTCGGCGCGAAACGAGTGCAGGCTCTCGTCGGTGCGGGTGCAGCGGTCGCTGCGCCACACCGGGATGCCGTCGAGGCGGGCGGCGACGATGCCGGGAAGGTCCACCGAGCGGGTCCCCCATGAGGTGGTGGATGTGTGCTCGGGGAAGGCGGCGGCGACATCTTCCCCCACCTCGTAACAGAGGGCGCATATCGCCGGTCCCACCGCGGCCCGCCGCGGCGTCAGCCCGGCGGAGTCGATCGACGCCAGGCACGACTCGATCACCCCGGCGGCGGCGCCCCGCCATCCGGCATGGATCACGGCGGCGAAACCGTCACCCTCGATCACCACCGGGACGCAGTCCGCAGTGGCGACGGCGACCGCCAGCCCGAGGCGGGTCACCACCAGGGCGTCGGCCTCGCCGAGGTTGCCGGCCAGGTCAGCCCGTAGCGTCGTGGAGCCGTGCACCTGGGATGCGTAACCCCAATCCGAGGGAGCGCCGATGGCGAGGAACGCCTCGCGGGCGCCGATGTCGGTGCGGGCGTCACCCTCGGCAGCGGTGCCGAAGGCGGCACCGCTGAAGCCGGGGGGAAGGATCATCCCTGGACGAAACCCGGGATCTCGAGATCGTCCTGGGAGGGTTCCGGGCGGCTCGTCGCCGTGGAGCCCGACGACGGCGGACCGCCGAAACCGGACGTCGCGGCACCACGCAGCGACGTTGCGGGACGACCGGTCCTGTCGAAGCCGGCGGCGACGACCGTGACCCGCATCTCGTCGCCGAGGTCCTCGTCGATGATGGCGCCGAAGATGATGTTGGCGTCGGAGTCGCTGTGGTCCGAAATCATGGACGCCGCCGTCGACACCTCGTGGAGCGTCATGTCCGGTGGGCCGGCGATGGAGAGGAGAACGCCGCGGGCACCCTCCATCGAGGTCTCCAGCAGCGGGCTGGAGATGGCCTTGTTGGCGGCCTGGGCCGCCCGGTTCTCGCCGGTCGAGTGCCCGATGCCCATCACCGCCGAACCGGCGTCGGTCATGATCGCCTTCACGTCGGCGAAGTCGACGTTGATGAGGCCGGGGGTGGTGATGATGTCGGTGATCCCGCGCACGCCGCTGGTGAGCACCTCGTCGGCCATGCGGAAGGCGTTGAGGACCGAGGTGCCCGGGTCGGCGATCTCGAGGAGGCGCTCGTTGGGGATGATGATGAGCGTGTCCACCGCCTGCTTGAGGGCCTGGATGCCCTGCTCGGCCTGAACCGAGCGGCGCCGGCCCTCGAAACCGAAGGGACGGGTGACGACACCCACGGTGAGGGCGCCGAGCGAGCGGGCCACCTCGGCGACGACGGGGGCGCCACCGGTGCCGGTGCCACCGCCCTCGCCGGCGGTGATGAACACCATGTCGGCGCCCTTGAGAGCGTCGTCGATCTCGTCACGGGCCGCCTCGGCGGCCTCACGCCCCACCTCGGGGTTGGCGCCGGCGCCGAGGCCGCGGGTGGCGTCCCGGCCGATGTCGAGCTTCACGTCTGCGTCGGACATCAGCAGCACCTGGGCATCGGTGTTGACGGCGATGAACTCCACGCCACCGACTCCGGCTTCGACCATGCGGTTGACGGCGTTGACACCGCCGCCTCCCACACCGACGACCTTGATGACTGCGAGATAGTTCTGAGGGCTGCGGTTTTCGGTCACGGGTTCATCTCCATTGGCTGAGCTCCACCACCCCGGAAAGATGGGAACCACGCCCGAGGTTCGAGCAGTACGTTAACCGGAATCATCCAAAGATGTAACATCTTCTTCATCACCTTCAACTATTGATTGAGGGTTTGAGACTCCAGGTCGAGTGGGTGAGACCAGGTTGATGACATCACCCTCGACCAACTCGGCCTCCTCGAGGATCGCCACCAGGGTGGCGACCTTCTCCGGAATGTCACTGCGGTTGCCGAGCACCACCCGGTGACCGCCGACGTCCGCTTCGATGCCTCCCGGTGTGGCTCGGGCCTCCGCCCCCACCACCAACTCCGGCGGAAGCAACCCGAGGAATTGCACCGCCGCCACCGCCTCGGCATCGTCGATCAAGTCCCCCGGGCTCAGGTCGGCCAGCACCGCCTTCATCACCGGGGCGCCCTCGGGAGGTGTGCCCCGGTCGACCACCACGCCGTCCTCGCCCACCAGCAGCCAGCCACCGGCGACCTCGACCCACGCCGCCGGGCGCCGCTCGACGATGGTGACATCCACCGACCCGGGCCAGGTGACCACGACCTGGGCTCGCGCCACCCAGGGGTCCGCCAGCAGGGCGGCCTCGACGGCGGCGGCTCGCACCGACACGGTGGCGACACCCTCGACGACACCGTGCGACTCCAGGATCTGCGCCGCCTGCGAGCTGTCCACTCCCCTGACGTCGATGGTGCGCACCGCCAGCCAGGGCGAGCGCAGCAGGGCGTAGGCGCCCCCGGCCAGCAGGAAGGCCAGTGCCAGCGCCACCAGCCAGCGCATGCGGCGCCGGGCCCAGGACTCGTGCACCTCCTGGCGCCGGGCGGCGAGGCGGGGGTCGACCGTCACGCTCACCTCTCCCCCCGCGGCGAGTCCCCGAACCGGCCGACGAACCGGACCTCCGGTTCGAGGTCGACGCCGGTGGCGGCCAGGACGCGGCGCCGCACCTCGGACACCAGGGCGTGCACCGACCGGGCGTCGGCGCCGGAGCCGGCCTCGAAGAAGTTGGCGTGGCGCGGTGACACCGACACGTCCCCGATCCTGAGGCCCTTGAGACCGAGCGAGTCGATGATGCGACCGGCGGTGTCCCCCTCCGGGTTCTTGAACACCGAGCCGGCGTTGAGGGTGCCCCCCGGTTGGTGGGTGCGGCGCCACCGGGTGATGTCGAGCAGCTTCTGCTTACCCTCGGCGACGGCGCCGGGGACGGTGCGGAACTGCGCCGAGAGGACCACATCGGTGTCGGTGAGGTTGGTGTGCCGGTACCCCATGTCCAGGTCGGCGGGTCCGGCTTCCCGGACCGCTGCGTCCTCGCCGAGCACCCGCGCCGACACCAGCCAGGCGGCGGTGTCGGAACCGAAGCATCCGGCGTTCATGCGCACCGCACCTCCCACCGAGCCGGGGATGCCGACGAGGAACTCCAGCCCGGCGCGGCCGGCCTCGACCGCGGCGCGGGCCACCCGGGGCAGTGTCGCCGCCGCTCCGGCGGCCACGCTGCCGTCCTCGTCGACGGTGATCCGGGTGAAGTCGCCGGCGAGGTGGATCACCAGCCCGGCGAAGCCCTCGTCGCTGACCACCACGTTGCTGCCGCGGCCCAGCACCACGTGGGGGACGCCGGCGGCGGCCGCCGCCTCCAGGAGTGCTCGCAGGTCGTCCTCGGTGCCGGGCTCGGCGAACCATTCGGCGGGCCCGCCCACCTTGTAGGTGGTGAGGGGCGCCAGCGGGACGTGGCGCTGCAGGGGCACCGGCGAGGCGGAAAGGTCGGCGGTGGCGATCACACCCGGCCCTCCAGGGCACGCTGCTCCAGGTGCTCCAGGAGCGGCTCGGCGGCGCCGGTGACGTCACCGGCGCCGAGCAGGAGCACCACGTCGCCGGGCTCGGCGGATTCCGCTGCCGCCATCACCGCCGCGGCGAGATCGGGAACGTAGCGGACGGCGCCGCCGGCGGCCTCGGTGGCCTCGGCGACCAATCTGCCGGTGACACCGGGAAGCGGCGCCTCGCCGGCGGCGTAGACGTCGGTGACGATGACATCGTCTGCCGCGGCGAGCGGCACACCGAACTCGGGGGCGAGATCGGCGGTGCGGCTGTAGCGATGGGGCTGGAAGACCACCCGCACCGCCTCCCACCCACCGCGCCTGCCGGCGTCGATGGTGGCGGCGATCTCGGTGGGATGGTGGGCGTAGTCGTCGACGACGGTGACGCCGCCGACGGTGCCCCTCACCTCGAAGCGGCGGCGAACCCCGCGGAACCCGGCCATGCCGGCGGCAAGCGCCCGCACGTCGCGGCCGGACTCGCCGAGCAGGGCGAGCACCCCGGCGGCGTTGCGGGCGACGTGCTCACCGGGAAGCGGGACGGCGACATCAACGACCTCCCCGTCGGGACAGAGCAGGGTGAAGGAGACGGCGGCGGTGGCGTGGCGGATGTCCACCATCCGCCAGCGTGCCTCGGGGGAGGTCCCGTACCCGGCGACGGCGGCGCGGCGGGCGAGCCGGCGCACACCGGGGTCGTCGATGCAACCGACCACCGGGCCGTCGACGCGGTTGGCGACGAGGGCGAAGGCCTCCTCGAGGGCGGCGACGCTCTCGTAGTAGTCGAGGTGGTCGGCCTCGATGTTGGTGACGGCCAGCCCGGACAGGAAGAGGTGTCGGAAGGTGCCGAAGGCCTCGTCGGCCTCGAGCGCGAACAGGTCCCGGTCGCCGAGGTGGGCGCCGGTGTTGAGGCCCACCATCTCGCCGCCGACGATGAAGGTGGGGTCCTCACCCACCGAGCGGAGGGCGTGCACCGCCAGGGCGGTGCTGGTGGTCTTGCCGTGGGTGCCGGCAAACCCGAGGGCGGGGTAGGCGGCGGTCAGCGCCTCCAGCAGGAGCGGGCGGGGCCACACCGGCACCCCGGCGGCGACCGCCGCCTTCACCTCCGGGTCGGAGGTGGGCACCGCCGACGAGGCGACCAGCAGGTCGACGACGGGGATGCGGTCGGGGCGGTGGCCCACCCAGGTGGTGATGCCGTGGTCTCCGAGCAGTTCCAGCGACCGTGCCGGTTTGAGGTCGGAACCGGTCACCGTGTAGCCGAGGCCCCGCAGGATGGTGGCCAGGGGCGCCATCCCGGCGCCGCCTGCGCCGACGATGTGGACGTGCCCCGAGGCCGGGAGCGTCACCGACGGGGTGCGTCCGCTCATGCCGCACCCTCCGACGCGGTAGCGGCCTCGACCATGGCGGCGGCGATCCGATCGGCAGCATCGGGTGTCGCCAGCTCCCCGGCGGCGCCACCCATGGCGGACCGGCGGGCTGCGTCGACGAGGAGTTGCTGTACCTCGACGGGGACGGCGTCGATCGTGTCCTGGCGGACCACGACGGCGCCGCCGGCGGCGGCGAGGTGGTCGGCGTTGGCCGCCTGGTGGCCGGCGGTGCCGGCGGCGTAGGGCACGATGACGGCAGGCGTCCCCGTCATGGTGAGCTCGGCAACGGTGAGCGCACCGGCCCGGGAGAGGACGAGATCGGCGGCGGCGTAGAACAGATCCATGCGATCCTCGAAGGGTACGGTGCGCCAGGTGAGGGCGGACCGCTCGGCTTGGCTCTCGACCGACCCGTGGTGGAGCTCGCCGGTGAGGTGGACGATGGCCACCCTGTCGGGGTCGGCGTCGTCGGCGATTCGCAGGGTGACGTCGTTGAGGACTTTCGCTCCCAGGCTCCCGCCGACCACTCCCAGCACCACCAGCTGCCCGGGCAGGTCGTACCGGGCGAGGGCTTCGGGGCGGAGGGCGTCCCGGTCGAAGCGACGCAGGGCTTCACGCACCGGGTTGCCCACCACCACCGAGCGGGGCAGGCCGGCTGCGCCTGGAAAGCCCACGAAGCTGGTCTCGGCGAGGCGCCCCACCATCCGGTTGGCCATCCCGGGTATGGCGTTCTGCTCGTGGAGGAACACGGTGGCGCCCACGCTGCGGGCGGCGAGGGCAGCCGGGCCCGAAACGTAGCCGCCGAAGACGCACAGCACCTTGACGCCGCGCCGCCGCATCTCCTCGATCATGGTCCTCCTCGCCTTGACCACCAGACCCGGTACCGCCGCGTTCGCCGCCAGGTGCCGCGGCGTGAGGGAGCGGTTGAGTCCGCGCAGCGGCATCCCCACGAACGGGTACCCGGCGGCGGGGACGGTGGTGGCCTCCATGCGCTCGCCCCCGAAGAAGACGATGTCCGCCGCGGGGACGCCGGAGGCGACCAGGGCGTCGGCGACGGCCAGCGCCGGGAAGACGTGGCCCCCGGTGCCGGCGGCGGCGAGGGCGTAGGTCATCGCTCCCCCGCCCTGCCGGCGGCCGACTCGGAACTGCGGCCGCTGCGTGCGATGTTGACCAGGATGCCGGCGGCGAAGAGGTTGATCAGCATGGCGTTGCCGCCCTGGGAGACGAACGGCAGCGGCACCCCGGTGATGGGGAGGGCGCCGACGACGCCGCCCACGTTGACGATGGCCTGGAACGAGATCCAGGTGACGATGCCCACCGCCAGCAACCTGCCGAACGGATCGGCGGCGCGGGCGGCCACCACCGTCCCGGCGACGGCGAAGGTGGCGAAGAGGAAGACGACGGTGAGGGATCCGGCGAGGCCCAGCTCCTCACCGATGATGGCGAAGATGAAGTCGGTGTGGGCGTTGGGGAGGAACGACCACCGTGCCCGGCTGGCGCCGAGGCCGACACCGAAGATGCGCCCGGTGCCCAGTGCCACCAGGCTCTGGTAGGCCTGCAGCCCGTCGCCGAGGATGTCGGGCGACGGGTCCCAGAACGACAGCAGGCGCTGGCGCCGGTACGGCTGCGATATGGCGAAGAAGACGACGCCGGCGAGCCCGGTGACACCCAGCACCAGGATGTGACGCAGGGGCGCCGCCGACGCCACGATCACGGCGAAGGCTGCCGCGATGACGATGAGGGTGGTCCCCAGGTCCGGTTGCAGCATGATGAGCACCACCACCACCCCCAGTGAGCTGATCACCGGCACCAGGACGTGCGAGAGTTGGGTGAGGTGCCGCTCCCGCCGGGTGAGGACGGCGGCCAGGTAGGCGATGACCCCGAACTTGGCGAACTCGGAAGCCTGCAGGGTGAGCGGCCCGATCTCGATCCAGGACCGGGACCCGCCGCGCACGTCGCCCATCACCAGGGTGGCGATCAGACCGACGACCGAGAACATCAGCACCGCAGGGGCGAGCCGGGCCCACACCCGGTAGGGGATGCGGGTGGCGGCCACCATCCCCACCGCGCCCACCGCCACGTAGGCGAGCTGCTTCTTGAAGATGGCGTACTGGTCGGCGTCGACGCTCTCACGCAGGGAGATCACCGAGGATGCGGAGAGCAGCGCCCCCAGTCCGAGGATTACCAGGATGGCGACGGGAAGCGCCACCAGGACGGCGCGCCGTTCCGGGGAGCGGCGGCGGCGCACGGTGGTAGCGGCCGAGCTGCCGGACGCCTGGGCCACTGCGCGGGGCGCCGTGCCGGCCGTCATCGCCGGTCCCCCGCCGGCTCGGTGGCGGTGCGGGCCAGGGCGCGGGCGGCGAAGTCGTCGCCGCGGGCCTGGTAGGAGTCGTACTGGTCGAAGCTGGCGCAGCCCGGCGCCAGCAGCACGGTGTCACCGGCAACGGCCAGCTCGGCGGCCAGGTCGACGGCGGCGGCCATGTCGGCGACCACGGTGACCACATCGCCACCGGCCGCGGCCAGCTCGGCGGCGGCCTCGCCGAGGGCGATGACGCGGCGCACGGTGGGCACCGTCACCAGAGGCGACAGGTCGAGTTCCTTGTTACGCCCGCCGGCGATGAGGACCACCGAGGCATAGGCGGCCGCGGACGCCACCGCGGCATGGGGGTTGGTGGCCTTGGAATCGTCGACCCAGGTGACGCCTCCGGCGGTGGCGACCACGGTGCGCCGGTGCGGCCCGGGGGTGAAAGCGGAGAGCGCGGTGGCGATGCCGGCGGCGGTGGCGCCCCCGGCGAGAGCCAGCGTGGCGGCGACGGTGAGGTCGAACAGCCACACCGGGTCCAGCGCCGGCAGGGCGAAGTCGAGATCCCCCACCACCAGCCGGTCCCCTTCGGGGCCGTTTCCGCCGGGGGGGCGGCGATGGGCGCTCACCGGGACCGGGCGGGCGGCGCTGCCGGCCACGGCCGCGGCCACCACGGCGTCGTCGGGGTCGTAGACCACGATGTCGGGGGTGGTCTGGTTTTCGGTGATGCGCGCCTTGGCGGCTACGTAGCCGTCGAACCCGCCATGCCAGTCGAGGTGATCGGGGGCGATGTTCAAGATGGCGGCGGCGCGGGGGTGGAAGCGGTCGATGAAGTGGAGCTGGAAGCTGGAGGCTTCGACGGCGACGCAGTCCCACGGGTCCAGCGCCACCGCGGAGAGGGCCCGGCCGACGTTGCCGGCGGCGCAGGCCTTCAGCCCGGAGGCGGTCAGCATGGCGGCCGTGCTCTCGGTGACGGTGGTCTTGCCGTTGGTCCCGGTGACCGCCACGTAGGGGGCGTCCAGTTGGGCGGCGGCAAACTCCAACTCGCTCACCACAGGCACGCCGGCGGCGAGGGCGTCCGCCAGCGGCGGGGCGGTCTCGGGGATGCCGGGGCTGGCCACCACCAGGTCGATCCCGGAGAGCAGCGCCGGGTCCCAGTTGCCGGCCGCCGTCGTCACTCCTACCGGCAGCTCCGCCAGCGCGTCCGGGTCACGGTCGTGGACGGTGACCTGCTGGCCGAGGGCCGCGGCCAGCCCGGCGGCGGCACGGCCGCTGACCGCCCCTCCGAGAACCAGGGTGCGGGTCACAGGGCGATCCCTCCCTCGGTGGCGACGAGGAAGTCGGCGTAGAAGAGGCCGACACCGATGGCGACGAAGATCCCGGCGATGATCCAGAAGCGGACAATCACCGTCGTCTCCGGCCATCCCTTCAGCTCGAAGTGGTGGTGGAGCGGGGCCATGCGGAAGATGCGGCGCCCGAAGACCCGGAAACTGAACACCTGGAGGATGACCGACGCCGTCACCAGGACGTAGAGCCCGGCGAGGACCAGCAGCAGCCCCTGGGTGTTGGTGAGGAGCGCCAGGGCGGCGAGCGAGCCACCCAGCGCCTGGGAGCCGGTGTCGCCCATGATGATCTTGGCGGGGGCGGCGTTCCACCACAGGAACCCGGCCACCGCGCCCACCAGGGCGGCGGCGAACATGCCCAGGTCGAGGGCGCCGTCGATGCCGTAGACGGACGGGTAGCGGAACTGCCAGAACCCGATCAGCATGTAGGCGCCGAAGACCAGCGTCCCCGATCCGGCCACCAGCCCGTCGAGCCCGTCGGTGAGGTTGACCGCGTTGGCGAACCCGGAGAGCATGACCAGCACCAGGACGGCGTACAGCGCCGGGTGCAGCTCGACACCGAATCCACGGATGAGGGAAAGCTCGGTGCTGATCCCGGCCGCCACCGCCCACCAGGCGAAGATGCCGGCGACGGCGAGCTGGCCGCCGAACTTCCACCGCTTGGACAACCCCAGGTTCTGCTCACGGGCGTACTTGGCGTAGTCGTCGAGGAAGCCGATGAGGCCCATCCCGAGGAAGGCGAAGACGGCCAGCCAGCCGGCCTGGGTGAACGGCTGGCTGTCGAACCCGAAGCCGCGATCGAACGAGAAGAGGCGCAGGTGGCCCGCCAGGTAGCCGGCCACCACCGCCACCCACATCACCAGGCCACCCATGGTGGGGGTGCCCCGCTTGTGCTCGTGGCCTTCCAGCTCGGCCTGGATGAACTGGCCGATCTCGTGCCGGCGCAGGATGCGGATGGCGAGCGGTGTCAGCAGGATCGCCACCACGAACGAGACACCGCTGGAGATGAGCAGGGCTATCACGATGCAGCTTCCTCCGCCAGGGCCAGGGCAAGCTCCTCGAGCCCCACCGCCCGCGACGCCTTCACCAGCACCACGTCACCGGGACCGGCGCTCCCGGTCACCATCAGGCGCGCCGCAGCCGGATCGGCGGCGGGTACGGCGATGTCGCCCGCCCCCTCGGCGATCCCGGGGTCGTCGCCCACCACCACCACGGTGGCGAATCCCAGTCTCCGTGCTTCGGCCCCCATTCGCCGATGCTCCTCTGCTTCCAAGGGCCCCAACTCGGCCATCCTGCCCAGCACCGCAATGTGCCGCCCCGGCATGGTGGCCACCGCCCGCAGTGCTGCGAGGACCGAGTCCGGGTTGGCGTTGTAGGCATCATTGACGACGGTGAAGCGGCCCTGGTGGATTTCCATCCTCCACGGCGACGGCCGGGCCGCCTCCATGCCGGCGGCGAGATCGGCGAGGGGCACCCCGAGGGCGATCCCGGCGGCGGCGGCAGCAGCGGCATTGAGAGCCTGGTGGGCACCGGGCAGCGGCAACGTCAGCGTCGCCGAACCCTGCGGGGTCTCCAGCCGGAAGGTGGGGCGTGCCATCTCGTCGAGCTCCAGTCCCGCCACCGCCACGTCGGCGGACGGGTCGGCGCCGAAGGTGACGGTGGTGCCGCGGTGCTCGCGGCGCAGGCGGGTCTCGTCGGCGGGCACGACGGCGGTGCCCGCCGGGCCCAGCAGCTCCACCAGCTCGAACTTGGCGTCGGCCAGGTCGGCGGTGGTGCCGAACGTCTCCAGGTGGACCACGCCCAGATTGGTGACGACGGCGACGTCGGGCACCACGGCGGCACCGAGCCAGGTGATGTGGCCCCTCCCCCGCGACCCCACCTCGAGCACCAGGTGGCGGGCGCTGTCGGGGGTGCCGAGAACGGTGAGCGGGACGCCCACCTCGTTGTTGTACGAGCGCGGAGAGGCATGGGCGCCCGGCAGCGAGACCGCCAGCAGGTCTTTGGTGGATGTCTTGCCGGTGGATCCGGTCACCGCCACCACCGGGACCCGGAGGGAGCTGCGGCGCAGGGCGGCCAGGTCGCGGAGAGCGTCGGCGCTGTCGGCGACCTCCACCCGGGCGAGGCCCGCCCGCCACGATTCACCGCGCCGCACCACGGCGGCAACGGCGCCGGAGGCGACGGCGACCTCGACGAAGTCGTGGCCGTCGAACCTCTCCCCGGCGACGGCGACGAAGAGCTGCCCGGGCGAGATGGCGCGCGAGTCGACGCCCACCGACGCCACCAGCGGTGCCTCCGGGTCGGCGTCGCCGTGAACGGTGCCGCCGGTGGCTTCGGCCACCTGGCGCAGCGACCAGCCCAGGGTCATGGCGCGCCTCCTTCCCTGTCGTAGCCGAGCGCGGCCAGTTCCTCGCCGGCAACGCTACGGTCGTCGAAGGGCAACACCACCTCGCCGACCTGCTGCCCCGACTCGTGTCCCTTGCCCAGCAGCAGGACGACGTCTCCGGGCCCGGCGGCCTCCAGGGCGCGGCGGATGGCGCGGCGGCGATCCGGCTCCACCAGGTGGGCGGCGCCGGCGGGGACGCCCGAGGCGACAGCCTCCAGGATGGCGAGGGGGTCCTCGGAGCGGGGGTTGTCGGTGGTGAGCACCGCCACATCGGCGGTGGCCAGCGCCGCTCCCATGGCGGGGCGCTTGGTGGGATCCCTGTCGCCGCCGGCGCCGCCGAGGGCGACTATGCGCCCCGCCGCGGCGGCGCGGGCCGCCGCGATGACGGTGCGCATGGCGTCAGGGGTGTGGGCGTAGTCGACGACCACCGAGAACGGTGCGTCGGCCGGCACCACGTCGAACCGCCCCGGCACCCGGTCGAGGCGGGCCAGCCCGGTGGTGATCGTGACCGGGTCGACGCCGGCGTCGAGGCAGCATGCCGCCGCCACCAGGGCGTTGGCGACGTTGAAGCGACCCCCCAGAGGGAGGCTGACCGGGACCGCGGTACCGGCAACCACCATGGTGAAGCGGGAGCCCCCCGGCTCGGCTTCGAGCCCGGTGGCGTGGATGTCGGCGCCGCTGTCGGCGGCGCTCACCGTGACCATCGGGATCTCGGCGGAGGTGGCCAGGGCGTGGCCCCAGGGGTCGTCGATGCACACCACCGCCTCGGCGGCCCGGCCGGCGGTGAACAGCTCCCGCTTGGCGGAGAAGTAGGTGTCCATGTCACCGTGGAAGTCGAGGTGGTCCTGGGACAGGTTGGTGAAGGCGGCGACGTCGAAGCGGATCGGGTCGACCCGGCCCAGGACCAGAGCGTGCGACGACACCTCCATGGCGACGGTGTCGACGCCCCGGTCCACCATGTGGTGCAGCAGGCGTTGCAGTTCGGTGGCCTCGGGGGTGGTGTGGCGCAGCGCGACGTGCTCGCCGGCGATGCGGGCGCCCACGGTGCCCACCAGCGCCGGGACGCGCCCGGCGGCGGACAGCACCGATTCCACCATGTGGGTCACGGTGGTCTTCCCGTTGGTGCCGGTGACCCCGATCATGGTCATCCGGGCCGCCGGGTGGTGGTGGACGGCGGCGGCGAGGGGCCCCATCAGCGGCCGGGTCCGCTCCACCACCAGCTGGGGGACGTCGGCGTCGACCGGGTGCTCCACCACCAGCGCCGGCGCCCCGGCGGCAGCGGCGGCGGGCGCGAAGTCGTGACCGTCGGCGCTCGAGCCGGGAATGGCGATGAAACCGACTCCGGGCCCGGCGTCGGTGGACTGGTGTGTCAGGTCGACGAGCTCGGCGTCGCCGCCGACGAGGGCGGCGTCCTGGCTCAGTGCCGCCGTCCTGGCCAGCGTGCTCAGGGTGACGGGGTCATCCGGCATTGGGGGCGATGCCCAGGAGGTGCAGTGTCGCCTCGGCCACCCGGGAGAAGACGGGTGCCGCCGACACTCCGCCGAACTCGAACCGGTCGACGTCCTCGGCGTCGGCGAGGTCCTCGGGAGTGCGCGGCGAGTCGAGCACGACGGCGATGACCACCTCGGGCCGGTCGATGGGGGCGATGCCGATGAACGAGGCCATGCTGTCCGTCGGGGAGTATCCCTCACCGGGAATGTACTTCTCGGTGGTCCCGGTCTTGCCGCCCACGTGGTAGCCGGGCACGGCGGCCCGTTGCCCGGTGCCGCGGGACACCACGTCGCGCAGCATGTTGCGCATCGTCACCGCCGTCTTGGCGGAGATCACCTCGACCGACTGCGGCTGGGCCACCGTGACCTCCCCGGTGCCGTCGATGATCTCGGAGATGATGTGCGGCTCGACACGCACCCCGTCATTGGCGATGGTGGCGAACACCGCCGCCATCTGGACGGGGGTGACGTCGACGCGGTAGCCGATGGCGGTGGAGGCGCCGCAGGTGGCGGCGCACCAGTCGTCGAGGGGGCGCAGCAACCCGCTGGCCTCCCCGGGAAGGCCCAGCCCGAGCGACGTCCCCAGCCCGAAGCGTGCCAGGTACTCGTGGTGGCTCTCGTTGCCCAGCATGTCCTGGATCATGATGGTGCCGATGTTGGACGACCGGGCCACGATGCCGGCCACCGTCATGTGCTCGGTTCGGGTGCGACCCACGTCCGTGTAGACCTTGTCGTGGATCTCCAGTTCGGCAGGCACCTCGAAGCGGGACCGGGGCTGCAGCAGACCCTCTTCGAGGGCGGCGGCGACGGTGACCACCTTGAGTGTCGAACCCGGCTCGTACACGTCGGCGACGGCCCGATTGCGGATGGCTTCTGTGGAGAGGTCGCTGCGGAGGTTGGGGTCGTACCCGGGGGCGTTGGCCATCGCCAGGATCTCACCGCTGTCGATGTCGATCACCACCACCGTCCCGGCGACCGCTCCGGTCTCCTCGAGCGCCCGCTGCAGTTCCTGCTCGGCCATGTACTGGATGCCGGAGTCGATGGTGAGCACGACGTCCGAGCCGGGGATGGCGGGATCGATGACCAGCTCCCCCTGGGGGATGGGGATGCCGTAGCGGTCACGCTCGACGAGTTGGCTGCCGGCGGTGCCGGTGAGCTCCCCGTCCTGGGAGAACTCGAGGCCCTCCAGCCCCTCCTGGGTATCGCTGCGGACGAAGCCGAGGACCTGTGCCGCCAGCGGGCCGCGCGGGTAGATCCGCTTCGCCTCGGGCTGGAAGGTGAGCCCTCCCAGGTCGAGGTCGGCGACGACGGTGCGGGCCCGGTCGGCGGTGGCCCTGTCGAGCGCCCGGGCGACGTAGGAGAACTGGCGATCGCCGCTCAGCCGTTCCAGCAGCTCGTCCTCGCTCATCTCGAGGATGGGGGCCAGCATGCGGGCCATCAGCACCGGGTCGCTGATCTGGCTGGGGTTGGCCTCGATGGTCACCGCCTCTACCGAGACCGCCAGCTCGTCGCCGTCCCGGTCGTAGATGGTTCCCCGGACGGCGGGCAGCTCCTCCTCGCGGATGCGCTGCTCCTCGCCTTCCCCGGCATAGACGGCGGCGTTGACGGCCTGCACCTGGAACAGCTTGTAGCCGAGTCCCACCCAGGCCGCCACCAGGGCCACTCCGACGATGAGGACCCTCACCTCGGCCCTGCGCCCCTGGCGTCGCCGGGTCATGGTCGGGCGGTGAGGAGCACCTTGAGCTGTGCCCACCGCTGCTCGGGGTCGATGTCCTCTGGGGAGACCTGGGCGACGGTGAGCTCGAGCAGCTGGTCGGCGTAGACCAGACCCATGCGTTCTGCCTCGGAACGGACCCGGTCCGGGCTCTGCAGCTCGGCCGCCTGGGCGCGCAGCTCGGCGACCCGGGCGTTCTCCTCGGTGATGGCGGTCTCGATGCGATCCAGCTCGAAGCCGGAGCGGTCGAGGGAGATACGGCTGTAGGTGAGCCCGAAGAACGCCGCGATCACGATGACGGTGAACAGCGCCCAGGGTCGCAACGAACCGCGGCGGGGGGAGGCCGCCGGCGGTGGCAGGTGCTGCGAGCTCACCACGTGGAGCGGGGCCGGACCGGCGGTCACGGCGCGACCTTCTCCACGGCGCGGAGCCGGGCGCTGCGTGCCCGCGGGTTGGCGGACACCTCGGCGGCGTCGGGCATCAGCGGCTTGCGGGTGAGCCTGCGCAGCTCGGCCACGTTGCCGCAGGTGCACACCGGGAACTCCGGCGGGCAGGTGCAGCCGGTGGCGCCGGCGGCGAAGCGCTGCTTGACGATGCGGTCCTCGAGGGAGTGGTAGGCGATCACCACCAGCCGCCCTTGCGGTCGGAGGGCGGCGATGGCTGCCTCCAGCCCTCGTTCGAGGGCGCCGAGTTCGTCGTTGACGGCGATGCGGAGCGCCTGGAATACCTTGCGGGCCGGGTGGCGTCGCCGCCGGGCCGCGGCAGGGACCGCGCCGGCCACGGCTTCCGCAAGCTCGGCCGTGTCGGCGAAGGGCCTGCCGGCCACGATGGCGGCGGCGATGCGCTGCGCGAACCGCTCCTCTCCGTAGCGGGAGATGATGCGGGTGAGTTCGGCGGTGTCGGCGGTGTCCACCAGGTCGGCCGCGGTACGCGACGCGTCCGGGCCCATGCGCATGTCGAGCGGACCCGGGAGACGATAGGAGAAGCCACGTTCGGCCCGATCAAGCTGATGGGACGAGACACCAAGGTCGAGAAGCACCCCAGCCACGCCACCGCCGCCCGCACCGTGCTCATCATGATCATCGATCCACCTGCCCGTCTCCGGGTCGGCGAGGACCTGTGCCAGGTCGGCGAAGTTGGCGGTCACGAGACGGGTCCTGGTGCCGGCCGGGACCTGTGATCTCGCGTCGGGGTCCCGGTCGAGTCCCAGGACGTACACGTCCGGCGATGCGTCCACTAATGCCCGGGTGTGCCCCCCGCCGCCGAACGTGCCGTCCACGATCACCCCCGGCGCCACCGGCGCCAGGAGCTGCACCACCTGTGCCGCCATCACCGGGATGTGGTATGCCGTACCGCCCGGCGGCGGCGGTCCCGATGATGGCGACGGTGTCCTCTGAGCCATGGTCAGCCTCCCGGAGCGCTGTTGCCAACCTGGAAGCGGGCGGAGTAAGGGGCCTCCCAATTGGCATCCGGGAGGCTGACCATGGGCCAGAGAACCCTGCGTGCGTGGTGACGTTTCCTTTCATCAGATGGCGTCCGTGAACTCTTCGTCCATGTCGAAGTAGAAGGCTTCGGCCTCGGCCGTCTCGGCGGCCCAGCGGTCCTTCGACCAGATCTCGACCCGGTCGTTGGCCCCGACCACGACCACGTTGGGCCCCAGCTCGGCGTAGCGGCGCTGGTCGTCGGTGAGCAGCACCCGTCCCTGCCGGTCCAGCGGCCGGTTCGAGGCCGCCGCCGAGAGGATGCGGGTGAGTCGGCGGTTGTCCCGCCGGGTGCGGGGACGCTTCTGGATCTCGGCCATCTCCTGCTTGAACTGATCCTCGGGGAACACGTAGAGGCAGCCTTCCGAACCTTTGGTGACGACACATCCCTCGGCGAGCTCGTCTCGGAACGGCCGGGGCAGGACGACCCTGCCCTTCTCGTCCATCGAATGCTCGAACTCGCCCAGAAACACACCACACGTCCCACACTTGGAGCCTCTTCATCCCACTGAGACCCACCCTACCCCACTTCGCCCCACCCTGCAACCACTGGGGTGGGCGACAGATCGATGCGGTTGTTCGGGAGGCGCTGGGAGCGGGGAGGTACTTGGTACTCGGTACTTGGCTGTCGTGGATACCAAGTACCAAGTACCAAGTACCGGCTACTCCCAGATCTCTCGGACTCTACGCGCCAGCTCGTCCAAGGACTGGATTTCGAGCGCGGGCAGGAAACCTTCCGGGAGCCGCTGTATCAACCCCCAGGGGCCGCGGCGGAGCCAGACGGGGCGGAGGCCGGCTGCGGCGGCAGGAAGGAGGTCGTAGTCGACCCTGTCGCCGACGTAGGCGACGGTGGCCGGCTCGGGGTTGCCCATGACGGTGAGGGCGTGTTCGAAGAAGGCGGGATCGGGTTTGGCGACTCCCATGGCGTCGCTCATCGCCATCACGTCCACGGATACACCCAGCGCCTCCAGTTCGGCGTGGCGGCTGGCCGGCTGGTTGGCGATCACGGCGACCCGCCAGCCGGCGGCGGCCAGGGCATCGATGGCGGGCAGGGCATCCGGATAGAGGTCGTCCCGGTTGAAGCCGCCGTAGGCCGCCTCGACGGCCGGGATCTGCGCCGACCAACCGGGGGCGAACCGGTCGAGGACCTCGCGGTGGCCGCCCCCGCCGGCGATGGCGGCGCCGAGCAGCGCCATCAGGGTGAGGCGGGGCACACCGAGGTGATCCGCCCATACCGACCATACGCGGGTCTCGTCGATGAGCGTCTCACCGACGTCGAGGCACACCCACCGCGGCGGTGTCATCCGGTGAGGTACTGCTCCCAGGCGGGGTCGGGCTGCGATCCCATCGCCAGCGCCACCCATCCCTGGCGCGGTGGCGGTTTGGGATGGCGGCGCAGCAGCAGGCCTGCCTCCTCGGGAGTGCGCCCGCCCTTCTTGGTGTTGCAGCGGCGGCAGGCGGCGACGACGTTGTCCCAGGTGTGCTGGCCGCCCTGGGACCGGGGCACCACGTGGTCGATGCTCTCGGCGGGCCGCTCGCAATACTGGCAGCGGAAGTCGTCGCGGAGGAACACCGACCGGCGGTTGACCGGGACGCGGCGGTCGTGATGCACCCGTACGAAGCGGCGCAGCCTGATCACCGACGGGGCTGCGATCTCGATGCGTTCCGAGCGCCACAGGTGGCCGTTGCTCTCCACCATCTCGGCCCTCTCACCGAGGACGAGCACCAACGCCCGCCGGACGGAAACCACCGACAGCGGTTCGTAGGAGACGTTCAACACCAACGCCCGCGGCATGATGGAGACGTTAGCCAGCAACGGCCGCTGTGATGACGTCTCCGGCCGGTGTGATGACGACTCCCGGCTGCACGCCCTGCTTGACTTGACGGGTACTTGGTACTTGGTACTTGGTACTTGGTACTTGGTACTTGGTACTTGGTACT
>CAZOGW010000006.1:39872-49866 GCA_964579415.1 uncultured Acidimicrobiaceae bacterium | reverse complement strand
ATCTCCCCCCGGGCTTCGCGGAGACGGGTTCTTCATCTCCCCCCGGGCTTCGCGGAGACGGGTTCTTCATCTCCCCCCGGGCTTTGACGGGGGGAGTGGGCCCGGCGGAGCGCTAGCGGAGTCGGGGTCGAGGGGGGTCCTCATGGCGCGCACTCCCCCGGCTCGCAGCCAGCTCAACACGAACCTCCGACGAAGACCCCCTCCGACCGATCGGCCACTACGAGGTGGTGCACACGATGAGGTCTGATCGCGCCAGGTGAGCCGATCGGCCACCTCCCCCGCCGAAGCGGCGGGGGAGGATGAAACCGTGCCCCACGAAGCGGCGGGGGAGGACGAAGCCGATGGTCAGTGGGTGCGGGTGACTTTGGTGATGGTGCGGGGGCTGTCGGGATCTAGGCCGCGGAGGCGGGTGAGGTGGTGAGTGAGTAGTTGGCCGGCGACTATGGCGGGGATCGGGCTGAGCCATTCCTCGGTGGCGGCGTAGGCGGCGGTGCGGGGACCTGCCGGCATGTCATTGCCCAGCGTCAGCACGTCGGCGCCGAGGCCGGCGACCGTGGCGGCCAGGTCGGCGAGATCGACGGCGAGGGCGCCGGCGGCCGTGACCAGCACGATAGGAAAGCCGGGCTCGACGAGGGCCAGCGGGCCGTGGCGGAAGTCGGCCGCCGAATAGGGGTGGGCGAGTACCTGGGACAGCTCCTGCATCTTGAGCGCCATCTCGAATGCGGTCGCCTGGTTGTAGCCCCGCCCCACCACGGCGACGCGGTCTGCCGCGACCAGGAAACCGAGGTCAGGGCTCTCGGCGCCACCGGCGAGGGTGGCGGCGACGACCTCGGGGAGCCGCCGCAGCTCAGCGTCGAGGCCGCCCCGCCACAGGTCGGACAGGGCGGCAACGACGGCCAGCGAGGCGGTGTAGGTCTTGGTGGCCGCCACCGCCAACTCGGGGCCGGCATCGAGTGGGACGACGTGGTCGGCGGCGCCCGCCAACGGCGACGCCGGCTCGTTGGTGATCGCCATCGTCGGTCTCCCCTGGCCGACCGCCTCTTCGACGACGGCGATCAGGTCCGGGGAGGCGCCGGACTGGGAGATGGCGACGACGAAGGCGCCGTCGAGCCGGGGCGGGGCTGCGTAGGGCCCGAACAGCGACGGTGCCGCCAGGGCCACAGTGCGGTGATTACGGGCCCCCCACACGTACTGGGCGTAGCGGGCGGCGTTGTCCGACGTGCCCCGGGCGGCGATCACGACATGGGTGGACTCCTCGACGCGGCGGTCTCCGGCGAGCGGCGCCGCCGCCTGGCGGGTACTCGCCAGGGCCCGCTCGACCGCCGCGGGCTGCTCGTGGATCTCGTCCCACAGCGTGCTCATGTGCCGCCCCGATGTCCGGTCGGGTACAGCCCGGGTACGGCGGCCGGGAGCCGGCCGGGGAACCCGGCGTCGCCGAACAGGGCGGCGGCGAGGGCGTCGAGCGACGGCGGGAGCACCGAGTAGGTGCAGATGTGGGTAGCCGCCTCCGGGTAGGCGGCGAGGTCGAAGGGTGTGCGCAACGCAACGGTGACGACCGCGTCGTGGGTCGAGACGACGCGCCGCACCAGCTCCGCCTGCCCCTGGTGGGCATCGGCGGCGATGGTCCCGACGACGACGACGTCGTGGTCGGCGGCGGTCCGCTCCACGGCGACGACGTCGGCGCCCGAGGGGTCCAACGGGACGACGATCTCGGTGACGAGCCCGGCGTGGCGGCGCAGCGCCGCCGCCAGCAACGGCGGTTGCAGCGACGACGTATCGGCCGGGGTGAGGTCCCCGGGCCGCGGCATCACCGCCAGGATGCGGGCGGCGGGGTCGAGCGGGAGCCGGCCGCCGTCACGCACCAGGGTCGTCGAGCGGGCGGCCACGGTGGCGGCAAGCTCGCGGTGCGCGGCGCATCCGACAACGTCCTCGCCGGGGTCGGCGGCATCGGCGAGGCGGCGCCGCAGCCCGTCGACGCGGGCGGCGGCGAAGGCGTGCCGGGCGGGGCTGTCGGCGGCGACGGCGCCGGCGGCCTCAAGGTGGTGGGCCCTGTCCCGGGTGCACAGCAGCAGGTCGATCCCCGCCGTGACCAGGTCGGCGGTGGTGGCGGAGCCTGTGAATGCCCCCATGTCGAGGGCGTCGGACATGATCACCCCGTTGAAGCCGAGGCGGTCCCGTACCAGCGGCTCCAGCGCCGGGCTGGCCGACAGCGGCACGGTCCGGCTGCCGGTGAGGGAAGGCACCGCGTAATGGCCGACCATGAGCAGGTCGCATCCGGCGGCGAGCGCCGCCCGGAAGGGGACGAACTCGACGGCGTCGAGCCGGGCGGCATCGAGGTCGAGGACGGGGAGGACATCGTGGGGGTCGACGGCGGCCTCCCCCTTGCCGGGAAAGTGTTTGGCGGTGGCCGCTACCCCGCCTTCCCGGTAACCGGCGACCATGGCGGCGCCGAGGCGCCCGACGGTGGCGGGGTCGTCGCCGAAGGCGCGGATGCCCAGCGACGGGTTGCCGGGCACGGTGGCGACGTCGACGACCGGCGCCAGGACGACGTTGACGCCCAGGGCTCGCAGCTCGCCGGCGGTGGCGAGGCCCACCTTGCGGGCCAGGTCCTCGTCGCCGGCAGCGCCCAGGGCCATGTTGCCCGGGAACGGCGTGACCATCCCGACAAAGGCGGAGAGCTGCCCGCCCTCCTCGTCGGCGGCGATGAGGAAGGGTCTCCCCGGCGGCGCCGACTCCTGGAGGGCGGTGGTGAGGCGCCGGACCTGGACGACGCCGTCGATGTTGGAGTGGCGGCCGACGATGAACCCGGCCGGGCGGCGTTCCACCGGCTCGGCGGCGAGCCACTGCGGCGGGGTACGGCCCTCCCAGCCGACCATGAGCCGCGCTTCGGCCGGTGCGGTCAACCTTTCACCGACCCGGCGAGGAGGCCGCGGACGAAGAAGCGCTGCAGCCCGATGAACACGACGAGCGGGACGACCATGGTGACGAAGGCGCCGGCGGTGAGGATGTGCCAGTCCTGGCCGCGGGTTCCCACCAGCTCGTTCAGTTGTGCCGTCATCACCGCCACCTGCGAGTCGGTGCCGAGGAACACCAGCGCCACCAGCAGGTCGTTCCAGACCCAGAGGAACTGGAAGATGGCGAACGACGCCAACGCCGGCATCGACAGCGGGAGCACCAGCCGGGTGAAGGCGGTGAAGTGGCTGGCGCCGTCGATGAACGCCGACTCGAAGATGTCCTTGGGAAGCTGGGATATGTAGTTGTAGAGCAGGTAGATCGCCAGCGGCAGGCCGAAGGCGGCATGCGCCAGCCACACCCCGAGGAAGGTGCCGGTGAGGTCGAGCGCGTTGTAGAGGCGCAGCAGCGGCACCAGGGTCATCTGGAGCGGGACCACCAGCAGCCCCACCACGACGGCGAAGAGGACGCCCCGCCCGGGGAACCTCATCCAGGCGAAGGCGTAGGCGGCGAAGGCGGCGATGGTGATGGGGATCACAGTCGCCGGGATGGTGACGATGAGGCTGTTGATGAACGCCTCGAACATGCCGTCGGCGCCGAGCACCTGTTCGTAGTTGACGAGCGTCCACGCCTCGGTGAAGGGGTGGGCGAAGACGGTCCACCAGCCGCTCGAGTTGATGTCGTCGGGCGAGCGGAACGAGCTGATGAGGAGCCCGGCGGTGGGGACCGACCACAGCGCGGCGATGAAGGCGACGGAGACCTTGACCCAGGTGCGGGACCAGATACTCGTCCCCAGCGGGTCGAGCCGGGAGGCGGGGATCCCCCTACGCCGGTTACGGGTGGCGGTTGTCATACGCCGATCCCCTGCTTCCGCAGGTTGCGGATGTTGACCACCATGATGGGGACCACGGCCACGAACAGGATGACGGCCAGGGCGCTGGCCTTGCCGAAGTTCCGGAAGCGGATCATCTCGGTGAACATGCGGTTGGCCACCACGTCGGTCTCGAAGCGCCCCCCGGTGGTGACGAACACGATGTCGAACACCTTGAGGATGGCGATGAACACCGTGGTGGCGACGGTTATGACCGAGCCGCGGATGGTGGGGATGACGACGCGGCGGAAGACCTGCCACTCACCGGCGCCGTCGATGCGGGCCGCCTCGATGATCTCGGTGGGTACTCCCTTGATCGCCGACGACAGCACCACCATGACGAACCCCACCTGGAGCCAGACCATGATGACGATCAGCGCCAGCGTATTGACCGGGGGCGTCTGCAGGATGGCCACCGGCTCGTTGCCGGCGGCGGTGAGGACGGCGTTGAGGAGACCGATCTGGGGCTGGCCGGCAGGGCGCCAGTAGTAGACGAACCGCCACACCACCGCAGCGCCCACCATGGAGATGGCGAGGGGGAGGAAGACGAAGGTCTTGGCCAGCGCCTCCCGCTTCACGCGGTCGACGAGGGTGGCGAAGGCGAGGCCGATGATCACGGCTCCGCCGGTCCCCAGCACCAGCCAGAGGACGTTGTTGCGCATGGCGAGCAACATCGTCGGGTCGGTGAAGGCGTGCCGGTAGTTGTCGAGCAGGCCGGTCCCCTCGGGCCTGTCGGTGACACTGAGCATGATGGTGCGGATGGTGGGGAACACCAGGTAGAAGCCGACCAGCGCCAGGGCCGGGACGAGGAAGACCCAGGGGCGCACCCGGTGCACCCACACGTGGCCGAGATGGTCGACGATGCGGTTGGTGGCGATGAACAGCGCCCAGATCCCGGCGATGCCGACGACGAGGGCGACCATGGCGATGATCAGCTTGTTGGCCACCGGGCTGAGCCCGTACGTGTCGATGAGGTCGGCCTGGTCACCGAGGCCGATCAGCCGGTAGAACCCGGAGAGGATGCCCTCGGCGGCGTCCTCCGCCTTGAGGAAGCCGGTGGCGAACCACAGCGCCGCCACCACCGCAGCCAGACCCAGCACCGAGAGAAGGAGCCCCCTCCCCCGCCCGCTCTCCTGCCTCGATACCTGCGCCGCCATCACCTCTCCGGTCCGTTCTGAGGGTCGGGGTACCCACCGGGCACCCCGACCCTCCTGTCTTGATCACCTCAGCAATCAGCCCGTACCTAGTACCAAGTACCAAGTACCAAGTACTGCCGGCTGCTTCAGCCGGCCGGCCAGCTCGCCTCGATTGCGTCGAACACCTCGCCGGTGTTGTCCCCGTTGGCGGACACCCAGTCGATCATGCCACCCCAGAAGGTGCCATTGCCGACCTCTGCGGGCATGGTGTCCGAACCGTCGAAGCGGAAGGTGTCCGCCTCGGCGAGGATCGCCGCCAGCGCGTCGTTCGGGTAGGTCTGGTACCAGTCGAGCGGGACGCTCTGGTTGGGGGAGATGAAGCCGCCGGCTTCGATCCAGCCCTGGGCCGCCTCGGCGGTGGCGAGGAACTCGAGGACGGCGCGCACCTCGGGACGGTCGTCGAACATGACGAACATGTCACCACCGCCCAGCACCGGGCTGCCGAACTCCTCCTCGATCGGGGGGAAGTAGAAGAAGGAGCTGTCCTCACCGGCGACGGTGCCCTCCGGCCAGAACTCGGGGATCCACGCCGCCTGCTTGTGCATCCAGCACTCCGGCCCGCCGGCGGCGAACATCGGCGTCTGCGTGTCGCCCACCCAGGTGGCGTTGATGGCGGTGTTGCCGCCGTAGACGTAGTCGTCGGTGAACCAGATTTGGTTCACGTAGTCGGCGGCCTCGAGCACCTCGGGGTCGTTGAAGGGGATCTCGTGGGCGACCCACTGGTCGTAGACCTCAGGCGGAGCCGTCCGCAGCAGCACGTCCTCGATCCAGTCGGTGGCGACCCAGCCGGTGGCGTCGCCGTGCTCGATGGAGATGCACCACGGGTTGCCGTTGCCGTCGGCGATGATCTGGTCGGAGAGAGCGATCAGCTCGTCCCAGGTGGTCGGGACCTCGTAGCCGGCGTCGGCGAAGGCCTGGACCGGGTACCAGACGATCGACTTGATGTCGCCCTTGTAGTAGACGCCGTAGAGGTTGCCGTCGTGGCTGGCGAGGTCGACGAATGACTCGATGTAGTCCTCGGCGAGCTGGTCGGTGTTGATCCAGTCGTCGAGCGCCACCAGGTTGCCCTCGGCGGCGAAGGACTGCATCAGCCCCGGCTGGGCCACCTGGGCCAGGTCGGGGGCGTTGCCGCCGTCGACGCGGGTGGCGAGGATGGTCTCGTAGTCGGTGATGCCCTCGGAGTTGATGGTGATCCCGGTGCGCTCGGCGAACGCCGCCAGCGAGCCACGGAAGTTCTCCTGCTCGGCTTCGATCCACTGCGAGAGGATCTCGACGCTGGTGCCGGCGAACTCACCCGCCTCGGCGCGGGCGAGGTGCTGGTACGGCCCCTCGGCGACCGCAGCCGTGGTGTCGGCTTCGGTGGTGTCGGCGGGGGCCCCCGTGGAGGAATCCGCCCCGTCCGGTGTGTCGGCGCATGCCGCGGCGAAGATCGCCAGCACGGCCACGAGCAAGATCATTCGGAAGTTCCGCATGGTCCTACTCCCCTTTCCTTGTGGTTGTTTGCGTTTCCAGAGGTGTCACCCACCCGGCGACCCGATCGGCGGCGAGCCGGGCGGCTCCGATTGCGCCGACGGGACGGTCGGGATCGGTGGTGAAGATCCGTGAGGAGGGGGCGAGGCGGGCCAGGAGCGGTGAGGTGGCCTCGGCGCTGGTGAGAGCGGTGCGTAGGCTCCCCACCATGCCCGGGGTGTGGTGAACGGCACCGCCTCCGAGCCAGATCTGCTCGACGTCGAGGGTGAGCACCAACGCCACCGCGGTGGTGGCCAGTGCCGCCACGACCTCGGCGGTGGCGGGGACACCCCGCAGCACCTCGCCGGAGACGACGGTCTCCAGGCAGCCCCGCTGCCCGCACTTGCAGGGCCGGCCGGCGGCGTCGACGACGATGTGCCCGATCTCGCCGGCGGCCCCGCCCCGACCGCGGTAGAGGGCGCCACCCAGCACCAGGCCGGCCGAGATGCCGGTGCCGATACTGACGTAGGCCATGTCCTCCAGGCCGGTGTGGGCGGCGACGGCGTCGGCGTAGACGCCGAGGGCAGCGGTGCGGGCGTCGTTGTCGACGGCGACGGGGACGCCGAAGCCGCCGGCCAGCAGCGGACCGATGGGGAGGGGCTCGTCACCGATACCGAGGTTGATGGCGTGCCGGGTCGAGCCGGCGGCGCAGTCCACCAGCCCGGGGATGCCGACACCGAGAGCAGAGATCTCATCGGTGCCGGCGTTGCCGAAAGCGAGGCGGAGGGCGTCGGTGGCGGTTGCGGCGACGGCGGAGGCGTCCCCCGGGACCGTGGGAAGGGTGACCCGCGCCAGCACCTGTCCGTCTCCGGCGACGACGACGGCGTCGGTGGTGGTCCCCCCGATGTCGATCCCGGCGGTGGCCCTCACCAGGGGATCCCCAGCTCGGAGCGCATGACGTGGATGCCGGCACCGGCGAGGACGATGTCGGTGCCGACCTTGGTCCACGACACCGTGACCAGGTCGCCGACCTGGGCCAGCACCTGGGCGGCGAGCTCCTCACGGAGCGTCCCGGCGAGGTCGCCGTCGTACCCGCTGAGCGGCCCGGTGAGCACGATGCGGTGGACGTCGAGCACGGCGACGGCAGCGGCGAGGGTGCGCCCCAGGTGTCCCGCGGCCGCGGCAACGGCGGACGCCGACCCGGCATGGGCGGCCCTGAGGGCTTGGACATCGCTCACCCCGGCCGCCCGCACGATGCTGGGAACCGAGGCGACTGTCTCCAGGCATCCGAGCCGCCCGCAGGTGCACCGATCTCCGTCGGGGACGGCGACCAGATGGCCGATCTCTCCGGCGGCGGCGCTCTCGCCGAGGTGGATGGCGCCGCCGAGGACGATCCCGGCGCCGATGCCGTCGCTGACCTCGACCAGCATCAGGTTGGAGGAGGGCTCGTCGCGGACCGCCAGTTCGGCAAGTGCGGCCACCGAGGTGTCGTTGGCGACGTGAACGGTGTGTTGGGTGGCGTCACCGAGGATCCGGGCCAGGGGCACACCGTCCCAACCCACATTGGTGGAGCGGACCACGGTACCGTCGGCGTCGACCAGGCCCGGCGCCCCCACCCCGATGCCGATGACCGGCGCCGGCGCCGCCTTGACCAGCCTCGTCGCCAGCTTGACGGCGCGATCGATGGCGGGGCCGCCGGTGAGGCCGGTGGCGCGCAGGCTGCGGCGGGAGAGGATGCGGCCCCTCAGGTCGAGGACTGCACCGCGGAATGGCTGGGCGCTGAGGTCGAGGGCGACGATGCTGCGCGCTCCCGCCTGGAACTCGAGAAGCGTCGGCGGCTTCCCACCGGTCGACTCCCCGGTGCCCACCTCGGCGAGAAACCCGTCTCCGGCGAGGTCGCGGACGATGTCCGACGCGCTGGCCCGGGTGAGTCCGGTGAGACGTGCGATATCGGCCCGGGAGGTGGCACCGGCGGCGTAGGCGATACGCAGGGCGAGAGTCCTGTTGCGGCGCCTGGCGTCATGCCCGGTGTGCCTCTCGCTGAGTCGCACGACCCCCTCCTCACAGTCGGCTTCGGATCGAGCTATGTATGTATAGCAAACATACAAACTCTGTGCAAAGACTGGTGGTGGCGCCCGCTGTTCGTCGCCATCCGGTCGCCACCGGCGTTGCCGTTCTGTTCCCGGGCAGGCTGCGGGCCCGCTGGTACACCGGCCTGCTCGCGGCCAGCATGGCGGGTGTCGCCGCAGTGGTCCTGCTCCTGATCGGTGCCGACGCGGCGGCCCTCCCCGGTCAGGCCCCCGGGGCCCGCCGGCTCGCCGGACCGCTGGCGTGGGTAACCGTGGTCACCGCCGCCGGCCGGCTAGCCGGATCAGTTCTTGGTATCCAGTAGCCAGTAGCCGGTACGGCCTGCGTGCAGGGGCCTCCGGATCTTTGCGGTCCGGCACCCGGTCGCGGCGCCTGGCCCCTTCGGGCGGCTCACCTGCCGGCGGGACCGTTGTCCCGCTGCCGCATCTCCCGCTCGGTGGAAACCGCCGCGGCGCCGAAAGTGAGGGCGAACACCACGTAGGTGACCGCCACCGTCGCCGTCAGCCAGCGGTACTGGGTCGGGGTGAACGGATAGAGAGCCGCGACCAGCACGGCGGCGCCGAGGAAGAAGTACACCCGCCGGTCCCTCATTGCGCCGCCTCCACCAGCAGGGATGTGATGGCGGCGACGAGGGCGGCGCCGGGGATCGTGAAGACCCAGGCCCAGACCACCCTGCCGGCGATGCGCCAGCGCACCGCGGAGAGCCGTCTCGCCGCTCCCACGCCGACGATGGCGCCGGAGATGGTGTGGGTGGTGGACACCGGGATGCCCTGCGCCGAGGTGAAGAACAGGGTCAACGCCGCCCCGGTCTCGGCGGCGACTCCGCCGGCAGGCTGCAACTTGGTGAGACGGAATCCCATGGTGCGCACGATGCGCCAGCCGCCGAACAGCGTGCCCAGGCCGATGGCGGTGTGGGCGGAGAGCACCACCCACAGCGGAACGTCCGCGTCGGCGCCGACGGTACCGGTGGCGATGAGCACCGCCAGGATGATGCCCATCGTCTTCTGGGCGTCGTTGCCGCCGTGCCCGAGGCTGAAGGCGGCCGCCGAGACCAGCTGGCCGCGACGGAAGCCCTTGTTGAGGGCTTGGAGGTTCTTGACCCTCGAGAAGATCCACTGGATGGTGATGGTGAGGAGCAGCCCCAGTGCCAGCCCGATGAGGGGTGACAGGACGATGAACACGCCGATCGTCTGCAGGCCCTCGGCGAGGAGGACGTCGAAGCCGTGACGGGCGACCGCGGCGCCGGCGAGGCCGCCGACGAGGGCGTGAGACGAACTGGTGGGGAGCCCCAGCCAGAAGGTGAGCAGGTTCCACGCGATGGCCCCCACCAGCCCGGCGAAGATGACCCCCACGGTGAGTGCATCCTGAACCACGACGTCCCGGGCGATGGTGCTGGCGACGTGGGTGTGGAATATCAGGAAGGCGATGAAGTTGAAGA
>CAZOGW010000006.1:3943-39862 GCA_964579415.1 uncultured Acidimicrobiaceae bacterium | reverse complement strand
AAGGCCGCCCAGATCACTGCGTAGCGGGGCGAGAGCACCCGGGTGGAAACCACCGTGGCGATGGAGTTGGCGGCATCATGGAAACCATTGGTGAAGTCGAAAGCCAGCGCGAACAGAATGACGATGACGGCGCCCGTCGTCATGGTGGCTCCGCTACGCCTGCTTGACGACGATCGTGGTGACGATGTTCGCCATGTCCTCCACCCGGTCGAGGGCATCCTCCATCGAAGAGCTGATGTCCTTCCAACGGATCACGTCGAGGGGCTCGATCTCCCCGGAGAACAGGCGGGCCACCGTGCGGCGGTAGATGCGGTTACCCTGGGTCTCCAGGGCGTCGAGTGAGGCGACGATCGGCTTCAGCCCACGCATGTCCTCGAAATGATCGAACAGCTCGACGACCTTGGCCGCCATCAGGTCGAGGACGTCCACCTGCTCCACCACCTCGGGGATGATTTCGGTGATCCCGGTGAGGACGACCATCTCCGACACGTGGTAGACGTCGTCGACGATGTCGTCGATGGCCTCGGCGAGACGCTGGATGTCCTCAGGATCGAAGGGCGTGACGAAGGCGGTGTCGAGGCGGGTGAGGATGCGCTGGGTGAGCTCGTCACCGGCCCTCTCGGCCTGCTTGACGGCCTCGTGGCGCTCCGCGGCGGCGGTGGGCTCGGCGAAGACGTCGCCGAGGCGTCGCACGCCGTCCGCCAGGTTGTGGGCGGCCTCGGCAAAGTCTTCGAAGAACTCGCGATTGGTCGGGACGATCCGGAATCTCATCGGCGGAGGCACGCTAGCTGTTCACAGGGGGTTTGCGGCGAGTTCATGCCCTGTTCATGTCCGGAACGACGGCCGCAAGCGGGAAAGGAGCCTCAGTCGGCGGGTTTGGGAGCGAGGTAGCGCTCGACGGCGGCGAGGCGTGCCCTCAGGGGCAGGGCCGCGTGGGGCCGGCCGTGCGCCTCGTAGTCGGTGATGGCGCCGCGCAACTCGCCGGCTTCGGCGGCGAGGATCTCCAGGATCTCGGCCTCGGGTACGTGGCGCCGGGGGACGTCGGCGTGCCCCACCGTGCCCTCCTTCGGACCCGCTTCGACGGCACCGGCATTGTCCACCGCGGCCACCAGGACGCGCAGTAGCCTCGCCGTCTCCAGGTCACGGTCCCGCAGGGCGGCGGTGAGGTCGTGCTTCAAACGGTCGTGCAGGTTCACCGGGCAGGCACGCTAGCGGCGGAGGCCCCACAGCATGCGCAGGCCGGCGAGCACCAGGAAGGCGCCGAAGAGCCGCCCCAGCGACCCGGCAGGGACGGCAAGGGCGGCCGACGCCCCCACCTGGGCCAGGATCACACCGCCGGCGCCGATGACGGCGGCGTGGCGCAGGTCGATGCGGCCATTGCGGATGTTGACCCGGGTGGCGGCGAGGGCGGCGAGGAGGATCGCCAGGAGCGAGGTGCCCTCGGCGGCATGCTGGCTCATGCCGAGGAGGAAGACCATCGCCGGCACCATGATCACCCCGCCGCCTATGCCGGCGAGGCCGGCCGCCATCCCGGCGACGAACCCGATGACCGCGGCGAGGGCCACCGCCACCCATGCTTCCGGCGCGCCGCCCACCCCGGGCACCTCGCCGAGCGTCATGCGCAGCCCGGCCACCACCAGGATGACACCGAAGATGCCCTGCAGCGCCTCCGCAGAGAGGCGGTTCATCAGGTGCGCCCCCGCCGTCGCCCCGAAGACGCCGCCGGCGCCCAGGGTGAGGCCGATCACCCAGTCGACCTCACCGGCCACCCCGAAACGCAGTGTCGCCGAGATCGAGATGAGCACGATGGCGCCCAGCGAGGTGGCATGGGCGCGATGACGATCGAAGCCGAGTAGCCCGATCATGAGCGGGACCATGACGATGCCCCCGCCGACGCCGAGGAACCCGGAGAAGAGCCCGGCCGCCGCACCGATGCCGAGCAGCAGCCACACCCGTGGCTGCGGCGACTCGGCGGTCAAGAGCGGTCCTTTCGGTGGAAGCAAGCAGTATCGCAGGGCAGCACGTACTACGTACTACGCACTACGTACTACGTACTACGTGACCGCCCACGAGGAGCGCCACCATTCGATCGAAGCTCTCGTCGACGTCGAGGTCGAGACCGAAGCCGCCGGCGACCTCCAGGGAGACGAAACCGTGCACCGCGGCGCGGACGGCACGGGTGGCGTGTAGGGCCTCATCGCCCTCCAGCCCGAGCCCGGCGACCACGGCGACGACCCTCTCCAGGACACGGGCGCCGGCGGCGCGGACCTCGTCGTCTCGTCCCTCGGTGGTGGGGACCACACAGGCGTACAGACCGGGCCGTTCCCGGGCCCAGGCGCGCTGGGCGTGGCACACCGCCGCCACCGCCCCGGCCCCCGTAAGTCCCTCCACCGCGGCGCCGATCACGCCGTCCAACTCGTCGAGCGCCTGCAATGTCATCTCCCGGCGCAGGCCGGGGAGTCCGTCGACGTGGTTGTACAACGACGGCGCCCGGATGCCGAGGCGGTCGGCCAGCCCGGAGAGGGTCACCCCCTCGATGCCCACCTCGCCGGCGAGGCCGGCGGCTGCCTCCACCACCGCCGAACGGCTCAAGCCGGCCCTAGCCATGTGAGGATGCTCCGAGAGGAGCGTTTCCCTCGCCACGCGGTTCCTGCACGAAGGCGAGGAGGGCGGCCGCAGTCTCTGCGGGGAACTCGACGTGGGGGTAATGGCCGGCCCCGTCGATGACCGCCAACCTCCCCGACACCGCATCGGCCACCGCTTGGCCTTCTGCCACCGGATCTCCTGAATCGGCGCCGCCCATCACCACCAAGGTGGGTTGGGTGACCAGTGGCAGCCGGACATGGGCCGGGCCTTTGTCGGCCGCCGCCATGGCCCGCATCGCCGCCGCCCGGCCCGGCCGGCGCAGCATCCGGGCCAGCGCCGCGCGGTACTCCGCCAGGTCCTGCGGCGGGAGGGTGGGGAAGAACGACTTGAAGACGGCGGCCCATGCCGCCGGTGCCCAGGGACCCGCCAGCACGACCTTGGCGGCGGCGCGCTGCACCCAGGGGATGGGCACATCCGGCGCATAGGCCCGGATCAGCACCAGGCCGGCGATCCTGTCGGGCGCCTCGGCGGCAGCCCACACCGCGGCCGCGCAGCCGATGGAGACGCCGATCACCAGCGCCGGGCCGCCACCGAGGTGCTCCAGGAGGGCCACCAGGTCCTCCCCCATCGACTCCACGCCGTAGTCGTCGAAGGTGCCATCGGAATCGCCCTGGCCGCGCAGGTCCGCGGTTACGACGCGGTACCCGGCGGCGACGAGCTGCGGAACCAGGAAGCGAAAGGTGGCCCGGGTGTCTCCCATACCGGGGATGCCGACCACCAGGGGTCCGCTCCCGCCGCTGTCCTCGAAGGCGATGCGGCCACCGGGCCGCGGCAACATCTCGGTCATCTCCGCTCCTTGTCGTCTGGATGCGGAGTAAACTAACACTATTAGTTTTAGTTGCCAAGACCCGGGCCGACACAACCTCCCCACGAACCCAGGGTTCCCGACGCCGCTCAGCGTCGCCCACAGCCCAAAGTACGACCACCGTCACGAACCCTGGGTTCGCCACCACTCCACGGTACGGCGCAATCCCTCGGCGAAGGGGACGGGAACCACGTCGGGGAACAGCTCACGCAGGCGCGACGGGTCGGCGGTGCTGTGGCGGATGTCGCCGGGGCGGGGATCGAGATGCTCGACGTCGAGCGGGGTATCGAAGATCCGCTCCAGGCGCGCCACCAGGTCGAGCAGCGTCTCCCCTCCCCCGAAGGCGAGGTTGACGGGGATGTCGCTGGTGAGCCTCCGGTGGGCGGCTTCGGCGAGCACCTCGGTGACGGTGTCGACGTAGGTGAAGTCCCGTGACTGCTTGCCGTCGCCGTTGACGCGGAGCGTGCCGCCGTTGCGGGCGGCGTCGATCCAGAGAGGGATCACCGCGGCGTAGGCGTGCCCGGCGGGCTGGCGGGGCCCGTAGACGTTGAACAGGCGGAACGCCAGCGTGGGGTGCCCGTAGGAGTGCTGGAACGCCAGTGTGTACCACTCGGTGGCCACCTTGCTCACCCCGTAGGGGCTCATCGGGCGGGTTGCCAGATCCTCGTGTTTGGGGAGCGTCACCGTGGCCCCGTAGACGCTCGACGAGGAGGCCACGATGGTGTGCACGTCGCCGGCACGGCGGGCCGCCATCAGCACCCGCAGCGTCCCGGTGGCGTTGCGTTCGTGGGTCGCCAGCGGATCCTCCACCGATTTGGGCACCGACCCCCGGGCGGCGAGGTGGATGACGCTGTCGGCGCCGGCGAGTACCTCGTCGAGCGTGCCGTCGTCGAGTATCGAGCCCACCACCAGGCGGGCGCCGATACCGTCCAGGTTGGAGGCGTCGCCGTTGGAGAGGTCGTCGAGGGCGACGACCTCGTCGAAGCGCTCGTCGGCGACGAGGCGCTCGCACAGGTTGGACCCGATGAACCCGGCACCGCCGGTGACGACGACCTTCACGCTATCTCCTGGTGGGACGGGGCAACGGTAGTGCCCGGCCATCACTGTGCCACCCCGACGCCAACCGCGGCACGGGCGGCCCACGTGTGGTTAAGTAGCGTTGACAGGCGGGGTTACCGTCGTCGGAGGGAGTTGGGATGCGGACGTTGCATCGCATTTTGGGCCTGGGGATCGCGGTTGCCGCCCTGATGGCCGTCGTCGCCCTGCCCGCCCCGCGCGTCGACGCCGCTCCCGGCGAGAGCGCCGTGCCGCTCCCCAATCCCACGCTGGAGCGCAAGTGCGGCCTCGACATCCTGGTGATCCTCGACGAGTCGTGGTCCATCGAGTCGTCGCGCGCCACCGACGACGTGCGTAGGGCCTTCCGGTCGTTCACCCGGGCGCTGCAGAACACCGGATCGCGCATGGCGGTGGTCGACTTCAGCACCGTCGCCGACATCCCGGTGGAGACCTACACCACGGTGACCAACCAGACCATCGATGACGTCTTCGACCCCTACATCGCCGGGTACGCCCCGCAGGACAACAACTACACCAACTGGGAGGACGGCTTCCGGGTCGGCCGGTTCTTCGCCCCACGGCCCTCCCCCGACCAGTCCCACCTGGTGGTGTTCATCACCGACGGCGACCCCAACACGATCATCGACACCACCCGGGTCCCCTTCGACCCGGGCAACCCCAACCCGGCGCAGAACCCCTACGAGCTGGTGGTGCCCCTGGCCCGCAACCAGACCTACACCTCGGGGGCGGCTGGCACCGATGCCGCCGCCACGCCGGCCATCGCCAACGCCAACGCCTTCAAGCTGACCCAGTCCAAGGTGCTCGCCATTGCCGTGGGGTCGGCTCTCGACAACCAGCAGTCCCTCAACCGGCTGGTGCGGGTGTCGGGCCCCAAGATCTACAACGGCACCGGCGACTTCGACATCACCACCGACGACATCTACCGGGTGCCCCAGTTCGACGAGCTCGAGGACGCCCTGCGCGAGGCCGCCTTCGCCCTGTGTGCCCCGTCGTTGACCGTGGAGAAACTGGTGGACGAAACGCCCGACCCCGACACCGACGACCTGATGCCCGGAGAGGGCTGGAGCATCGAGGCCGATGTCACCGCTCCCGGCGGCTTCAGCTGGGTGCTCCCCATCGGGGTGTCCGGCGATTCGGCCACGGTCCCCACCGACCGCGCCGGGTTCGCCGGCTTCCAGTGGCTCCCCAACGACGAGGTGACCTCGACGGTGGTGGTGACCGAGGAGACACCCCCGGCGGGCTACGTCAACGACACCGATGCCACCGAATGTGTCTACCGCACCCCCGACGAGCCCGACGACCAGCCTTTGGATCTGCGCGACGTTGGCGACGGGACGTTCACCGTCGATGTCCTGCTGGAGTCCATCGTCACCTGCGTGCTGGTGAACCGCGCCCTGCCCGATCCCGGGATAGCCATCAAGAAGTACACCAACGGATTCGACGCCGACAATCCGCCCCCCGACCCGGACGTCCCCTACATCACGGTCGGCTCGGACATCGAGTGGACCTACCTGGTGAGCAACACCGGCAACGTGACACTCGACATCGTCGTCACCGACGACCAGCTCGGAGCGATCAGCTGTCCGAGCAGCAGCCTGGCGCCTGGACGGGAGACGATCTGTTCCGCCACGGGCACCGCCGCCCCCGGCGAGTACGCCAACATGGGAACCGTCGTCGGCACCAACTCCGCCCTCGGCGTGGAGGTCGAGGCGACGGATCCCTCGCACTACATCGGCGCCGTCCCCGGCATCGGCCTGGAGAAGTACGTCATCCGGGTGTCGACCGGTGAGCGGGAGGACGCCGACCACGCCCCGGGGCTGTTCATCCCCTCAGGGGAGGACGTCACCTGGGAGTACGAGATCACCAACACCGGCACCGTGGGCGTCGACAACGTCGAGCTGACCGACAGCGTGCTCGGTCCCATCGACTGCGGGCTCGATCCCGGCGACGTCATCCCCCCCGGCGAGACGGTGACCTGCGCCGGGCCTACCGAGGCGGCGGCGGACGGTCCCAACGACAACGTGGGGACGGTCTCCGCCACCGACGTGGTCGGCGACAGCCAGCTCTTCGACTCCGACCCGGCCCACTACTTCGGGGAGATCATCGCCCTCGATCTGGAGAAGCACGTCAACGGTGACGACGCCGACACGCCCACAGGCCCGGTGGTCGCCACCGGCAACCCGGTCTTCTGGACCTTCGCGGTGACCAACACCGGCAACGTCCCCCTCTTCGGCTGGACCATCGAGGACACCCAACTCGACGCCTTGCGCTGCCCGCGGATCGCGGTCATCAGGGTCGGCGGCACCGTCCGCTGCTTCGCCACCGGCGTCGCCGCCGAGGGGCAGCAGCGCAACGACGCCACCGCCTCGGCCACTGCTCCGTCCGGGGACTCGGTGTCCGACGAGGATCCGGCTCACTACCTCGGCGTGTCGCCTGAGATCACCGTCGTCAAGGCCACCAACGGCGAGCCCGCCGACAGCCCGCCGGGGCCGTTCATCCCCATCGGCGACACGGTGACGTGGACCTACGAAGTCACCACGACGGGCACCGACCCGCTCCAGGACGTCGTGGTCTACGACAGTGACGCCGAAGTGACCCCGAGCCCGGTGGAGTCCGGCGGCTTCAACGTGGGCGACACCAACCAGAACAACCAGTTGGAACCGGGCGAGACCTGGCAGTACATGGCGACCGGGACCGCCCAATCCGACCAGTACACCAACCTGTCCCTGGCCAGCGGCACCGGTGTGGTGAGCGGTCCGGTCCACAGCCTGGACCCGTCCCACTACTTCGGCACCGACGGCAGCATCGCTCTGGTCAAGTACGTCAACGGGTTCGACGCCAACACACCGGCCGAGGCGGCGCTGGTCCGCGTCGGCGGCGAGGCGGCATGGGCCTATGTCGTCACCAACACCGGTAACGAGGCCCTCTCCGCCGTCGCCCTCACCGACGACCAGCTCGGCGACATCTCGTGCCCGGACACCACCCTGGCGGCCGGCGCCTCGATGACCTGCCGGGTCACGCGAACCGCCGAGGTCGGACCGCACGCCAACGTCGGCACCGTGACGGCGACCGACATCGCCGGGGCCACCGTCACCGACACCGATCCGGCCCACTACCGGGGTGTCGAGGGCGGCATCGAGATCGTGAAGCGCACCAACGGGGAGGACGCCAACGAGGAGACCGGTCCCGAGATCGTGGTCGGCAGCGAGGTGGAGTGGACCTACGAGGTCAGCCCGGTCGACCTGGCGGTCAAGAACGTCGAGGTCACCGACGACCACGACGGCGTGGTCCCCGAGTACGTCAGCGGCGACAGCGACGGCGACGCGGTGCTCGACGTCGGCGAGACCTGGCTGTACCGGGCGACAGGGACCGCCGAGCCGGGTCAGTACGCCAACGTCGGCACCGTGGTGGGCCTCGACGAGATGGAGAGCGACGTCACCGACACCGACCCGTCGCACTACCTGGGCGTAGAGCAGCTGGAGCCGGGCATCGAGATCGACAAGTCCCCCGACGACGGCGTCGTGCTGGCATCCGGGGACACCCACACCTTCACCATCGTGGTCACCAACACCGGCGACACCGTGCTCACCGGAGTGGCGGTCACCGACGCCGAGAGTCCCTCCTGCGACCGTGACATCGGGACGCTGCAGCCGGGGGAATCGATCACCTACACCTGCACGGTCACGGTGACGCAGTCATTCACCAACGTCGCCGTGGTGGAGGGTGAGTCACCCGACGGGACCACCGTCGACGACTCCGACGACGCCGACGTCTCCATCCAGCTCCCCGCCACCGGCGCCCCGGCCGAGCGGCTCACCTGGCTGGGAATCACCCTGCTGCTCATGGGGGCGGCACTGGTGCAACTCGTCAGGAAGCGGCGGCAGCGGACGTCACCGGGCGACTGACGCCGGCCCCTGACATCCGGCTGCGGGACGAGACCGGTTGAGTGATCCGGAACATCTGTGCCAAGAAGATCCTGCGTATCCGCGGCCGGCGAAGCGTATCCGGTAACCTGGGAGCGACCCCGGCGCGGTCCCTGACAAGTCCGCCTACCGCCGGGATGTGACAGGCCGAGCGATGGGAGATATCGCCGTGCCCGCCGGCTATCTCGACTTCGACATGCTCATCGATCGGGAAGGATCCTCGTACCGCGTCCGGGTTCTCGACTCCCCGGGCGGCCAGGCGTCGTCGACCGTCGATCTCCCCTTCAGCCCGATGGAGCTGGAGAACTTCATCCTTCGCATCGGCATCTCGCTCGGCGGCATGCGGCGCCAGGTGCGCCGCCTGGAGACCACCGAGATGTCCGAGGTGAAGGCGTTCGGCAGCCGGCTCTTCGGGACCCTCTTCGACGAGCGCATACAGCCGGCGCTGGTCCGCAGCCTCGACCAGGCCCGCCGGCGCGGCATGGGGCTGCGCATCCGCCTGCGCCTCTCGGACGTGCCCGAGCTGACCAACGTCCCCTGGGAGTACCTCTACAACGTCTCCGCCAACCGGTTCCTCAGCCTTTCGGTCGACACGCCCGTCGTGCGCTATCTCGACCTGCCTGAGCCGGTCCGGCCGCTGCAGGTCCGGCCGCCCATCAATGTCCTGGTCATGATCTCGAGCCCGGCGGACAGGGCCCATCTCGACAGCGCCGGCGAGTGGGCCAAGCTCAACGACAACATGGCCGACCTCGTCGATGACGGGCTGGTCTCGCTGACCCGGCTGGAGCGGGCGACCCTGGCGGACCTGCAGCGACACCTCCGCCGAGGGCGGTATCACGTGTTCCACTTCATCGGCCACGGCGGCTACGACGAGCGGACCGATGAGGGGGTGCTGCTGCTCGAGGACGTCGAAGGACGGTCCCGGACGGTGAGCGGCCAGGACCTGGGGATGCTCCTCCACGACCACAAATCGTTGCGGCTGGCCGTCCTCAACTCTTGTGAGGGAGCCCGCAGCTCGCCGCTCGACCCGTTCGCCGGGACGGCGCAGAGCCTGGTCCAGCAGGCCATCCCCGCCGTGATCGCCATGCAGTTCGAGATCACCGACCACGCCGCGGTGGTCTTCTCCCACGAGCTGTACAGCGCGCTGGCCGACGGCTACGCGGTGGACTCGGCGCTGTCGGAGGCCCGCAAGGCCATCTTCGCCACCGGCAACGACCTGGAGTGGGCCACCCCGGTCCTGTACACCCGGTCACCCAACGGTCGCATCTTCCGCATCGCCCGCCCCGAGCCCGCGGTGACACCGGCGACGAGGCGACCCGACGCCGAGGCGGACGTTCCCGCTCCCGTTACACCGCCACCCGACCAGGCAGACGTGACCCCCGATATCCCGGCGTGGCAGTCGACCGAACCTCGCACCACCGCAGAGCCCCCCGAAGGCGACGATCTCGACACCCTCCCCGGGCACGTCGTCGCCCCTGCCGACGCCGAGCCACCATCACCTCCCGCAGAGGCCACAGGCACCGGGTCTCCCGCCGCCGCGGAGCCGGCCCCGGAACCCGATGCCGCCGACATTGGAGTACCGCAGCCTGAAGAAACGGCCCCGGAACCACCGGTCGCCGAGAAGGATGCGGAGCCCGATCCCGAAGAGCCGGCCCTGGAACCCGTCGCCGCCGAGAGCGCGGCGGCACCGGTCGCCATCGCCGAAGATGTGACGGGGGCGGCCGGCGCCGGGGCGCCTACGACGAGCGGCGAAACGGTCGGTACACCCGAGCCCGCCGAGGTGGCCCTACCGGGCAACGGCGAGCGACGTCCACCGGACCGTCACAAGCTCGGAGCCCTCATGGCTCTGGTGGGAGCTCTGCTGACCGTCATCGCTCCCTGGTGGTGGATCGCGCGGATGGCCTACCCGGTCGAGATTGTTCTCGACCTGCTCCTCGTCGCGGCCGCAGCGGCAGTGGTCGCCGCCACCGCGCTGGCCAAGCCACGGGGCGCCGCCGTCGGCGGAGCGCTGCTCGGCCTGGGCATCTACGCCGTGCTGTCGATCCTGGACACGGCGTGGTTCGACGCCACGGTTATCGACACCGGAGCAGGCCCGTTCGCCCTGCTGATCCTTCCGCTCCCGCTGATCCTCGGAGGCCGGCTGCTGGAGATGGCGGCCGACGACCGCACCAGTGCCGACCTCAACCGGTTCTGGCCCTGGGCGGTTCCGGGCACGTGTGTCGTCCTGTTCGCGCTGTCGCTGCCCACCGCCTCCATCGACGGCTCCTACTGGTCGCTGACCGAGATCGCCGACCACTTCTCCGGCTCAAGGATGGCGCTGCTGTTCCCCTGGGTGGCAATAGCGACCCTGATGCTCGTGCTCCCGGCGCTGGCCCGCTTCACCTGGCCGGCGGGCGCCGTTGGCGCCGCCGCAGGGTTGGCCGCCGGCCTCGCCGCCGTCTCCATCGTCGACGTGCTGGCCGCGTCCAGCGACGGAATGGGACCGCTGGGTGACTATGTCTCGCTCATCGGGGTCGCTCTCGTCCTCGTCGGCGCCTGGAGGGCCGTCCACGACCTGACCAGCGACGACGCCGAGGCGGCGGACGCCGGCTGACCCTCGATCAGCCGCCTGCTGACTCCGGCAGGTCCCAGTGGTCGAGGCGCCGGGCGAGCACTTCCCGCCACGCCTCGGTGAGCGATCCGACAGGGTCGACTTCCCCGGCATGGTGGGCCGGGTCGAGCGGCGGTTCCACCCAGATACCCACCGCGGTGCGGCGGAAGCGGCGCTCCACCACGCCGAGGGTGCCGTCGGAGCCGACGATGGCCATGGGCACCAGCGGGACACCGGCACGCAGCGCCAGCCAGGCGGCGCCTCGTCTGGGCGCCGTCTCACCCCACCGCTCCACCCGGCGACCCTCGGGGAACAGCCCCACGGCCCGGCCCGCCTCCAGCTCGGCGAGGGCGGCCCGGACCGCCCCCACCGGCACCCGGTCGCGTGGGGTGGGGATGCCGCCGAAGAACCTCACCAGACCGTCCACCGCGGCGTTGACGCCGAAGAGGTCGGAGAGGGCCAGGTAGCGGATGTTGTAGCCGAGCACCACGGTCGCCAGCACCGGGTCGGCGAACGAGAAGTGGTTGGCCGCCAGCACGAAGGGCGGGTCGGGGAGGTTGGCGCTTCCCTCGATGTGAAGATCCCACCAGCCGCGGGCCAGCAACCGCGTCGGTGCCCGCATGGTCGACACGAACAGTCGTGCCCCCCGCTGCGGGGCGGCGTCACCCATCGGCGCCCAGGTCGGCGAACAGGTTGGCGAACGCCAGCACCGGCCGCTGGTTGGCCTCCAGCGCCTCGATGGTCTCCAGGACCCGCCCGGCGTTGGCGACGGCTTCGGCGGGGCGCACCCTGGTGAGGGCGGTGGCGGGGATGTCCGGGTTCCGCACCGGCGCACCGAACTGGGCGGCGGCGGCGTCCCGATAGAAGCCGGCGAGGATCTCGAGCCCGGCGACGTGGAGCGCCGCGGTGGCCCGCTTGAGCTGGCGTGCCTGGCGGTCCCTGAGTGCCTTGGCGTCCGTTCCCTCCACCGCTGCCGCCGCCTCGGTCGCCTGACCGTCCTTGAGCGCCTTCAGCAGCGGCTCGGAGGCGGCCATCACCTCGTCGGCGAGGAGGAAGGCGTCCCCGGGCTGGCCGGACAGCCGCAGCGGCACCGACAGCCAGGTATGGCGGAAGGTGGCGACCTCGGGCCGGGTCGCCAGGGCCAGCGCCAGCCCGGGGCGGCCCCCCGAGATGCGCGTCGCGCTCTCCGCCTGTTCCCCGGCGACCCCCGCCGCCACCAGACCGGCGACGATCTCCTCGTCGGAGACACGGCCGAAGACGACGGTGCGGCAGCGGCTGGCGATCGTCTCGGGGAGGTCGTCCTCGGATTCGGTGACGATGAGGAACACGGTGGTCGCCGTCGGCTCCTCCAGGGTCTTGAGGAGGGCGTTGGCGGCCTCGTCGGTCATGGATCCGCCCTCCTCGAAAAGGAACACCTTACGATCGGCGACCATGGGCGCCCGGCTAGCCAGGGCGATGATGCGCCGGGTCTGGTCTACGGTGATCGAGGCGGTGCCCTCCGGCTCGACGGCGATCAGATCGGGGTGGTTCCCCTCCATGACCCGGCGAGTACAGGCGGCGTCGCCGCCGCAGAGCAGAGCGGCGGCGAAACGCCGTGCCACCGTGGCCTTGCCCGCCGCCGAGGGGCCGGTGAACAGGTACGCACCTGCCGGCGCCTCCAGCTCGGAGGCGAGCAGGCGGGTCACCTCGGAATGGCCGATCAGCCCGGCGAAGGGGGTGGCGGTTCCGGTCACGAACATCTCGCCTCGACCACGGCCTTGACCTCCTCGACGACTGCCGGCAGCGGCCGGGCGGCGTCCACCACCGCGAACCGCTGCGGTTCCTCAGCCGCCAGGGTATCGAACGCCTGGGACACGGCGGCCTGGAGCGCCATCCCCTCGCCGCCGATGCGGTCGGGTACCTCCTGGCGGGCCAGGCCCTCCCCGGGATCGATACGGAGCAGGATCACCAGATCCGGCCACACACCGGCGAGCCCGGCGGCGTTGACCCGCCGCACCGGGTCGATGCCGAGGCCCCGCCCCGCCCCCTGGTAGGCCAGCGACGAGTAGACGGTGCGATCGCTGACCACCCAACTCCCCGCCCGCAATGCCGGGCCTACCACCTCCCGGGCGAGTTGCGCCCGGGCCGCGGCGAACAACATCGCCTCCGCCCAGGGGGCGAGGGCGTCGTCCCCGTCGAGCAGCAGGGAGCGGATACCCTCCCCCAGATGCGTCCCACCCGGCTCGCGCACCTGCACCACGGGACGTCCCGACGCCTCCAGGTGCCCGGCGAGCAACCGGGCCACCGTCGATTTTCCGGCGCCCTCGATCCCCTCGAGGGCGACGTACCGGCCCGGCCAGGGCGAGGGGTCAATCATCGTCGCGCGCCGGATGCCGGCTGTGACGCGCAGTGTCGGCGCGGTCGAGGATGTCGCGCACGCCCGCACCCACCTGTGGCCTGCCCAGCAGGTGGCGCAACGTCCACAACGTCGCCACACCGGAGGCGGCGATGACGGCGCCCCCGACGAAGATCACCACCCGGGTGGCGGCGTCGGAGGTCATGCCGGTCTGCTGCAGGGCCAGCCGCACCGGCGGCGCCAGCGCCATCGAGGCGAACAGCCCGACCCGCATCAGGGTGAACAGCGTGGCGAAGGTGCGTCCCCGCATGTCGTCCTCCACCTGCTCGTGGAGGTGGGTGAGGCCCATCACGTAGGCGGCACCGGCACCGAATCCCATCAGCGCCATCCAACTCGCCGCGCCTGCCACCGTGGAAGTCAGCGACGTCGCCGCCAGTCCCACCCCGGCGGTGAGGGCCGAGGCGGCGAAGACCAGGTCGCGATGGACCAGCCGCGACTCGTACAGCGACACGGCGACGATGCCGAGGGCGGCGCCGACGCCCATCATGGTGATGATGGCGAAGAATCCACTCTGGTCGGCGTCGAGCACCCTCTCCACGAAGCTGGTGCCGAGCACGATCATGGTGCCCCCACCGACGAGGGCCGCGGTCAGGCCGAAGATGACCCGGCGCACCGAGCGGTTGGTCCAGAAGAACACCAGCCCGTCGCGCAACTCCGCCCAGGCGCGGCGCTCCCCGGGAGCGGCGGCCTTCTTCTCCGCCAGCTTCGTCTTCATCACCGGCAGGGTGAAGATGAGCGCCGCCGAGGTAAGGAAGGTGATCGAGTCGACACCGAAGGCGAATGCCAGCGGGGCGGTCGCCGCCGGGATGAAGTCCCACACCGGCGGGGGGAACAGCGAGAGGAGCCAGTTGAGGCCGGCACCGAGGGGGACGGTGCCGTAGGCGGCACCCAGCATCAGGCTGTTGGCGGTGACCAGGTTCTCCGGGCGCACCAGGCGGGGCACCATGGCGTTGCGGGGGGTCTGGCCCACCAGGCTGAGCAACTCCAGCACCAGGTTTACGCCGACCAGTATCGGCAGGCTGGTGGCGAAGATCAGCAGCGGCACCACCAGGCCCCTGCCGATGTCGGAGACGAGGATGAGGATGCGCCGGTCGACCCGGTCGGTGACCACCCCGATGACGGCGCCCAGCAGCAGCCCGGGCACGATGCGCGACACCAGGGCGACGAGGACACCGGCCTCGCCCCCCAGGCGCGCTCCGAGCGCGATGGTGGCGAAGACCGTGATCCAGTCGCCGGTGCTCCCGACGAGCCCTGCCCACCACAACCGCGAGAACGGCCCGGTGGTGATCATCGAGAAAGCGGAACGAGGTTGGGGGGTCTCGGTCATCCAGGGTTCAGATTAAGGCAGCACGCTGTTTGTATCTGTCACGTATTACGTATCACGTATCACGTATCACGTATCACGTATCACGCAACGTAGTACGTAGTACGTAGTACGTAGTACGTATCAGGTCTTCTTGCGCGCGGCGGGCTTCCGCTTCGCCGGAGCCTTCTTGGCCGGCGCCTTGGCACGGCGGATGGCGATGAGCTCGACGGCGCGGTCGAGGGTGATGGCCTCGACAGTGTCGCCGACGCGGAGGGAGGCGTTGATCTCACCGTCGGTGACGTAGGGGCCGAAGCGGCCGTCCTTGACCACGATCGGCTTGCCGCTGGCCGGGTCTTCCCCCAGCTCCCGCAGCGGTGGCGCCGCCGCCTGCCCGCGCCGGCGCTTGGGCTCCTTGAGCTTGGCGAGGGCTCCGTCGAGGTCGATGGTGAGGAGCTGCTCCTCGGTTTCGAGGCTGCGGGTCTCCTTGCCCCACTTGACGTAGGGTCCGTAGCGGCCGTTGAGCGCCTCCACCTCGCCACCCTCGGGGTGCTCGCCGACGACTCGGGGCAGGGTGAGGAGCTGCAGCGCCTCGGCCAGGGTCACCGCTTCGAGGGACATCGACTTGAACAGCGACGCCGTCTTCGGCTTGACCGCCGGTTTGGCGTCCGGGTCGGCCTCACCGAGTTGCACGTAGGGGCCGTAGCGCCCGGCGCGGGCCAGCACGGCGAGACCCGTCTCCGGGTCGTGGCCCAGGGTGCGGTCGCCGCTGGGGGCATCGAGCAGCCTCACCGCGGCCTCGACGGTCAGCTCGTCGGGTGCCATGTCCTCGGGAATCGAGGCGCGGTCCTCGTCCCGGGTGAGGTAGGGCCCGTAGCGTCCGACGCGGGCGGTGATCTCCCTGCCCTCGGCGTCCACCCCGAGCGGGATGGCGTTCACCTCGCGGGCGTCGATGGCCTCCAGGTTCCCCTCCACCTGGTCCCTCAGGCCGACGTGGCCGTTGCCGAAGTAGAACTGGCCCAGCCAGGGGATCGCCTCGACGTCACCGGAGGCGATGTCGTCGAGATCGTCCTCCATGCGGGCGGTGAAGGCGTAGTCCACCAGGTCCGGGAAATGCTGCTCGAGTAACGTCACCGTGGCGAAGGCGGTGAAGGTGGGGATGAGGGCGGCGCCCCTCTTGTAGACGTAACCCCGATCCTGGATGGTGGAGATGATCGAGGCGTAGGTGCTGGGCCGGCCGATGCCCAGCTCCTCGAGGCGCTTCACCAGCGACGCCTCGGTGTAGCGGGCCGGCGGCTTGGTCTCGTGGCCGGCGGCGACCAGCTCGGAGGCGCGGGCCGGGTCGCCCTCGCTCATCTCTGGCAGCGGCCGCACCTGGTCGTCGAGGGCGGCGTCGGGGTCGGGGCTGCCGGCGACGTAGGCGAGGAGGAAACCGGGGAAGGAGATGGTGCGCCCCGAGGCGGCGAACTCGACCTGACGACCCGAGCCTGCCGCGGTGGCGGCCAGCTTCACCGAGAGGGTCTCGCCCCGGGCGTCCTTCATCTGGGAGGCGACGGTGCGCTTCCACACCAGGTCGTAGAGGCGGGCCTCGTCCGACGCCGCGCCGAACTGGTCGGCGACCCGCGCCGGGTCGGTGAAGCTGTCCCCGGCGGGTCGGATCGCCTCGTGGGCCTCCTGGGCGTTCTTCACCTTGGCGGTGTAGATGCGGGGGGAGTCGGGCAGGTACCGGGCCCCGTAGCGGTCGGCGACCAGGGAGCGGGCGGCGCCGATGGCGGCTGCGGAGAGCGTCACCGAATCGGTGCGCATGTAGGTGATGAGGCCCGACTCGTAGAGGCGCTGCGCGGCGCCCATGGTGCGGCGGGCGCCGAAGCGGAGCTTGTTGCCCGCCTCCTGCTGGAGCGTCGAGGTGCGGAACGGCGGGTACGGCTTGCGGGTGTACGGCTTGGCCTCGACAGAGGCCACGGAGAAGGGGACGCCGTCCAACTCGCCGGCCAGGGCCGTCGCCGCCGCCTCGTCGAGCACGACACGAGATGACTTCTTCGCCGCGCCGTCGGCGGTGAAGTCCTTGCCCTCGGCGACCCGGGTGCCGTCGACGCGGGTGAGGGCGGCCTCGAATGCCTGCGGGTCGTCGGCGACGGTGAAGGTGCCGACGAGGCTCCAGTAGGAAGCGGCGACGAACGCCATCCGCTCCCGCTCCCGCTCCACGATGATGCGGGTGGCGGGAGACTGCACCCGGCCCGCCGACAGCCCCTGGCGCACCTTGCGCCACAGCACCGGGGAGACCTCGTAGCCGAAGAGCCGGTCGAGGATGCGGCGCGCCTCCTGGGCGTCGACCAGCTTGCGGTCGAGGTCACGGGGGTTGTCCACCGCCTGGCGGATCGCCGCCGGGGTGATCTCGTGGAACACCATGCGGTGGACCGGCTGCTTGGGGTTGAGCACCTCGAGCAGGTGCCAGGCGATCGACTCGCCCTCGCGGTCCTCGTCGGTGGCGAGCAGGACCTCGGTGGCGTCCTTGAGTAGGCCCTTCAGCTTGCGGACCTGCTGCTTCTTGTCCTCGGGGACGACATAGAGCGGTTTGAAGTCGTTGTCCACGTCGACGCCGAGCCGGGCCCACGGCTCACCGCGGTAGGCGGCGGGTATGTCGGACGCCTTCCCCGGCAGGTCGCGGACGTGGCCGATGGACGACTCCACGACGAAGTCGCCGCCCAGGTAGCCGGCGATGGTGCGCGCCTTGGCGGGCGATTCGACGATGACGAGCCTCTTGGGCATCACGAAAGAACCTCAGGTCGGTCCGGGAACGGCGCTATATCTACGGGAGATTCTGCGCCATGTCAAGGCTGCCGGTCGGAACCGGCGGCGGCGAATCCCTCATCGAGACGGCGTGCCACCGCCTCCCAGGTCATCTCCGACTCTACCCGCATCCGGCCGGCTGCCCCCATTCTCGCCCGTCGCGACGGGTCGGCACCGAGCGTCTCGACGGCCTCCACGATGTCACCCACGGTGGCTACCACGTAGCCGGTCTCACCGGGGACCACCGTCTCCGGAGACCCGCCCGAGGTGCCTGCCAGCACGGGGAGCCCGGTCGCGGCCGCCTCCAGGAACACCAGGCCGAGCCCCTCGATCTCGAGGCCACCCCAGCGGGAGCGGCACGGCATGCAGAAGACGTCCGCCGCGGCGTAGAGCCCGGGTAGATCCTCCCAGGGGGCGCCCACCACGAACCGCACCGGGACCCGCTCCCGGGCAGCCTGCGCCCGGAGGGCGCCCTCCTTGCGACCCTTCCCCACCAGCAGCAACTCGACGTCGACGCCGCGGGCGCGCGCCGCCGCGGCGGCGCTGATGAGGCGGTGCTGGCCCTTGCGGGGAACGAAGCGGGAGACGCAGGCCACCACCAGCGGGCCCGCGCCTGCCGTGGCGGGCTCTCGGGGACGGAACGCCTCGGTGTCGACCCCGGCGCCGAGCCAGGTCACCGGCCGGCCGGTGAGGCGCCCGACGCGGGCCGCGGTGTAGCGGCTCACCGCGAACAGCACGTCGGCGCCCCGCAGCGACCTCGCCAGCGCCTGGCGAATCCCGGGGACGGCCATCGGGATGGTGATCTCGGCACCGTGGGAGATCACGCCGACGGGGACCCCGAGGCGGTCTCGCAGGCGGGGCGCCATCGCCGCCAGGGGATGCGGTGCTCCGAAGAGGACGACGTCGGGAGCGAAGTCCTCCAGGTGGGCGGTGGCCCAATCGGTGACGCCCGGCGTGGGCCACATGAAGCGGCGCCGGTGGCGGCGTACCCGGTGCTCGTCGGCGGCGGGGCCGTCGGCCGGCCCCAGCACCAGCACGTCGCCCTGATGGGCGGCGACCAGGTTGGCCAGGTATTGCTGGATGCCTCCCGGCTTGGGCGGGTAGTCGTTGGTGATCACCGCCAGCCGGATGGTCAGTCCTCCAGGTGCGGGGCGACGTTCCACGAGCCGAGCATGGCCCGATCCCCCCGGTAGACGATGCGGGCCGTCGCCGTGTTGGCCAGGGAGGAGATGCGCTGCCGGTGGGGGAAGTCGAGTCGGAGCAGGCCGGTGAGGTAGGCGCGGGTGGCGCCGCCGTGGGAGACCACACCGACGGTCCGACCCGTGTTCTCGGCAGCGATGCGGTCGATGACACCGGCCATGCGGCGGCGGACACCGACGAAGGTCTCGCCGCTGCGGCCCCGGGCCACGTCGACGCCGTCCATCAGCGCCCTCCATCCCTCGGGGTCGGATGAGGCGATCTCCTCGCTGGTGAGGTTCTCCCATTCACCGAAGCCGATCTCACGGAGGTCGGGGTCGATGCGCACCGGCCGCCCCTGGTGATCGGCGACGGCAGCTGCGGTCTCGGCGGCCCGTGCCAGCGGCGAGGCGTAGACCAGGTCGACCGGAGGCATGGAGAAGGCGAGGCGCTCGGCCTGGGAACGACCGTGATCGTCGAGAGGCCAGTCGGCGTGTCCCTGCCAGCGCCCCTGGACGTTGGCGGCGGTCTGGCCGTGACGGACCAGCACCACGTGGGTTTCCCCGTCACGGAGCGGGGCCGCGTCGTCGAGGTGGGCGTGATCGTTGTAGCCGCTGAGCTGCGAACCGCGGTCGCCGACGTCGAAGGTGGTGACGGCGCCGTTGGCCATCAGTCCCAGCGGTGCCGGCCGCGACGGGATGCCCACCAGTGCGGCGACCAGCGCCATCAGCGCCATCCCGTGACTGACGACGACGGCGGTGCCGTTGCCGTCCATCCGGTCGAAGAGGTGTTCGTAGGCTTCGACGACCCGGGCGGCGACGGTCGACAGTCTCTCCCCTCCGCCGAGGCGGATGTCTTCCCCCGCCATCAGGGCGGCCAACTGGTCGGGATGCCGCCGCTGCACGTCGGCGAATCCGAGGCCCTCCCACGACCCGAAGTCGGGCTCACGCCAGCGGGGGTCGGTCTCGAAGTCGAAGCCGAGCGCTCCGGCGGTTGCCTGGGTCCGCCCCAGATCGGAACTCACCACCAGGTCGGGGCGGAGCCGGTCGAAGCGGGCGGCGATGCGCTTGAGCTGCTCCTGCCCGCGGGGGGAGAACCCTGAGTTGGTGGCGCCCTGCCACAGGCCGGCGGCATTGGCGACGGTCTCGACGTGGCGTACCAGGATGATGCGAGCGGTCATGCAGGTAAGAAGGTAGCCAGTATCCAGCGGTACGTACTACGTACTACGTACTACGTACTACGCTGAGGCGGCAACGCGAAGGGTCAATGATCACCCGCCCGTCGGATACTGGATACCGGATACTGTCTACTCGCCATGGCTGATCACACGCACACACCGGGACAGAGGGCCGGGGCACGCTACCGCTCGCGGCTTGGCTGGGTGCTGGTCCTGGTGGCCTCGTTCATGGTGGTGGAAGTGGTGGCCGGGTTACTCACCGGTTCGCTGGCGCTGCTGTCGGATGCCGGGCACATGGCGACCGACGCCCTCGGGTTGGCGATGGCGCTCACCGCCATCGTCGCCGCCGACAAGAGCCGCCGCGGCGACCACCGCACCTTCGGGTTGTACCGCCTGGAGATCCTGGCCGCCCTGGCCAACGCCGTCCTGCTCTTCGGTGTCGCCGGATACGTCCTGTTCGAGGCGGCGCGAAGGCTCGGCACACCGCCTGAGGTGCTCTCCGGCCCGATGCTGGTGGTGGCCGTGCTCGGGCTCGCCGTCAACATCATCGGGTGGCGGGTGCTGCACGAGGGCGCTGCCGAGTCGATCAACGTCGAGGGTGCCTACCTGGAGGTCGTCGCCGACCTCATCGGCTCCATCGGTGTCATCGCCGCCGCCCTCATCATCAGGTTCACCGGCTGGACGTACGCCGACCCGCTCTTCGCCGCCGCCATCGGTCTGTTCATCCTCCCCCGCGCCTGGAGGCTGGGCCGGGCGGCGCTGCGGGTACTGGTACAGGCAGCCCCGGCCGGCCTCGACATGGAGAGCCTGCGCCGCGGCCTCAACGACATCGACGGCGTCACCGGAGTCCACGACCTGCACGTGTGGACCCTCACCTCGGACATGGACGTGGCCTCGGTACACCTGGTGGCCGGCGACACCGCCGACTCCCACGCCGTCCTCGACCAGGCGAGAGACCTCCTCGAACACTCCTACGGCATCTCCCACGCCACGCTGCAGGTGGAACCGGAAACCCATGAGGGATGTGAGGAAGTCACGTGGTGATTCCGTATCACGTATCACGTATCACGTATCACGTATCACGTATCACGTATCACGTATCACCTAGTACCTAGTACCTAGTACTTAGTTAGTACCTCTAGAAAGCTGACGCGAACAACAAGCTCACAATCACCATCACCTTGATGACCACGTTCATGGCGGGGGCGGCGGTGTCCTTGAAGGGGTCGCCCACGGTGTCACCGGCGACGGCGGCGGCGTGGGCGACGGATCCCCTGCCGCCGAAGGCGCCGGCTTCGATGAGTTTCTTGGCGTTGTCCCAGGCGCCGCCGGCGTTGGACATGTAGATCGCCAGCAACAGGCCGGTGACCAGGGCCCCGGCGAGGAGGCCGCCCAGCGCCTGCACCGAGACGAACCCCACGACGAGGGGCAGGGCGACGGCGAGCGTGCCCGGGATTACCGTCTCGCGCAGCGCGGCCGCGGTGGCGATGTCGACGCAGCGGGCATACTCGGGCCGGGCGCCGGGCGTACCCTCCCGCAGCCCCGGGATCTCACGGAACTGGCGCCGCACCTCGTCCACCATCTGGGCGGCGGCGCGGCCCACGGCGCGGATGGTCTGGGAGGCGAACAGGAAGGGGAACATCGCACCCACGAACAGCCCGGCGGTGACACGGACGTCGAGGACGTCGATGGGACCGAGCACCTCCGGACCCACCGCCTGGCGGAAGGTGAAGAACAGCGCCAGGGCGGTGACCGCCGCCGAGGCGATGGCGAAGCCCTTGGCCACCGCCGCGGTGGTGTTGCCGAGGGCGTCGAGGGTGTCGGTGACCTGGCGCACCTCGGGGTCGAGGCCGGCCATGGCGGCGATGCCGCCGGCGTTGTCGGCGATGGGCCCGTAGGCGTCGACGGACACCGTGATGCCCAGCGTGGCGAGGACGCCGATGGCGGCAACCGTGATGCCGTAGACGCCGGCGATCCCGTCGGCGACGGGGACGGCGCCGGTCCCGAAGGCGAGGGCGCCGCCGTAGTAGGCGCCCACGGTGCCGGCGGCGACGGCAAGCGCCGAGTACGCCGCCGAGCGCATCCCCTCGGCGGTGCCGGACAGGAGCACGGTGGCGGGGCCGGTCTGAGCCTGGCGGGCGACCTCGCGCACCACCTTGTAGCGGTCCGAGGTGAACACCTCGGCGATGCGGCCCACGGACCAGCCCACCGCCAGGCCGGAGACGACGGACAGGACCAGACCCCATGGGTTGGCGACGCCGTCGACATCGCCGAAGAGCAGGGGTGCCAGCGCCGCCGTCCCGGCGACGGTGACGGCGACTGCGACGTAGGGGCCGCGATGCAGCGGCGCCGCCAGGTTGCCGCGGGCAGGCCGCACCAGGAAGCAGCCCGCGATCGAGCCCACCGTCCCCACCGCGGCGACGAGGAGCGGGAACATGAACGCCTGCGCCTGGAACGCCATGCCGTCGAAGGCGAGGGCGGCGAACACCACCGGCGCCACCAGCGCCCCCAGGTAGGACTCGAACAGGTCGGCGCCCATACCGGCGACGTCACCCACGTTGTCGCCGACGTTGTCGGCGATGGTGGCCGGGTTGCGCGGGTCGTCGTCGGGAATGCCCTCCTCCACCTTGCCCACCAGGTCGGCGCCGACATCGGCCGCCTTGGTGTAGATACCGCCACCGACGCGGGCAAAGAGAGCGATGGTCGAACCCCCCAGGGCGAGGGCGGTGAGGACCTCGAACGCTTCACCGAGGGCGAGGACCTCGACGAACACCCAGTAGGCGGAGGCGAAGCCGAGGATGCCGAGACCGGCCACGCTGAGCCCGGTGACGGCGCCGCCGCGGAAGGCGAGGGGCAGCGCCCGGGCCACTCCACCCTGGCGGGCCGCCTCGGCGGTGCGGGCGTTGGCGGCGGTGGCGATGCGCATCCCGGCGAAACCTGCCAGCGCCGAGAGGGCGGCTCCGGCCAGGTAGGCGACGGCGCCCCAGGGCCGGCCCCAGTCGAGGAGGGCCACGATGAGCACTGCCATCAGGCCGACGAAGGCGGCGATGGCGACATATTGGCGGCGCAGGTAGGCCATGGCGCCCTCCCGGATCGCCCCCATCAGTTCCTGCATCCGCTCGTTGCCTACATCGGCGGCAAGCACGCCGCGGGCGAACCACCAGGCCACCACCAATGCGGCGCAACCGGCACCCATGGCGAGGAATACCCAGCTGACGTCGTCGGACACGGTCTACTCCCCGCTAAGCACCACGTGCCGCCTGTGTGCGCGGCACGGCCCCGGGAGCGGTGGCAGGCCGCACCCTATCGCCTCCACAGCTCACGGGTGAAGAGCAGCATCACCGGGAAGATCTCGAGGCGCCCCACGATCATCACGAACGACAGCACCCACTTGCCCAGCGCGGGGATGCCGGCGTAGTTGCCGGTGGGGCCGACCTCTCCCAGCCCGGTCCCCACGTTCCCCAGCGAGGCGGCCACCGCCGACGCCGATGTCACCAGGTCGGAGCCGATGCCCCCGCCGGATTGGATCAACCCGAGGACCAGGGTCGCCGTCATGAAGGTGAACATGTAGAGCAGGAAGAACGACTGCACCGCTTCCACCACCGGTTCGGGCACCACGGTCCTGCCCAGGCGCACCACGAAGACCCCGCGGGGGTGGACCACGCGGCGCACGTCGTTGCGGGAGGCGCCGAAGAGCACGCCGAGGCGGTACGGCTTCACCGACCCGCTGGTGGAACCGGCCATGCCTCCGACGAACATCAGCCCGAGGATGAGGATCTGCAGCGCGGCGCTCCACCGGGCGTAGTCGGTGGAGACGAAGCCGGTGGTGGTGACGATCGAGGTGGCGGTGAACACGGCGTCGCGGATCACCTCGGCGGCGGCGCCGTCGCCCCAGGTGCCGACGGCGATGATGGCCGCCGCCGCCGCCATGATGGTCAGGTACAGCCTCAGCTCGGAACTCCCCAGGTAGGCGCGGGGGTCACGCACCGCCCGGTAGTGCAGGGTGAACGAGATCCCGGCCATGACCATGAAGACGATCACGACCCACTGCGAGTAGGCCGAGAACCCCGCCAGGGAGGTCGCCTCGGTGCTGAACCCTCCCGACGACAAGGTGGTGAGGGCATGCACCACAGCCTGGAACGGGCTCATCTCGCCGCCCACCAGGAGCAGCGCCTGCACCGCGGTGAGGCCGGCGTACACCATCCACAGGCGCTTGGCGGTCTCGGCGAAGCGTGGCGTGAGACGATCGGTGGTGGGGCCCGGCGCCTCCGCCCTGGCGAGTTGGACGCCGCCGACGCCGAGCAGCGGGAGCACCGCGATGGACAGGACGATGATCCCCATGCCACCGAGCCACTGGGCGAGCGCCATCCACAGGATCACACCGTGCCCCAGCGCCGCCGGGTCGCTGAGCACCGACGAGCTGGTGGTGGTGAACATCGACGAAGCCTGGAAGAAGGCGTCGGTGACGTTGCCGATGGCGCCGGTGAGCAGCATGGGGAGCATCCCGAACAGCGAGATGGCGAACCAGGCCAGCCCGACGATGGCGAACCCCTGGCGCGCCGACAGCGATGTCGGGGTGGGGAACACCCACCTGGCGCCCAGCCCGGCGCCGATGGCGATGGCGGCTGCGGCGGCGATGCCGGCGGCGTCGGCCCACTCGCCGTACACCGCCGACGTCAGCGCGGCCAGGATCATGGCGATGCCGGTGGCGGCAACCACCAGGCCGATGACGTTGAGCAGCGGCCGGGGCGACATCAGCCGGAGAGGCGCTCGACCTCGTCCACCACCTCGGGGAGGGTGATGACGATGAGCCGGTCACCCGGCTCGATCACGGTCTCCCCGCGGGGAACGAAGGTCCCGGTGTCCCGGATGACCCCGCCGACGATCATCTCGTGGGGGAGATGGAGATGGCGCAGTGTCTTGCCCACGGCGCGGCTCTCCGGGCCCACCTCCACCTCGATGGCCTCGGCGTCGGAGTCGCGAAATGTCGTCACCGAGTGGATCTGGCCGCGGCGGACGAACCTGAGGATCACCGAGGCCGCCAGCAGGCGGGTGGAGATGGCGGCGTCGATCCCGACGCCGGCGAGGAGCTTCACCAGGTCGAGGCGCTGGAACCGGGCCACCGCCCAGGGGACCCCGATGGCCTTGGCCACCAGGCAGCCGAGCAGGTTCACGTCGTCCCAGCCGGTGAGAGCCAGCACCATGTCACAGGTGTCGACACCCTCGGAGCGCAGCAGGCGGGGATCGGTCGGGTCGCCGGCGATGCCGACCACCCGCGGGTTGTCCTCGACGATCTCCCGCACCCGTGCCCCGTCCTCGTCGACGAGGATGGTCTGCACCCCGTCATCGCCCAGGTACCCGGCGGTGAGCGCGGCGAGGCGGGTGGCGCCGAAGATGCCCACCTTCTGCGACGGCGAGTCGTTGATGCCGAGAAGGTGGAAGGCCTCGTCGGTGCTGTCCGACTCCGCCATGAACAGGACGTGATCCCCGGCGAAGAGCTGGGTGGACCCTCGGGCAATGAGGGTCTCGCCGTCACGGATGACCGCCACCACGATCCACGTCCAGCCCCGCACCATGCGACGCAGGTCGGCCAGGGTGCTTCCCGCCACCGGGGCGTCTCCGGTCACCACCCCGCCGATGAGGTTGAGACGACCCTCGGCGAAGGGGATCATCTCGGTGACGCCCCGCTGGCGCACCAGGCGGCTCAGCTCCTTGGCCGTGGCGTCCACCGGGTCGATGAGCAGGCTCACCCCCAGCGCCGAGGCCTCGTCACCGAGGTGGGGGTCCTGGACCCGGGCGATGCGCCGCTCCGCACCGAGGCGCAGGGCGGCATGGGCGGCCAGGATGTTGACGGCGTCCGAGGCGCTCACCGCGATGAAAAGGGTTCCCCGGTCCACCCCGGCCTTGGACAGCGTCTCGTGGTCGGTGCCGTTGCCGACGATGACCAGACAGTCGACCTGTTCCTGGACCTCCTCGGCGCGGGCCCGGTCCGCCTCGACCACGACGACGTCCTGACCGTCGACCGAAAGCCGCTCCGCCAGGTAAGTGCCCACTGCCCCCGCACCGACGATCACGACACGCATGGGGTGGAGCGTACTGGCGCAGGCACAAGCGCGAGTCTCGGCGAGGAGAAGTACCTGGTACTTGGTATGGCGCGGATACCAAATACCAAGTACCAAGTACCTCCCTGCTACACGGAACGATGCATCCCTGGAGTAGATCCTGCCCACCGCTACCATCGCTCGCTCCATGCGACGACACACCACACTGCTGTGGTCGGTGGCCGTAGCGGTCCTCATCTCGGCCTGCTCCTCGGCGGACACGGCGGAGAGCACCACCACCAGCCGGGCCACGACGACCACGACCACCGCCTCCACGACGACGGCGGCGCCGACCACCACCACCGAGCCGCCGCCGACGACGCTGACGCTGGAAGGGGACCTTCCCGGCCCGTTGCGGGAAGCGGTGGAGGCCGTCTACAACCACGCCATCGACCCCGCCGCCAACCCGGCACCGGCCGGCACCCCCCGCCAGTTGCGCCGCCTCATCAGGGATCTCGAGGTGACGCCGGGCACCGTCGAGGCGTCGTCGTCGCTGGTCGAGCTCGAAGACGGCCAGCGTGTCGCCGTCGCCACGGTGGGTGACGACGTGCTCATCCTCCACCGCCCGCTCGGGGGCGAGCCATGGCGCCCGGTGGCGGCCATGTTCGAGGGCAAGGACCCCTGGCTTGGCCCCGAATCACACCGGTCGGTGCTCGTCCTCGGGTCGGATGCGCGGGTCGGCGAGCCCCAGAGACGCATGCGCGCCGACAGCATCCACATCCTCTCCCTGGTCCCCGCCACCGGTGACGGCGCCTTCGTCGGCTTCCCCCGTGACAGCTGGATCGGCGGCCGCAAGCTCACCGACCACATGCCCCAGATCGGTCCCCGCGGGATGGTGGACCTCATCGAGGACATCACCTCGCTGGATCTGGAGGGCTATGTGATCGTCGGCTTCAGGGGATTCCTCGGCCTGATGGAGGAGCTGGGTCCACTCGAGATCGACCTGCCGCGACCCATGCGCAGCGGCAACAGCTGGGACGACTACCCCGAAGGGCCCCAGGAGTTGAGCCCCCAGAAGGCGCTGCGGCTGGCGCGCATCCGCAAGGGACTCCCCGCCGGGGATCTCGACCGCTCCTACAACCAGGGCCTCATCGCGCTGGCGGCGCTTCGGATGGTGCGCCGGCAGGGCATCGAAGAGCTGCCCCGCTGGGTCAAGGCCATCGACGACCACGCCTACACCAACCTGAGCACGGTCGACCTGATCCGGCTGGCGGCGGCCGCCTACGTGGCCCGGCCCAAGACGATCGTCAACACCGTGGTCCCCGCCCGCACCGGCAGCGTCGGCGCCGCCTCGGTCGTCTTCATCAACGACAGCGCCGAGGAGGTCTATCGGGACCTCGAGGACGGCGTGCTGGACGAAGACTGAGTCTTCAATATTCAGTAGTAGTCAGTACTCCGTAGGTGGACTGGTCTGGGAACCGATCACGGTGGCTGCCGGGATGAACTCGGCACGGCTGGTCACAGTGACGGTCCGGTCGCCGAGGAGCAGCAGGCTCACCCGGAGGGTCACTGCGATCTCCACGGTTCGGGGCGCCCAGGTGGGATCGAACCGGCAGTCGCAGCGCAGCAGTGTCACCCCGTTGGCGGCGGCGAAGCGGCCGGCCTCGACGCCGGGCCCGCCCCCGGCTCCGAAGTCGCGGAACGTCACCGGAGCGGCGGCCAGGGCGGCGGCGTCGGCGGCCCCCACCGCCCTGGCGCGAGCCCCTGCATAGACCCCGACGTCGACCACGAGCAGGCCGACGACGAGGACGAGCATGGCGCCGCCGACCACGGCGATCGACGCCGACCCGGACTCGCCCCGGGTCACCGCTCCACCCGCATGGCTGCAGTGGCTCCCAGGCGTAGGGTGGCGCCACCGAGCAGCCCGCCGCCGAGGCGGTACGGCATCACCACTTCCACCTCGGCCTGCTCCCCCACCACGTGGGGGCGGCGCACCGCGATCCTCGCTGTCTCGCCGGCGGTGCCGAGGGCGGCCCGGGCGGCGGCGACCGCCCGGGCCGGATCGGGGCTGGTCGCCGCCTGGCGCGCTCCCTCACGGGCGGCGTTGACCACCTCGATCTGGGCGCGGGCGACAGCGGCGACCTCGACGGCGGCGAGCAGCACCAGCAGCAGGACGGGCACCGCCAGGGCCATCTCGACGGACACGGTGCCGCCTTCCCGACGTTTCACACGTGGGACGACACCCTGGCCAGGACGGCGTCGAACAGACTCGACAGCGTCCCGGTCGAGGTGGCCCAGATGATGAGCGCCAGGGCGACCGCGGCGGCGGCAACGATGACCAGGGCGTACTCGGCGGTGGCCTGACCCTTCTCGTCTCTCGGTAGTGGTTGCATCGTTCTTCCTTTCGCGTCACCGGGGACCGCCCGGAATCGGGGGGAAGTGGTCACAGCCCGAGGCGGCCCACCGCCGACACCAGCGCCGGGGCCACCAGCAGCAGCATGAACCCGGGCAGGATGAGCAGGGCCAGCGGGAACATCATCAGGACCGGGAGCCGGCGTGCCGCCGCCTTGCGGCGTCTCGCCTCCTCCCCGTGGGTGTCGTCGACGAAGCTCTCCACGGCCGCCAGCAACGGCGCGCCGGTGGCCATCGCCCGACCCGCCATCAGGTAGAGGCGCCCGGCCCGGCCTGCCCCGGCGTCGAGCAGGGCGGCGGCTCCATCCCGGTGCATCCGGCGCACCACGTCGTCGACCTCGGTGGCCAGACCGCTTTCGAGTTCGGTGCCGGCCACCGCCAGCGCCTGGGCGAGGCCGAGGCCACCGGTAAGTCCGAGGACGACCAGATCGCCGAGCAGGGCAACCTCGTCCCCGGCGCGCCGCTCTTCCCGGCGCCTTCCCGCCACCCGGCGCCCGCGCGCCACCAACCCGCCCAGGGCCGCCATGAGCACGGCCGGCACCACCGCCCACAACGCCACGGCAGCCGCTACCGAGAACCGCCGCGGCCAGCGCCGCATCCAGGGCAGCGCCACCAGCAACAGGGTGAGGCGCCACGTCACCAGCGGCGCGCCCTGCGTGACATCGCCACCACCGCCCCCAACCCGGCCACCTGGAGCAGCACCCCGAGCGCCACGGCGACGGTGCCCAACGTCCCCGAGCGCATCACCGCCCCGGCCCGGCCCGAGACCACCAGCAGCGCCAGGACCAGGACGGGCACGGCCCCTACGATCCACGCCGACAGCCGCGCCCCGGCGGTGTCGGCGCGGCGTTCCCTCTCCTCGCCGGCGGCGACGGCGGCCCGGGCGGCGAGCCTGTGGAAGATGGCTGCCGCCGCCCCTCCCGAGGTCGCCGCCATACGGATGGCCGGGCCGAGGACAGGGCCGGTGACCGGGAAGGCACGCGCCAGCGGCGGGACCAGCGCAGGCAGGGGGACGCCGGCGGCGGCGCGGCGCTCCACCGTGGCCAGGTCGAGCCCGGACCGGTGGGCGGCGGCGACGACTGCGGTGCGTAGCGATGCCCCTCCCCGCAGTTCCGAGGCCACCGTCGCCAGCCATTGCGCCTCGTCGGCCGGGCCGGCGACGGGGGACCTCTTCAACGACACCGCCGCCAGTGACGCCACCACCGCAAGCCCCAGCCACGGGCTGGCGGCGCCCAGTGCGATCAGTCCCACCACCGCCGGCGGGACGCCTCCGATCAGGGCCAGGGCGAGGAGGGCGGTCACGACCATGACCACACCTCGTCGATGGCGCCGTCGCCCACCGCACCGATGGAGGTGAGCCGGCGCATCCCCCGCCGTCGCTCGACGTGGACCACCAGGTGCAGCGCCGACCAGAGTTGGCGCCGCACCGTCTCTTCGGCCACCCTCCGCTCGCCGGAGAGGGCCATCGTCTCCAGGCGCCACAGCGCCTCGTCGGGACCGTTGGCGTGGACGGTCGACAGCGACCCGTCATGGCCGGTGCTCATCGCCTGGACCATGTCGAGCGCCTCCGGGCCCCGCACCTCGCCGATGACGATGCGGTCGGGTCTCAGCCGCAGGGCGTGGCGGACCAGGGTGCGCACGGTGACCTCTCCGGCGCCTTCGGCGTTGGGTGGTCGGGCCTCGAGGCGCACCACGTGGCCGGCCAGGCGCAACTCGGCGGCGTCCTCGATGGTCACCACCCTCTCGTCGCCGGGGATCTCCCGGGAGAGGATGTTGAGCAGGGTGGTCTTACCCGAACCGGTGCCGCCGCTCACCAGGATGTTGCGCCGATCGGCCACCGCCTGCGCCAGCAGCTGGGCGGCCCTGGCATCGGCGGCGCCGCGCTCCACCAGCTCGTCGAGGCTGCCCACGGCTTCGGTGAAGCGCCGCACCGCCACCACCGGGCCGTCGACCGAGATCGGCGGGATAACGGCGTGCAGCCGCGATCCGTCGGGGAGACGGGCGTCGACGGCGGGGCTGGCCCGGTCGATACGCAGGCCCAGCGGGGCGATGACCCGCTCCACCGCCGCCAGCACCTCGACGGGAGAGCGGAAGGCCACACCCGACGGCTCCAGGGAGCCGGCCCGCTCCACCCACACCGAACCGTCACCGTTGACGAGCACGTCACTCACGTCGGGGAGGCGCAGCAGCGGCTCGACCGGGCCCAACCCCACCAGGGCGTCGACGGCGGCGATCACCTCGGGGCGTCCCCCCAGAGGCGCCTCCTCGGCCAGCATCGCCTCGGCGGCACGCTCCAGCGCCCCTCGCTCCAGCGGAACGTCGGAGGCGAGGAGCCGGTCCACCAGGCGGTCGATCATGGCCACGGCAACCCCCACACCGGCCGCCATGCCGCCACCCAGCGGGACCGCCCCGGCGAGCGCCCCTCCAGCAGGCGGCGCACCACCCGCACCGGGGGGCGTGCCAGCACCACCCCTTCGAGGTGTCGCGGCGCCGGCCACGGGCCCTTCTGGTACACCGCCGGGCCGTCGACGGCACCGGAGCCGGGGAGGAGCGGGATCACCGGCACCGCCGGGAAGGGCAGGTCGGTGGCGCCGGAGGCAGGGAGGCGGACCACCACGTGCGGCCATCCCCGGGCGAGCGCCTCTATGAGGGGAAGGGCCTCCTCCCACCCGACACCGCCGTTGGTCAGCACCGCCACTCCCCTGCGGCGCGGGACCAGGTCGCTGCCGCGGGGACCCTCGGCGACCAGCGCCGCCAGGCTCCCCGGTGTGGAGAAGCCACCGCCTGCCGGGTCGGCGTCGACGACCAGCGCCGTCCCTGCTGCAGCCGCCAACGCCATCGGGGCCACCGTCCCCAGCAGGGCGTCTTCCCGGCACCGGGTACCGAGCAGTGTCATACGATCGCCTCCCCTCCTCACAGGATCGGACGGGGAAGCCTTCGCAACCTACGACACGGGTGTGACAGATTCAATACCTACGTACAATGAAGTTGATGCAGGCGGCCTTCTTCGACCTCGACAAGACAGTCATCGCCAAGTCGTCGACGCTCGCCTTCGGGCGGCCTTTCTACCGGGCCGGTTTCCTGGGTAAGCGGGCGTTGATGAAGCTCGGCTTCGCTCAACTCTTCTACGTCCTCTTCGGCGCCGACGACCAGCAGCTGGAACGGGCCCGCGACGAACTGCTCGAGCTCACCAGCGGGTGGCACCGCACCGAGATCGAGCAACTCGTCGAGGAGACCCTCACCGAGGTCGCCGAGCCCCTGGTCTACGCCGAGGCGCTGACACTGATCGACGAGCACAAGCGCAACGGGCGCCGCGTCTTCCTGGTGTCGGCGTCCCCGGTGGAGATCGTGCGCCCCATCGGGCGCCACATCGGCGTGACCGAGATCATCGCCACCCGTATCAAGACCGACGCCGCCGGCTTCTTCCTGCCCGAGCTGGAGCTGTACGCCATGGGACAGGGCAAGGTGGACGCCATCAACGCCCTGGCCGAGGCGGAGGGCATCGATCTGGAGGAGTCCTATGCCTACTCCGACAGCACCACCGACGTGCCCATGATGGAGGCGGTGGGCAACCCGGTGGCGGTGAACCCGGAGAAGGAGTTGCGCCGCATCGCCGAAGAGCGCGGCTGGCCCATCCTCGAGTTCCAGCGGCCGGTGAGCCTGCAGTCGCCGCTCTCCGAGAACGTCCCCCTCATCTCCGGCGCCTCGGCCGCTGTCCTCGTCCTGCTCGGCGCCCTCGCCCTCGCCATCCTCAAACGCCGCCGCTCTTCACGTAGTACGTAGTACGTAGTACGTAGTACGTAGTACGTAGTACGTAGTACGTAGTACGTTCAGTAGTCAATCCCCTTCTTGGCGGCGATCCCGCTGTCGAAGGCGTGCTTCACCGGTCGCATCTCGGTTACGGTGTCGGCGGCGTCGATCAACTGCTGCGGCGCATCGCGGCCGGTGAGGATGACGCTGACCCGCTCGGGCCGGCCGGTGATGGTGGCGATGACGTCGGTGGTGTCGATCCACCCCCAGGTCATCGGGTAGGTGACCTCGTCGAGGACGACCAGACGATGCTCCCCGGCCTCGATGATGCCGCGGGCCGTCTCCCACGCCGCCCGCGCCAGGGCCGCCGACTCGTCCAGGTCCTCCGAGTCCCAGGAGAACCCGTCGCCGAGGGCATGCCAGTCGACTCCCAGCCCCTCGGCGACCTTCTGCTCCCCGACCTTCCACTCCCCCGACTTGAGGAACTGGACCACGGCCACCTTCCACCCCTGCGCCAGGGCGCGCAGCGCCGTGCCGAAGGCGGCGGTCGACTTGCCCTTGCCGTCGCCGGTGTTCACCAGCACCAGCGAGGGCACGGTGCGCAGCGGGTGACGCTCGATCTCCGTCGGTGGCGTGTCGGTCATGTTTCTCCCGAATCGGTTGGCTGCGGTCACCGTACCTCCCCCGGCCGGTGGTGAGCGCAGCGGACTGCCCGACAAGGCCACCGACCTGGTATCATCGGCGCCACGGCGCGCATGGAGCGCGCCTCACGCCTTTCTTCGCTTCTCCGGTTCCGTCGGGTGGAGTCGCCGTGGACGAACCGTGTACCCGTCCCACCAGGACGTATCCCGGTCCTCAAGTCCACGGGGCGTCAGATCATCGACGGTCCAAGCTCGGAGGAGCATTATGTCCACCAACCTCTACGTGGGGAACCTCACGTTCGACACCAACTCGGCCCAGCTCGAAGCGCTGTTCGCCGAGCAGGGTGCGGTCACCAGCGCCCAGGTCATCACCGACCGGGACACCGGCCGCTCCCGTGGCTTCGGCTTCGTCGAGATGGCGACGCCGGAAGCCGCCCAGAAGGCCATCTCGGCCCTCAACGGCAAGAACATCGAGGGACGCCAGCTCACCGTGAACGTGGCCAAGCAGCGCACCCGCTGACGCCACCACGTCAACGTTGACCGGGAGGGCCCCCGCCATCGGCGGGGGCCCTCTTGCGTCGTCAGCTCGCTTCGGTGTCACCGAGGCGGGCGAAGGGGCGTAGCGAGAACACCACCTCCACGGGCACCTCGAAGTATTCGGCGATACGCAGCGCCAGGTGCAGGCTGGGGCTGTACTCGCCCCGCTCCAGGTAGCCGACGGTCTGGTAGTGGACGCCGAGCGCCTCGCTGAGCCGGCGGCGGGTGATGCCTCGCTCGGCACGCAGCATGGCGATGCGGTTGTGGACGGTGTCCCCGCGCTCAGGGGGTTCGGCGGCTACCGGACCCACTGCGCCGCAGCCTCACGGGCCGCCTCGACCGCCGACCCGGATTGCCTCCGTGCCATGCGGCGCAGCACCGGCGGCGCCAACATCACGCCGGCGAGGGTCCACAACACCAGCACCAAGAGGACCCAGCCGGTGCGCCACGACTCCCCGATCTCGAGGACGGCGGCGGCATCGGGTAGGAACGCCTGGCGCATCCCCAGACCGAGCCAGTAGATGGGGAACATCTGGGCGACGACCTGCACCCAACCCCACAGGCTCTGAATGGGGAAGAAGATCCCGGAGATCGCCGACAGCACGCCGAAGGGCAGCATGACCCACAGGCCGACCTTCTGCACGCTGGGGACGATCGAGCCGAAGATGATCCCGATGGGCAGGGTGGCCGTGATCCCCAGCACCGTCACCCACAGCACGGTGAACCAACCGGCAGCGCCGTTGGCCATGAACCCGGGGAAGAGAAAGGCGCTGGGGATGAGGATCACCAGGTAGGACGGGATGACCCCCATCGTGTTGCTGACGACATGTCCGACCACGTGGCCGAGCACGCCGTCGGGTGCCGCCTTGGCCCGCAGCAGGGTGCCGTCCTCGCGCTCCATGGCGAGGGCGTAGGCGGGGCCGACGATCATCCCGAAGGCGATGGTGGCGCCGAGGATGCTGGGCATGGCCACTGCGGCGTAGGACAGTGTGGTTCCGTCCATCTCGTTGTTGCGGTTGAACCACAGGTACCCCAGGATCACCAGCGCCATGAAGAGGTAGAAGCCCTGGTCCTGCGGGCTCCGCAGGCTCTGCATGAACTCGGTCCAACCGCGGTGGATCCCGGTGCGAACGGCGTTGACCTTGGGATTCATCGGCCCATCTCCTTGTGCCCGGTCGAGGCGAAGGCGTCGACGCCGGGGGCATCGGGTGCCGGCGTCCCGCTCTCGGCCTGCTGCACCATGGCCAGGTAGGTGTCCTCCAGCGTGGCCCGGCGCACTTCGAGATCGGCGACATCGGCGTGCTGGTTGAGCAGGTCCCGCACGAACCCGGTGGCATCCGGCGTCGAGTGGACGAACTGCTCGCCGTCGCGGGTCCACTTCACCTGGGCGTTGCGGGTCACCTGGCGGGCCAACTCGTCGGCGCTGCCGTCGGCGACGATGCGCCCACCGGAGAGGATGAGGATGCGGTCGGCCAGCTTCTCCGCTTCGTCCAGGTCGTGGGTGGTGAGTAGGACGGTCGTCTCCTCCATGTCGGAGAGACGATGGACCAGGTCGTGGAAGTCACGCCGCGCCTGCGGGTCGAACCCGGCGGTGGGCTCGTCGAGGAAGAGCAGCTCGGGGCGGCCGACGATGCCGACAGCCACGTCGAGGCGGCGGCGCTGCCCGCCGGAGAGGGTGCGGATCTTCTGGTCGGCGTGCTCTTCCAGTCCCACCATGGAGATGAGTTCCTCCACGTCGTAGGGCCGCGGCCTCTCCGGGGTCGAGTAGGGCAGGTAGTAGCGGCCCAGGTGGTCGAGCAGGGCGCGGGGTGTCCACCGCGGGTGGTCGCGCCACGACTGGAGCACCACTCCGACTCTTGCCCGCCACTCTTCGGCGGCGTGCGCCGGGTCGGTCCCGAGTACGCTCACCGATCCGGCCGAGCGCAGCCGGAACCCCTCCAGGATCTCGATGGTTGTGGTCTTCCCGGCACCGTTGGGGCCGAGCAGCGTCACCACCTCCCCGCGGCGCACCTCGAAGCTGACGCCGACGAGGACGTCCTCGGAGCCGTACCGCATCCGGAGCCCTTCTGCGAGGACGACCGCTTCGCTGTCGGACATTTGAGTCACCGGGACCTCATAGCGCGAGAGGTACGGAATGTAGTAGAAGTACTACATTCCGTCCACAAGGTCGGGTTCCACCAAAGCAGGAGACGCCAGGCATCTATCGCCCTGGCTCGCGTAGACTCCTCGCCACATCGCTAGCACGAGGTGATCCCCCTTGGCCCAGTTCCTCTCCCCCGAGTACCTCGCGGCGGCGACGGCAGCCCTCAACGGCAACCCCGCCTTCGTCGAATCCATCCGCGACGTCGACCTCTCGGTGCAGTTCAACGTCTCCGACACACCATCGGGAGAGGACAGCGCCTACACCCTCGCCATCGGCAGTGGCGCCGCCGAACTCGTCCCCGGGGTCGACGAGGGCGCCGACGTCACCGTCGCCAACGATTACGCCACCGCAGTGGGCATCTCCAAGGGCGAGATCAACACCCAGGTGGCGTTCATGCAGGGCAAGCTGAAGGTGGGCGGCAACATGGCGGCGCTCCTCATCCACCAGAACGTCATCGGCGAGCTGGCCAACACGCTGTCGGCCATAGAAGTGGAATACTGAGCGTACTACGTA
>CAZOGW010000006.1:0-3843 GCA_964579415.1 uncultured Acidimicrobiaceae bacterium | reverse complement strand
CGTACTACGTATCACGTATCACGTATCACGTATCACGAGCAGACGGCCAACTTCCGGGACTGCCAAATACGAGAAGAGGGGCGCACCCTCAGGATGCGCCCCTTCTTCGTACCTAGTACCTAGTACCTAGTACTACTTGACCGCGTCCTTGAGGCCCTTGCCGGCCTTGAAGGCAGGGCGGTAGCCGGCGGGAACCGGTACTTCCTCGCCGGTGCGGGGGTTACGGGCGGTGCGGGCGGCGACGTGGCGCCGCTCGAAGCTGCCGAAGCCGGTCAGCGTCACCTTGTCGTCGGCCGCGAGGGCGCCCGAGATGGCGTCGAGCGTGGCATCGATGACGGCTCCGACCGAGGCCTTGGTCTCCCCGGTGGCCGTGGCCACCGCGTCGACGAGTTCACCCTTGTTCATGGCAATCCTCCTTGGATGCGTAAGTGCTGTTCTCTGGCTCGAATTACAGCGATGTAAGACTACTTGGACCGCACAGAATCGCAAGAACCGTTGCTGGACAACGTATTACGCACTAGGTACTAAGTACTAGGTACTAAGTACTAGGTACTACGTGCCACGTAGGAGTCCCAAGCCCTCCACGGTCTCACGCTCGGCGACCAGTTCGGATGTGCTGGCGTCGATGCGGACACGGCTGAAGTCGTCGATGTCGAGGCCCGACACGATGGACACCTCTCCCCCGGAGCTGGTCACCGGGAAGCTGGAGACGATCCCTTCGGGGACGCCATAGGAACCGTCCGACCACACCGCCATCGATGTCCAGTCGCCCGCCGCAGTTCCCCGCGCCCAGTCGCGCATGTGGGATATGGCGGCATTGGCCGCCGACGCCGCCGACGATGCACCACGGGCGTCGATCACCGCCGCGCCCCGCTTGGCCACCGTGGGGATGAACACGTCCTCGATCCATGCCGGGTCGTCCACCACGTCGGCGGCGATGCGGCCGTCGACCTCGCAGTGGAAGAGGTCGGGGTACTGGGTGGTGGAGTGGTTGCCCCAGATGGTCATCTTGGAGATGGCGCTGACCGGCCGCTCCACCCTGGCGGAGAGCTGGCTCAGCGCCCGGTTGTGGTCGAGGCGGGTCATGGCGTGGAAGCGGCCCGGGTCGATGTCCGGGGCCGCCGAGAGGGCGATGAGGGCGTTGGTGTTGGCCGGGTTGCCCACCACCAGCACCCTCACGTCGGGCGAGGCGCCGGCGTTGATGGCCCGGCCCTGCGGGCCGAAGATGCCGCCGTTGGCTTCGAGCAGGTCGGCGCGCTCCATACCGGCCTTGCGGGGCATCGCCCCCACCAGCAGGGCGAAGTCGGCGCCGTCGAAGGCCTGGTGCGGGTCGTCGGTGCGGACGGTGCCCGCCAGCAGCGGGAAGGCGCAGTCGTCCAGTTCCATGGCGACGCCTTCGAGTGCTCCCAGCGCCGGTGTGATCTCCAGCATCTGCAGCACGACCGGCTGGTCGGGCCCCAGCATCTCTCCGGCGGCGATGCGGAACACCAGGCTATAGCCGATCTGGCCGGCGGCGCCGGTGACGACGACCCTGACAGGTTCGGTGCCCATGCTCAACCCTCCGATCCGGAGCCGAGGCGCTCCACGATGGCGCTCCCGAACTCGCTGGTGCGCACCTCGGTGGCGCCTTCCATGAGGCGGGCGAAGTCGTAGGTGACGATCTTGTCGGCGATGGCCGCCTCCAGCCCGCGCTCGATGGCGTCGGCCGCCTCGGTCCAGCCGAGGAAGCGGAACATGTTGGCGCCGGAGAGGATCACCGAGCCGGGGTTGACCTTGTCCTGCCCGGCGTATTTGGGAGCGGTGCCGTGTGTCGCCTCGAAGATGGCGTGTCCGGTGACGTAGTTGATGTTGCCGCCCGGCGCGATACCGATGCCGCCCACCTGGGCGGCCAGTGCGTCGGAGACATAGTCGCCGTTGAGGTTGAGGGTGGCGATGACGTCGTACTCGGCGGGGCGGGTGAGGATCTGCTGGAGGAAGGCGTCGGCGATGACGTCCTTGACCAGCAGCTTGTCGCCGGGCTCGCCGCCGCTGGCCTCCCAGGACACGGCGACGTCGGCGAACTCGTCTTCGACCACCTCGTAACCCCAGGTGCGGAAGGCGCCCTCGGTGAACTTCATGATGTTGCCCTTGTGCACCAGGGTCACCGAGCTGCGGCCGTTGGCCAGGGCGTACTCGATGGCGGCGCGCACCAGGCGCTTCGACCCGGTCTCGGAAACCGGTTTGATGCCGAGGCCGCTGTCGGGGCGCAGGTCCCAGCCGTAGCTGTCCTTGAGGAATCTCAGCAGGGCGGCGGCGTCTTCGGTGCCGGCCTCGAGCTCCTTGCCGGCGTAGACGTCCTCGGTGTTCTCCCGGAAGATGACCATGTCGACGTCCTCGGGGCGCTTCACCGGGGAGGGGACACCCTGGTACCACCGCACCGGGCGCAGGCACACGTAGAGGTCGAGGATCTGGCGCAGCGCCACGTTGAGGCTGCGGATGCCGCCGCCGATCGGAGTGGTCAGCGGGCCCTTGATCCCGACCAGGTGGCTGCGGAAGATCTCGACGGTTTCCTCTGGGAGCCACTCGCCGGTCTGCGTGAACGCCTTCTCCCCTGCCAGCACCTCGTGCCACTGCACCCGGCGGTCCCCGCCGTAGGCATGGTCGACGGCGGCGTCGAAGACCCTCACCGCCGCGGCCCAGATGTCGGGGCCTATGCCGTCGCCTTCGATAAAGGGAATGATCGGCTCGTCGGGTACGACGAGACCGTCAGGTCCCATCGCGATGGTCTCGGGCATGGGCATCCTCCACAGGCGTCGGGAATCTGAGATGAGGGTAGTGCTTGGGAACGTACTACGTACTACGTACTACGTACTACGCAAGAGCCTCGCTCAGGCGGTGGATCCCAGCGACATCCAGAAGGCCAGGAGGCCGATGGCGGCCACGACGACGGTGCCGACCATGCTGGCTCCGAGGACGGTTGCGCCGACACGGCGACCCACGGTGCTGCCGGCGCCACGCCACCACAACAGGGCGAACAGTGTCGCCACGCCGGCGAATGCCGCCGGCCGCACCACGTTTGTGACGGCGTCCCGCTCCATGCCGGTGAGCGCCTGCCACAGGGCAACCACGGCCATCACCCAGGCGATCCCGGTGGCGCCGGCGGCGAACCGCGTTTCCACCCTGAACCGACCCCGCCCGATCCGATCGACCATCCCCGAAGCGTACCGACCCGCCCCCGATGACCCGGATACCAAGTACCAAGTACCTCCCCGCCGTACCCCCTAGCTGAAACCCTCCAAGGCCTGATACAACAGATACAGAAACCCGGCTCCGGCGCCGAGGAGGGCCCAGGCGAGGAGGCGGGGGACGGTGAGGCCGCGGCGGTCGCGACCGGCGCGGCCCAGCAGCGCCCCCCCGGCGACGGCGCCGACGGCGGCCAGTGCGAAGGGGACCACGATGCTCTCCACCAGGCGCAGGGCGAAGAGGCCGGCGATGAAGCCGACGACGATACCGGCGGCGGCGCCGATGGCGGCGTCGTGGACGTACCAGCCGAGACGCTGGTCGGGTGGGCCGGAGGACGCCTGCGGTTCGCTCATGTGCCGCTGATCATCCGCCGTTCCGCCGCCGCCACCGTGTTGGCGAGCAGGGTGGCCACGGTCATCGGCCCGACTCCTCCCGGCACCGGCGTGATCGCCGACGCCACCTCGGCGACGGCGTCGAAATCGACGTCGCCCACCAGTCCCTCCTCGAGGCGGTTCATGCCGACGTCGATGACCACCGCCCCCGGCTTGACGTGGCCGGCGCCGATGAGGCGGGGCACCCCGACGGCGGCGATGAGAATGTCCGCCTGGCGGGTGACGGCGG
>CAZOGW010000005.1:50189-71380 GCA_964579415.1 uncultured Acidimicrobiaceae bacterium | reverse complement strand
AGGTCGAACGTCTCCCGCTCGTAGAAGTTGGCGCCGGGGAACAGGTCGGTGATGGTGGGCAGCTCGGCGTCGGTGGCGACGATGAGGCGCAGCCGGCGAACCAGGGTGTGCGACAGCAGGTTGAGAACCACGTCGAAGCGGGGGCGGCGGCGCAGGTGGTCGACGCCGCACAGGTCGATGAAGTAGTCGAATCCTGCCTCCCGGGCGGCGGCCACCATGGCGTGGTAGTCGGCGGCATCGACGCGGACGACGTCCTGGTCGGGAGGGGTCACCGAGGGCACGACCGTGAACTGGGCGCTCTCGAAAGCCTCTGCCATGGCGCGCAGCACGGCGTCGTCGGGCAGGGCGCGGGTGGGCGCCTCGTCCTCGGGTTGTGCTTCGTCGCTGCGGGGGGTCTCGTCGGTCATGCTCTCGGTGGTTCCGTCAGGCGGACTTGGTGAACCGGGTCTCGGAGTGGATCTCACCCTTCATGATCTTGTCGTGCAGGGTGAGGATGCCGTGCATCAGCGACTGCGGGCCCGGCGGGCAGCCGGGGACGAAGATGTCCACCGGGACCACCAGGTCGACACCCTGGACGAGGGCGTAATTGTTGAACATCCCGCCGGTGGAAGCGCAGGCACCCATGGAGATCACCCACTTCGGTTCGGCCATCTGGTCGTAGACCTGGCGCAGCACCGGAGCCATCTTCTGCGACACCCGGCCGGCGACGATCATCAGGTCGGCCTGCCGCGGCGACGCCCGGAACACCTCCATGCCGAAGCGGCCCAGGTCGTTGTGGGCGCCGCCGGAGGCCATCATCTCGATGGCGCAGCAGGCCAGCCCGAACGAGGCGGGCCACATCGACCGGGTGCGCACCCAGTTGATCCCCTTGTTGACCGTGGTGAGGAGGAAACCAGCGGGCTCGGACGGGTGGGCCATCAGGCAGCCTCCTCCCCAGGTTCGGAGGTGCCGGGGGCCACCACCGGGCGGTAGCGGCCCCGGCTGGCGACGTTCCAGTCGAGGGCGCCCCGCTTCCACACGTAGAACAGGGTCTCGGCCAGCAGTGCCACGAAGATGCCGATGGCGGCGATCCCGGCCCAGCCGAACGACTCGAAGTTCACCGCCCAGGCGAAGAGGAAGATCAGCTCGACGTCGAAGATGACGAAGAGCATCGCCACCATGTAGAACTTGACCGGGAAGCGCTCCACCGGGTCCTGGAGGGGCACGATCCCGCTCTCGTAGGGCGCCAGCTTGGCCGGTGTCGGGTTCAGCGGGCTGAGGCGCCACGACATGAACATCATGACCAGGGCGAAGCCCGCCGCCAGCACGAACATCAGCAGAATGGGGAGGTAATCGGCCGAGATCACTGCGTGCTCCTTCCGCTGGTGAGGATAGGTAGGGCAACCGGGTCGCCAAAATCAGCCGGAACGCCCCACCCGGCGCTGTCAGAGGGCGGCGAGAGCCAAGGCGAGGGCCGGATCGTAGCGGCGCGGCGGAACACGTCGACCTCCGTCAGTTCGGCCCCGACCAACTTGTCGGCTTGGTGTTCACCGCCCCGGCGGACCGCCGGCGGATATCAGGCCTTGGTCCGGCCGCGGCCTATCCAGCCGACGACTCCGCCGACGATGAGAAGCACGATGGCGATGATCAACAGCCACCGCAATGCCTCCACGAAAAGGCCGACCCCTCCCAGCAGCAGAGCCAGCAGCAGGACGATTACTGCGATTCCCATTCTCGAGCTCCTCTCGCTCGCTTCCTTACCAGGCAGGCCTACCCGCCGAACCTCGCCCGCGAACCGGCCTCGAGGCAGCCGATCCGTCCTCTTGTGAGACGTCCACTGCCCGATCCCGGGGATTGGGATTGGCCGGCGTAGCCCCACGAGGAACGAAGCACCGCGATGAAGCGTATGGAACGGGAACACAAGTGGCAACAGGCGGCGCGCCGCGGCTGAGCCCAGGCCCGATCTCGTGGGTCCACCTCGCATCGCCGAGTAGCCTCTCGACGTATGGCACACAAGCTCCACTCTCAGGATGTGACAGTCGGCCCCAGGAAGGCCGGAGCCCGGGCGATGTTGCGGGCGGTAGGGCTGGGCGAGGCCGACTTCGCCAAGGCGCAGGTAGGTGTGGTCTCGGCGGGCAACGAGGTGACCCCGTGCAACCTCACCGGCGTCAAGCTGAGCGAGCTGGCCAAGCAGGGAGTCCGCGACGCCGGCGGCGTCGGACTCATCTTCACCACGATCGCCGTCTCCGACGGGATCTCGATGGGCCACGAGGGTATGCGGGCCTCCCTGGTCTCACGTGAGGTCATTGCCGACTCGGTCGAGCTGGTGATGCACGCCGAGCGCTTCGACGCCATGGTGTCCATTGCCGGGTGCGACAAGTCCCTGCCGGGGATGCTGATGGCAGCGGCCCGTCACAACCTGCCTTCGGTCTTCCTCTACAGCGGCGCCAGCCTCCCCGGCCATCTCGACGGGCGAGACATCTCCATCGTCGACGTCTTCGAGGGCATCGGCGCCTTCAACGAGGGCCGGATCGACGAGCTGCAGCTCCTCCGCATCGAACAGGCAGCCTGCCCCGGTGTCGGCTCCTGCGCCGGCATGTTCACCGCCAACACCATGGCGTCGGTGGGCGAGGCGCTGGGGATGTCACTGCCGGGCAGCGCCGCCATCCCCGCATCGGACGACCGGCTCGACGAGTTCGCAACCCTCTCCGGCATCGCCGTGATGGCCCTCCTGGAGCGCGAGATCCGCCCCCGGGACATCATGACCCGCCACGCCTTCGAGAACGCCATCACCACGGTGATGGCACTGGGCGGCTCCACCAATGCCGTGCTCCACCTGCTCTCCATCGCCCACGAGGCCAGGGTTGACCTCTCACTGGAGGACTTTGACCGCATCTCCCGCCGTACACCGCACCTGGGCGACCTGAAGCCCTTCGGGAAGTACCACATGGTCGACCTCGACCGCATCGGAGGCGTCCCGGTGGTGCTGCGGAGCCTGCTCGACGCCGGCCTTCTCCACGGTGACGCCATCACCGTCACCGGGAGGACCATGGCGGAGAACCTGGAGGGCGTCTCCTCCCCCGAGGATCAGGATGTGGTCAGGTCGCTCACCGCACCGCTTGCGGCCGAGGGCGGTATCGCCGTGCTGCGGGGTTCGCTGGCGCCGGGGGGCGCCGTCGTCAAGATCGCCGGCATCGGGCTCGACGTCTTCGAAGGCCCCGCCCGGGTCTTCGACGACGAGCAGGAGGCCAACGCCGCCCTCGTCGCCCACCAGATCCACAAGGGTGATGTCGTCATCATTCGCAACGAGGGCCCCAAGGGCGGCCCGGGGATGCGGGAGATGCTGGCGGTCACCGCCGCCATCAAGGGTGCCGGGCTGGGCAAGGACGTCCTGCTCATCACCGACGGCCGCTTCTCCGGCGGCACCACCGGGCTGTGTATCGGCCATGTCGCCCCTGAGGCGGCCCACGGCGGGCCTATCGCCCTGGTGGCGGAAGGGGACCGGGTCCGGGTGGACATCCCTGCCCGAACCCTCGACGTGCTCGTCGACGACGAGACCCTGGCCGCCCGGGCCGCCGTCTGGGAGCCGGTCCCGCCCCGATACACCACCGGAGCGCTGGCCAAGTATGCAACCCTCGTAGGAAGTGCCGAGACAGGCGCAGTCTGTGGCTGAGCACGTATTACGTATCACGTATCACGTATCTACTGACACCTCGGGGAGTCTGGCGCCTTCTTGCATAGTACGTAGTACGTAGTACGAAGTACGTATCGCTTCGACGACCACTACACTCCCCCTCCTTATGAGGAACGGTACGAGCCAGGCGGTCCTCGTGGGGGAATTGCTCTCGGGTGACGGTCCGCACATAACCATGGCGGACGACTTCGTCACCGAAAGGTGCAGCCTGTGCGGCGCCGTCGCCACCGAGGACCCCTCGTTCACCGCCCACGGATACCTGTGCAACGCCTGCGGGGAACTCTTCAAGCGCTGACGCCGGACGGCTCCCTGCGCAACACCCCCACGCTCAGCGCCCCGTCACCATCTCCAGGTGCGCCGGCTTCTCCTCGTGCGCGATCCTTCTCAACTCGTCATGGATCCTCCCGTTGGTGGCCACAACGTGGCGGTGGAAGGGGGTGAGGGCCTCCCCGGCGAGCGTGGTCACGGTGGCGCCGGCTTCGGCGGCGATGAGGGCGCCTGCCGCCAGGTCCCACGGCATCAGCCCGTACTCCCAGTAGCCGTCATAGCGACCGGCGGCCACCCAACACAGGTCGAGGGCGGCCGAGCCGAGACGTCGCACGTCGTTCGCCCCTCGCAGCACCCGGGCCACCGCCCGCAGGTACTCCTCGGGATAGGTGTTGCGGTCGTAGGCGAAGCCGGTGCCGACCACTGCATCGGCGAAGTCGGCGGTGGCCGACACCGCGATCGGAGTGCCGTTGCAGCGCGCCCCCTCTCCCCTGGCGGCGGTGTACTCCTCCCGGCGGGTCACGTCGATCACCGCCGCGGCGCACCCGGCGTCACCGTCGTAGAGAGCGACAGACACCGAGACGATGGGGAGCCCGTGGACGAAGTTGACGGTGCCGTCGAGGGGGTCGACCAGCCAGCGCCTGGCCGCCTCACCGGACACGTCGGTGCCCTCCTCGCCGACGATGCCGTCGCCGGGCCGGTGTTCGGTGAGGACGGCGACGATGGCTGCCTCAGCGGCTCGGTCGACCTCGGTGACCGGGTTGCTGCGACCTTTGAGCGCGACGTCGACCTCCTTCCCGAACCCGGCGGCGACCACCTCGGCGGCGGCGCGGGCGGCGGTGACGGCAACGGTGAGGTCGTTCATGGAGCCAGTATCCGGCATCGGGCACCGACATCCAATACGGGCACCGGTGCGGTGCGCCGGAGGTCACGATCCGGGTGTCGACCGCGCCTTGAGCGGTACGGCCTCTAACCTGCGCGCCCGATGACACCGTTCCTGCTGCTCTCAGCCGCCGGTGGGGCGCTGATGTGGGCCGCCTTCCCTCCCCTCGACTGGGGACCGATCGCGGTACCTGCGGTCGCCGCGCTGCTGTGGAGTGTCCGCCGCACCGAGCGACTGGCCGTCGCCGCCCTGCACGGGCTGGTGTTCGGTCTCTTCTTTTTCGTGCCGCTGCTCTACTGGCTGGTGGAGTTGGAGCTTCTCGCCTGGCTGCCGCTGTCGGTGATGCAGTCGCTGTTCATGGTGGTGTTCGCCGTCGTCGCCTGGGCCTTCCGCTACTGGCCCCCGGCGCGGTGGTGGCTGGTGGTCACCGCCACCTGGGGACTACTCGAGTTCCTGCGGGGTACATGGCCGTTGGGGGGCTTCAGCTGGGGCTCACTCGGAGTCGCCATCGCCGGTGTCCCCGGGTTCATCGGGGCCACCCAGTGGATCGGTCCCATCGGCTGGTCGCTGATCGCGGTGGCCGTGGCCGCCGGGCTGGTGCTGGTCGTCGAAGACACCGAGAACTGGCGCTTGGTCGTCGATCCACTGGTGGTCGGGTTCCTCCTCATGCTGGGGGGCGGGCTCTTCCCCCCGTCGGCGACGGGTCCGGAACTGGACGTCGCCGTGGTCCAGGGCGGGACACCGTGCCCGCAGGTCCACTGCCCCGACGAGAACCGGCTCATCTTCGAGTCCCACCTGGCGCTGACCCGTGAGATTCCCGCCGGAACGGTGGACCTGGTGGTGTGGCCGGAGAATTCCCTGGGTACGCCCTACGACCCCATCTCCAACATGGAGGTGCGGGCCGCGCTGGAAGGCGAGGCGCGCCGGCTCGGCGCCTACCTGCTGGTGAGCGGGACGGAGGGATCCGAGGACACGTTCCTCAACGTCAACTACTTCTTCGGGCCCACCGGTTCGCTCCTCGACCAGTACCGGAAGCGCCACCCGGTGCCGTTCGGAGAGTACGTCCCCGCCCGCCGCCTGTTCAGCGTGCTCCCGGCCATCGCCCGGGTGCCCCGGGACATGGAGAGAGGCGAGGCTCCGGTCGTCTTCGTCTCCGACCAGGGCCAGATCGGCTCGCTGATCTCGTTCGAGGCCGCCTTCACCCGCTACTACCGGGACACCGTGGTCGCCGGTGCCCAGGTCATCGTGGTACCCACCAACGAGAGCAGCTACGGCCACACCCCGGCGGCCGACCAGCTCATCGATCTGGCCAGTGTGAATGCCGCCGCCGTCGGTCAGAACGTGGTCATTGCCGCCATCACCGGCAAATCGGCGTTCATCAGCCCTGCCGGTGCCGTGCTCGCCTCGACCGACCTGTTCGTGGAGGAAACGCTGACGCACCGGATCAACTACCAGACCGGCGCCCCCACCATCTACACCCGCTACGGCGAATGGGCTCTCATCGCCGCGCTGGCGGCAGCCGCCATAGCGCTGATCCTCCCCGGCCGCGGTAAACCCCAACAAGTACTAAGTACTAAGTACTAGATCCTCGATTCCCAGGAGGCGATGCCCGCGTCGATGATGTCGATGCCGTGGTCGAGCTCTTCGGTGGAGACGTTGAGGGGCGGGATGAAGCGGATGATGTTGCCCTGCGGGCCGCACGGCAGCAGGAACATGCCTTCGGCCAGGGTGTGGTCGTGGAGATGCTGGTACGCCTCCGGTGCCGGGGCGTGGCCGTCCTCGCCCACCAGCTCGATGCCGATCATCAGGCCCAGGCCGCGCACGTCGCCGATGGTGGGATGCTTGCCCGCCATCTCTCCGAAGCGGTCGAAGGCGTGCTGGGAGAGCTTCCCCACATGCGGGACCACGTCGGCGAGCGTTTCCACGGTGGCGATGCAGGCGGCGCAGCACACCGGGTTGCCGCCGAAGGTGGTTCCGTGCGAGCCGGGCGGCCACGAGTCGAGCAGCTCGGCGGAGGCGCCCACCGCCGAGAGGGGGAAGCCGTTGGCGATGGCCTTGCCCAGGACCAGGACGTCGGGGCGAACGCCGTACACGTCGCTGGTGAACCAATCCCCGGTGCGACCGAACCCGGTCTGCACCTCGTCGACGATGAGCAGGATGCCGTGCTCGTCGGCGAGGCGCCGCAACTCGTCGAGGAACGCCTTGCCGGCCGGGTAGTACCCGCCCTCACCCTGGAGGGGCTCGATGAGGAAGGCGGCAACCTCGCCGGGAGTGATCTCGTGGTCGAGGAGCAGGTGGAGCTCCTGGATGGCTCGGGCGGTGGCCTCCTCGTTGGTCATCTTCCAGCGGAAGCCCCGGGGGTACGGCGTGACGAACACCGAGCCCACCAGCGGGTGGTAGCCCTGCCGGTACTTGGCCTTCGAGGTGGTGTAGCTGACCGACCCCATGGTGCGGCCGTGGAACCCGCCGCGGAACACGATGACGCCCTGCCGGCCGGTGGTCTTGCGGGCCAGCTTCACCGCAGCCTCTACGGCCTCGGCGCCCGAGTTCATGAAGAAGAACTTCTCGATACCGTCCGGGGTGACCGACCGCAGCCGCTCGGCGGCGGTGACCAGCGTCTCGTAACGGAACACGCCCCCGGCGTGCCACAGCTTGTCGATCTGCTCGATCACGGCCTGCTTGACCGTGGGCGGCTGATGCCCCAGGTTGGACACGGCGATGCCGCAGGTGAAGTCGAGGTATCGCCTGCCGTCGGCGGCGGTGACCCAACTCCCTTCCGAGGCGACGATCTCGATGTCGGTGTCGAATCCGATAACGGGGGCGATGACGTTGGCGTGGCGGCTCTTGAGGTCAGGCATGGCGGACAGCTCCTGTGCAAGGTGGCGGGCAGCGGCGGGAGTTCGCCGGAGCTTACGGAGCGGCGAAGAGGTGTGAGCGGGACGAGCGTGGCGTGGTCAGCACGCCGGCATTGTCGCACACGGGCCCGGGTCCCGTTCCCGGCTCGGGCTACCTTCCGGTGAAGTCCGGCGGGCGCCGCTCCAGGTGGGCACGGACAGCCTCGGCGAGGTCGTCGGAATGGAGGAAGGCGGCGTTCCACAAGGCGACGTGGTCGAGGGCGTCGGCGGTGGCGGAGGCGGTGCCGCGGCGGAGCACCGCCTTGGCGCCCTGGACCGCCAGCGGCGAGTTGGCGGCGATGGCGGCGGCCATCTCCTGTGCCGCCATCCGGGTGAGGGCGGCGTCCGGGAGCACCCGGGTCACCAGTCGTGCCTGGTGTGCTTCGGCGGCGCCGAAGTCACGCCCGGTGTACACCACCTCGGCCAGCCAGCCGGGATCGACGATACGGGGCATGCGCTGCAGGGTGCCAACGTCGGCCACCATGGCGATCCTGGTCTCCCGTACCGAGAACACGGCGTCCTCGGCGGCGAGGCGGATGTCGCAGGCGGTGACGAGGTCCAGCCCGGCGCCGATGCACCAGCCATGGACTGCGGCGATTACCGGCTTGGGGTTGTCTGCGAGGGAACTGAAGGCCTTCTGCATGCGCGTGGCCATGGCGAGGAACTCCCGCCGGCCGGCGACCGAGGTCCCGGCATCGGACAGCAGGAGCGGGGCGAACGCCTCCAGGTCGAGGCCGACGGTGAAGGCCCGCCCCCGCCCGGCGACCACGATGGCCCGGACCGATTCGTCATCCCCCAGGGCATCCACGATCGCGGGGAAATCCTCCCAGAACTCCGGCGCCATCGCGTTCAGCTTGTCGGGCCGGTCCAGCCACACGGTGGCCACGTGCTCTTCACGCTCGACAGTGATCACCCGGGAACCGGGAAGGCCGCTCATGGGCGATGAGCGTACCGTTGTTCGGTATTCGGTATTCAGTATTCGGTACCGCGAGGTACGTTCTTCGTAGTACCTAGTACCTACATCGGTGGTGCCGGCCAACTGGCGCGGGCCGCGGCAACCAGCTCCGGGGTGTCCAGGCTGAGCCAGGAACGGCCGTCCTCGCCCCAGGTTCCCCAGGTCGCCTCGTCGACCTCGGTGGTGTCGACACGATCGAGGAGGGTCTGCAATGACGCCTCCCCGTTCTCGGCCGCGAGGCGCTCCAGGATGGGGACACAGGCGTCGCGGTAGACGGCACACGTCGTCTGGCGGCGCCCATCCACCGGCGCCACGGCATCGCCGGCCGTGGCCAGCAGCCGGCGCACCGTCGTGGTGCGCAGGTAGGGCTGGTCGGTGGCCACCACCAGCAGGTCGGCTCCCGGGTTGGCGCGGAATGCGGCGACGACACCCGCCACCGGGCCGTTCATGCCGGGGGCGTCGGGGACGTGGGCGAACCCTTCCGGCGCCTCGCCCCCCGCCACCAGCGGCGCCAGCCCGGCAGCTTCGATGACGCCGGCGATTCGCACCGCATTGGGAACGCCGCCCAGTTCGACCCGGGCCTTGTCGGCGCCCATGCGGGTGCCGGCGCCCCCGGCGAGGACGACGCCCACGGGAGCGGGGATGGGTATGGTGGCCAGATCGAGGGCCAGGAAGCGGGCGAACGGAACCGGGTTGTGGCGGTGCGGCGCGGTGTCGACGAAGCCGAGCGACTCGTAGAGGCGGTTGGCCGCCTCCATTGTCTCGGTATCGGTATCGAGGAGAAGGCGGCGGAACCCGGCGCGGCGGGCGAAGGCAATGGCGTGGCGGGCGAGGCGGGATCCCAGGCCGAGGCCGCGTGCCTCGGAGAGGACGTACATGCGTTTCATCTCGGCGACGTCGTGGCCGATGCGACGCACCAGCACCACCCCCACCGGCCGGCCATCGCTCTCGGCGAGGAAGGTGGCGCCGTGATCGTCGCCGGCCGCCTCAGGGACGTCCACAGATCCGGGATCGATCGGGGTACCGGCTTCAGGTCCGAGTTCGGCGACGTAGCGGCGCACCAACCCCACCGCCGCGCCGTATCCCTCCGGCTCCGTCACCAACCGCACCGTGTTCGCCATGCTCTAAGCGTAAGACACAGGACGCGTGGCACCGGTTACAAAAGGGACGTGCTACGTAAGAAGATGGACCTGGCCGGTGCCGGGGGCTATGGAGCCGATCGGTAGCGCGGCGTGGCCCCGGCTGCCGAGGGAGGCCAGGGCGGGGCCTGCTTCGGTGGGTGGGACCACCACCACAAAGCCGATGCCCATGTTGAAGGTGGTGAACATCTCGGAGTCGGGGACGTCGCCGAGGCGCTGCACGGCGGCGAAGGCGGGCGGCGGCTCCCACGAGCCGGTGTCGATGGCGGCATCGCACCCGGAGGGAAGGATGCGGCGGACGTTGCCGGGGAGCCCACCTCCGGTAACGTGGGCCATGCCGTGCACCTCGACCGCCGCCACCAGGTCCACGACGGCGGGGGCGTAGATCACCGACGGGGCCAGCAGGATCTCGGCGACGGCACCGTCGCACCCGGGGAGCGGGTCGTCGAGGCGGGGGCCGCTTGCGAGGATGGCCCGGACCAGGGAGAAGCCGTTGGAGCGCAGGTTGGGGCTGGGTATGCCGAGGACGATATCCCCGGGGGAGACCGCCGTGCCGTCGATCTCGTTCCCCTCCTCCACCACGCCGAGGGCGGCCCCGGCCAGGTCGAACTCCCCTGACGGCATCACTCCGGGATGCTCGGCGGTCTCGCCTCCGAGAAGGGCGACGCCGGCGGCGGCGCAGGCGTCGGCCACCGAGCGGACCAGGGTGGAGACGACCTCCACGTCGATGGCGCCGACGGCGAGGTAGTCGGTCATGGCGAGCGGTCGTGCTCCGGCGGCGGCGAGGTCGTCGACACACATGGCCACCAGGTCGAACCCGAGCCCGTCGAGCCTTCCGGCCTGCCGGGCCAGGTCTGCCTTGGTGCCCACGCCGTCGGTGGACATCATCAGCACCGGACGGGTGTACCCGGCGGGAAGCCGGATGCCGGCGGCGAATCCGCCGAAGCCGCCGACGACACCGTCGCCCCAGGTCGCGGTGACGGCGGGGCCGATCTCGTCGACCACCCTGTCGGCCGCCTCCAGGTCCACCCCGGAGGCGCGGTACGTGGTCACGGGTGCTCCAGCAGGTACTTGTCGCCGGCGCCGTCCTCGATCGACGTGGGGTACTCCCCCGACAGGCACGCCGTGCAGAAACCGTCGGCAGGCAGTGCGGTGGCGCCGATGAGGTTGTCCAGGTCGAGGTATTCGAGCGAGTCGACCTCGAGGAACTCCGCCACCTCGTCGATGGTGCGGTCGGCGGCGAGCAGCGTGCTGCGGTCCCCGGTGTCCATGCCGTAGTAACACGGCCAGCGGTACGGCGGTGACGAGATGCGCAGGTGCACCTCGCGGGCGCCGGCGCCGCGGACCATGCGCACCAACTGGCGGGTGGTGGAGCCGCGGACGATGGAGTCGTCGATGAGCACCACCCTGCGGCCGTCGAGGACCTCGGGGATGGGGTTGAGCTTCATGCGGATCCCCTGGTCCCGCATCGACTGGGCCGGCGAGATGAAGGTGCGGCCCACGTAGCGGTTCTTCACCAGCCCCTCGGTGTAGGGGATGCCGGAGGCGGCGGCGAACCCCTGGGCAGCGGGTATCCCGCTCTCGGGGACGGGCACCACCACTTCTGCGCCGACCGGCGCCTGCTCGGCGAGGCGGTGGCCCATACGCCAGCGGGCGGCGTGGACGTTGCGGCCGTCGAGCATCGAGTCGGGCCGGGCGAAGTAGACGAACTCGAAAATGCACAGCCGGCTCGGGGCCGGGTCGAAGGGACGGTGGCTGCGCAACTCTCCGCCGTCGATGACCAGCATCTCTCCCGGCTCGATCTGGCGGATGAAGCGGGCGCCGATGATGTCGAGGGCGGCCGTCTCCGACGCCACCACCCAGCCGCCGTCGATCTGCCCCAGGCACAGCGGCCGGAATCCGTACGGGTCGCGCACCGCCACCAGCGTGCTCTGGTCCATCAGGGCCAGCGTGAAGGCTCCTTCGAAGCGGGGCAGCGTCTCCAGTGCCGCCTTCTCCAGGCTGAGGCCGCCGTGCATGGCCGCCGCCAGCGCCTCGGTCATCAGCTCCGAGTCGGTGGTGGCGAAGAGCTTGCCGTACTGCTCGGCGAGCTGGCGGGTGTTGGTGAGGTTGCCGTTGTGGGCGAGGGCGATGCCGTTGTCGCCGACCTGCCGGTAGAGAGGTTGTGAGTTCTCCCACACTGACGAGCCGGTGGTCGAGTACCGGGTGTGGCCGATCGCCAGCGGGCCCTCCAGGGTGGCCAGGGTGGGCTCGTCGAACACCTGGGCGACCAGACCGAGGTCCTTGACGACGGTGAGGTTGTCCTGGCTGGCGACGGCGATCCCGGCGCTCTCCTGACCGCGGTGCTGCAGTGCGAACAGGCCGAAGTAGACGAGGCGGGCCGTGTCCATACCGGGTGCGTACACCCCGAAGACTCCGCATGCCTCGCCGGGCCGGTCGATGGAGACGGGGGTGTCCATCACGGCGCCAGTGTATATCCCTCGTGGCGCCCTCCCCTGCCTCCGGACGAGGTCGGGGAGGGCGTGCCTGGGCCGGCTCAGACCGGGATGACGTCGAGGGTGAGGCGGAACTCCACCTCGGGGTGGGGCTGGATCGAGACCTCGTGGAGTCCGATCTCCTTGATGGGCTTCTCGATGGTGACCATCCGCTGCGGCACCTCGACACCGGTGAACTTCTTCACCGCCTCGACGATGTCGTGCGTTCCGATGGAGCCGAACAGGCGGCCCTCGTCACCGGCCCGAGCCGCTACGACGACCCTGGTTCCCACCAGGCTCTGGGCAAGCTGGTCGGCCTCGGCGCGAACCCGGCGCTCCGACTCGATTCGCGCCTGGCGCATCCCCTCCGCCTGGGCCAGCGTGCCGCGGGTGGCGGGGACGGCGTGGCCCTTGGGCACGAGGAAGTTGCGGGCGTAACCGTCGGCGACGTCGACGATGTCTCCCTTGGTACCCAGGTCGGGCACGTCCTTGATGAGGATGAGCTTGGCCGTCATGGGCGGGTCGACACGTAGGGCAGCAGGGCCATCTCGCGGGCGTTCTTGATGGCGATGGAGATCTTGCGCTGGTGGATGCCGCAGTTGCCGGTGACGCGGCGGGCACGGATCTTGCCGCGGTCGGACATGTAGCGGCGCAGCACGGCGATGTCCTTGTAGTCGATGACGGGGACGTCTCCGCTGGTGCGGCAGAAGGCGCAGACCTTCTTCCGTCGCCTGCTGTCGGCGGCGGTCGGTCGCCGCCGCTTGGTGGTTCTCTTGCTCGGTGGCATGGTCTCTCCTGTGATCTCGGTGTCGGGTGAGTGGAGCGCCGTGGCCTAGAAGGGGGCCTCATCGGCGTCGAAGTTTTCGCGCGGGGCGACCGGAGCCGGCGGTGTCGACGAGCCGGCCCCGTAGCTGCCCGAACTCCCCGAACGCGGGGTGCGGGTGACGCTGGCGGTGGCCCACCGCAGCGACGGTGCGATGTCATCGATGCGGATCTCGATGACCGAGCGCTTCTCGCCCTCCTGGGTCTCCCAGGTCCGCTGCTCCAACTCGCCGGTGATGATGACCCGGGTCCCCTTGGTGAGGGACTCGGCGACGTTCTCGGCCATGTCGCGCCAGACGGTGCCGCCGACGAAGCTGGTCTGCTCCTGCCACTCGTTGTTGCGGTCCTGGTAGCGACGACTCACCGCGAGCCGGATGCTCGCCATGGCGACGCCGGACTGGGTGAAGCGCAGCTCGGGGTCCTCGACCAGGTTGCCGACCAGGGTGACGCTGTTGTCTCTGCTCATTGTTGCCTCTCGTCTCTCTCGCCCCGTGCCGGGGGCGTGCCGGCGGCCGTCCGGTCCCCGTGGCGCACATTGTGGCGGCGCGGTGTGACAGGATTCCGCCGGGCCGGCTCAGGCGGCGTCGGCCCTGAGGATCTTGTGGCGGATCACCGCATCCGAGAGCTGCAGGGCGCGATCGAGGCGCTCCACCAACTCGAACTCGGCCTCGAAGACGAGCACCGAGTAGTAGCCCTCGTGCAGGTGGTTGATCTCGTAGGCGAAGCGGCGCTTGCCCCACAGATCCTTGGAATGGACCGACCCGGCCTCGGCGATGGCCTTCTCCACCTCACCGATCTGGGCGACCACGTCATCCTCGGCCATCTCCGGCCGGTGTATGACCATGAGCTCGTATGAACGCAAAGTTCTCACCTCCTGTGGACATTCGCGCCAGCGAAAGGCCCCCGGTACCTCCGGGAGCAGGGGTATTGCGAAAGACAAGTGTACCGCGCCCCAAGGTGCTTGAGCCGCCGGTGCCGGACCAGGTGGCTCGCACCGGCTCCCGGCGTTTCGATGTCGGTACTGTTGACCGATGGAGCCTCCCCCTCCCGGGGCCGCCTTGTTCGCCTTGACCGGCACGGTCCTACCGGTCCCTGCGGACGTAGCGGCGTTGTTCGACGGCTTCTGGCGCCGCCTCGCCTCTCCCGGCCCGGGGTGGTCGGGTGTCGAGCGGGTGGCGATCGCGGCCACGGCCCGCGGCGGCGATGGCCGGTTGAGCGCCACGGCCGTCGAGGCGGCCCGCACCATCGCCTCGTCCCCCGGCTCGCTGACGCGCCAGACGGTGCGGCGCTTCGTCGACGATCTGGGAGAGTCCCGCTACGTCGAGCTGGCCGGAGTGGTTGCCTGCCTGTCCGCCGTCGACAGCCTGACGGGCATGCTCGGAGCCGGCGCTGCCCCCCTTCCCGAGCCCCTGCCCGGACCGGCCACCGGCGGCACCCGGCCCCGGAGGCTGCGGAGCGACGTCGGCTGGGTGGCGATGGCCTTCCCGCCGGTGCCCCGCAACGCCTTCAGCGCGGTGCCTGAGGTGGCGGCGACGATGAGCCGGATCCTCGACCGCCTCTACATGCCGAGCCGGCAGCGCTGGGAGCCGGTCGTGCGCCACCTCACCTGGGAGCAGATGGAGATAATCGTCGTCGCCGTGTCGCTGGCCAACCGGTGCTTCTACTGCACCCTGGGCCACCTCTTGTCGTTGCAGTCGAGCGCCCGCCGCAGCGGGATGGCCGTCGACATCCGCGGGATCGTCGATCCGGAGGTGGATAGCGGCGTGCCTGCGGCTCGGGAGCTGGTGCGTCTCGCCGGCCAGGCGGGACGGGCCCATCCTGACCCGGCAGCCGTCGAGGCGGTGGCGACCGCCATCGGACCTGAAGCGGCAATCACCGCCGTCGAGCAGGCAGCCGCCTTCCAGATGACCAACCGGGCCGTCCAGGCGACCGGGCTGCCCGTACTGCGCGGTCAACGAGAGCGCGCCTGGCCCGAGTTGGAGATCCTGGGCGCCACCGGGTTCGACAGGACCGACCGCACCGTCGAACCGGAGCGAAGGCTGGCGGCTCGACTGCGGCGCCGCATCGGCCCGCCGACGCCACCGTGATGCGGATGAACCGGGGAACCCCCTCCGGCTACGACTCCATCGCCTCGTCGGCGAGGAGGTGGTCGACGACGGCGCCCCGGTAGGGCGTCGGGCCGGCCTGGTTGAGCTGGCGTAACATGTCCTCCGCCTCCGGTGACATGTGATAGGTCTCGTCCGGCCCGGGGAAGCTCCCGTCCTGGACGTCGGCGAAGAACCTCTCCAGGGCGTCCACGGCGACGTCGGCCAACTCGGCGTACCTGCGCACGAACTTGGCGACGTGGCCCTCGGTGAGCCCGAGCACGTCGTGGTACACCAGCACCTGCCCGTCGCAGTGCGGGCCGGCCCCGATCCCGATGGTGGGAACGGCGATCTCGGCGGTGATGATCTCGGCGAGCACGTCGGGCACCCCCTCCAGCACCACGGCGAAGACGCCGGCGTCGGCGAGCGCGATGGCGTCGGAGATCATCTCGTGGGCGGGAGCGGCATCCTTGCCCTGCACCCGGTAGCCGCCCATGGCGTGCACCGACTGGGGAGTGAGCCCCAGGTGGCCCATCACCGGGATCTCGGCATCGAGGATGGCGTCGACCATCCGCAGCCGCTTGCGGCCACCCTCCACCTTCACCGCCTCGGCGCCACCCTCCTGCACCAGGCGGCCGGCATTGTGCACGGTCTCCTGCGGTGTGCCGTGATAGGAGAGCCAGGGCATGTCCCCCACCACCATCGCCCGGGGCCGCACCGAGGCGACCGCGGCGCTGTGATGGACGATCTCGTCGACGGTGACCCCGAGTGTGTTGTCCCTGCCCAACGTGGTGTTGGCCACGGAGTCCCCCACCAGGATGATGTCGGCCCCGGCGCGGTCGGCGATGAGCGCCGCGGTCGAGTCGTAGGCGGTGACCATGCGCAGTCTGTCACCGCCCTTGCGGGCGACGACCCGGGGGGCGGTCATCTTGGGAGCGGCCCTGGGGCCGTCGGCGGCGTAGCCTGCCATGGCGTTCCTCTCTCCCCACCACCGAGGGTTGGGGGACGTCGAACAGGTGCTCGTCCGGCTCCGGCGGGCCTCGGCTGCCCGGTGGGGTCACCCGTGCCCGAGCCACTCTGCCATTCTACCGACCGTCGCCGCCCGGCGAACCCTGAGTTCCCCCGGGCCTGGCCGCTACTGGATACTGAAGACTGGATACTGGATACTGATCTCATGGCACGCAAGGACATCACGATGGGCCCGGAGGAGGTCGACGCCTTCCTCCTCTCCCGCCATACATTGCAGGTGGCGACACAGGGGCCGGACGGGTTCCCCCACCTGGCGCCGATGTGGTTCTTCCTCGACGGCGGCAAGGTGGCGTTCCGGTCGTTCACCAAGTCGCAGAAGATCGTCAACCTGCAACGCGACCCGAGGCTGACCGTCCTGGCGGAGGCCGGCCTGGCCTACTCCGAACTTCAGGGCGTGATGATCAAGGGCGAGGCCCAGTTGGTGACCGAGCGGGACAGGGTCCTCGCCATGTACGGTGCGCTGGCCGCCCGCTACCCGATGGTCGGAGACGCCCCGGTGGACCTGGCGCCGGACGCCCTCGAGGTCGCCTTCGGCCGCTACGCCGAGAAGAACACCGGGGTGATCGTCCACCCGGTCAAGGTCGTCTCGTGGGACCACACCAAACTCGGTGGCACCTACTGATCAGGGGTAGAGGCGGCGGTGGATCCAGCCCTCGCCGTCGCGCACGTACTCGATACGGTCGTGCATGCGGTCGGCGCGGCCGGCCCAGAACTCGACGCGCACCGGGACCAGCCGGTAGCCGCCCCAGGAGGTGGGGCGGGGCACCTCGTCGGGATGCTCGGTGTCGAGAGCCAGCACCCGGGCTTCCAACTCGGCACGGTCGACGAGCAGGCGGCTCTGCGCCGATGCCGCCGCGGCCAGTTGGGCGCCGCGGGGGCGGGTGAGCCAGTATGCGTCGGACTCCTCGGTGGTCACCTGCTCCACCCGGCCCGTTGCCCGGATCTGCCGGTGCAGGGGCAGCCAGGTGAAGGACGCCGCCGCCCAAGGGTTGACATCGATCTCGACGCCCTTGCGCGATGCGTAGTTGGAGAAGAACACCAGGCCGGTGTCGACCACCTTGACCAGCACGGTGCGGACCGAGGGGCGGCCCGCCTCGTTGGCCGTGGCCAGGCTGATGGCGTTGGCTTGCGGCACACCGGCATCGAAGGCGCCGTCGAGCCAGCCACGGATGGCGGCGAGGGGATCCTCGCCTAGCTCGGCGGCGTCGAGCGGTGGCCCGTCATAACCCGGCCCTCTGTCGATGTACGTCACGGCGCGGGAAGCGTATCACGTACTACGTACTACGTACTACGTACTACGCAAGAAGCGCGACGAAGCTCACCGGGTTTCTCAGGGGGCTTGAGTCATCGAGAGCCCGATGGACGCGGAGGTGAGTTCGCTCGTCAGACGTAGTACGTCGTACGTAGTACGTACAAGCTAGCTAGTCGTCCGGCTCGGGGGTGGGGTTGCCGGCGCAGTCGACACCTTCGGCAGGGCGGTACGTGGCGAGGAAGGTGTCCTCGAGCACCTCGCCGTCGGGACTGGTGCGGCGGCGATCCGTCTCGACCCGGGTACAGGCGGCACCCCAGCCGTAGCTGCGCTGGCCGGTCTGCTCCACATCGAAGTAGGGAGTCGACCAGATCTGCATGGTGATGGAGCTGCCGGTGTAGGTCGGCCAGAGCATCATGGCGTAGGGGGTGTCGTTGACGAGTTGCAGGTCGGGCGCCGGCCACGACACGGTCGCCTCCCTGCCGTAGGGATAGCGGCTGATGTAGATGGTGTGCGACTGGTAGACCGGTATGTCGAGCCCGGCGAAGAAGGCGGCATTGAACAAGGTGGTGGCGAACTGGGACACTCCCCCGCCGACCTCGTCCCGGAAGTGACCCTGGGCGATGGCCCCGGCGGGGACGAACCCGTTCTCCCGGGTGCGGCGCCCCACGTGTCCGTTGAGCGAGAACTCGCCGCCGGGAGGGATGACCGTCCCCCTCACGATGTCGGCCATGCGCTGGATGTTGGTGACCCGGTTCTCGCAGCAGGCATGGTTGGTGGTGAACTCGCCAACCACCTCGCGGATGCCGAAGCGGGCGGCCTGGGCCTCGGCGTCCTCCACCGCGACGAGAGGGAGGACCACGACGTTGCCGGTACCGTCGCTGGCGGCCTCGAAGAGCATGTCGGTGACGTCGCCGTCGCAGCAGCGCTCCGGCGGCTCGCCGAACTCCACCGCCACCTCGCCGTCGACGATGCTGAACACCGGGTCGACGCCCTCGGTCTGGATATCGGCCAGCGCCTCCTCGGCGTCGTCGTGAACCGCACCGCCATCGACGAAAACGGCGCGGAGACGGTCGCCGTCCTCCTCGGAGCGGATCCAGCGGCGGATCGTTTCCGGTCCGAGGCGGGCCACCTGGTTGCCCACCCGCAGGGTGAGGGCGCTGCGGGCGAGGCGCTCCGCCTCGTCCACGCCGGCCTGGAACCCGGCCTCGTCGATGCGGGTGGGAATCGGGGTCCATCCCATCGCGACCCGCACCGGCGGCGGGGAGGCACCGACGGCGTCGGCCACGGCGGCAGTCGTGGCCGCCACGTCGAGGCGCTGCCCGGGTACGGGCGGGCTCAGCTCCAACTCGCCGGACTCCCCGGTGAACCATGGCTCCACGGGCTCGGATGCGATCACAGCAGGCTCGGCGTCGAGCCAGGCGGCGAAGGCATCCTCGTCGAAGGTGTAGGCGGATTCGACGCGTCGCGGCGCGCTGAAGCCCTGCAGCCAGTTCGTGATCTGATCGAGCGGTGAGCCCTCACGACCCACCGCCAGTGCCCGGGAAACCACCTCGTCGCCGTCGAGGGCGATCCCCGCGGTGGCGCTGGTCGTCATCAGCTCGCGGTCGGGTGCCTCCACAACCACCTCGAGGTCCCCGGTGGCATCGGCGAGTCGGTCGACCTCGCCCTCCAGTTCCGCCAGGCCGAGCCCGCCGATGGCGATCGGCGCCAAAGTGCCGCCGTCGAGCATGACGTTGCGCGCCACCATGTCACCGTGAACGAGGCGATCATCGATGATCCACGTCGCCACGACGATCAGGGGCGGAACGATGAGCGCTCCACCTACCCAAAGCGTCCATCGCCGCCAGTTACGCACCACGCGGATGTTAGGTAGGCAGGAATTCTTAAGGCGTTGTCGCCCCGGGCAGGTACCTGGTACCTGGTACTTGGTATCGCCGCCCTACCAAGTACCAAGTACCAAGTACCCCTGCTCCGCCGACACCTCGCAGTCGCGCCACTGCTCGGCCCGGCTATAGCTATTCGCTATATCTATATCGATTCGATACACTCATCGCCGTGCTTGACATCGCCGTTCTTGGACTCCTCCGCCGCGGTCCGCGGCATGGCTACGACCTGAAGCACCAGCTCGCCGAGTTGGGGTTCCTCCGGGTGTCGTTCGGCGCCCTCTACCCCGCGCTGCGCCGGCTCGAGAAGAAGGGCTGGATCGAGGCGCTGCGCCCCTCCTCGCGCCGCAAGGCCTACCGCCTCACCGAAACCGGCACCGCGGCCCTCGACAGCCTCCTCATCGACGAGGCCGAGGGCCTGGAGGAGGGTGACCGGTTCGCCATGCGCCTCGCCTTCTTCGAGTTCATCACCCCCGAGCAGCGGTCCCGGGCCCTGCGCAAGCGCCGCTCCGAGCTGGTCACCCGGCTCGGCGAAGCCCGCAAGGCGCTGCGACGGGCCACCGCCTCCCGCACCGACCCCTACACGCTGGCCCTGGTGCGGCACAACGTCACCACCGTCGAAGCGGACATCGCCTGGCTCGACGAGCTGATCGCCATCAGCCGCGCCGGGCAACCCGCCACGCCCTGACCCTTATCCGAGCAAGGAGCCATCCCTGTGAGCACATCCCCCAAGGTCCGTGTCGCCATCGCCGGACTCGGCAACTGCGCCAACTCCCTGATCCAGGGCGTCGAGTACTACCGCTCTGCCGACCCGTCGACGCAGGTCCCCGGACTGATGCATGTCGACCTCGGCGGCTACCACGTCGGCGACATCGAGATCGTCGCCGCCTTCGACGTCGATGCCGCCAAGGTGGGCAGCGACGTCGCCAAGGCGATGTGGGCGGGCACCAACAACACCATCCGCTTCGCCGAGGTTCCCGAGCTGGGCGTGGAGGTGAAGCGCGGGCCGACCCTCGACGGGCTGGGCAAGTACTACCGCCAGGTGATCGAGGAGTCGGCGGCCGAACCGGTCGATGTCGCCGACGTGCTGCGCCGCAGCGGCGCCGACGTGCTCGTCTCCTACCTGCCGGTGGGCTCCGAGGAGGCCACCGAGCACTACGCCGAGGCAGCGCTCGAGGCCGGCGTCGGCTTCATCAACTGCATCCCGGTGTTCATCGCCAGCCGGCCGGAGTGGGCAAGCCGCTTCGCCGCGGCCGGCCTGCCCCTCATCGGTGACGACATCAAGTCGCAGGTAGGCGCCACCATCGTCCACCGCACCCTGGCCCGACTCTTCGAGGATCGCGGCCTCAACATCGACCACACCTACCAGCTCAACTTCGGCGGCAACATGGACTTCAAGAACATGTTGGAGCGGGAGCGGCTGGAGTCGAAGAAGATCTCCAAGACCCGGTCGGTGACCAGCCAGATCGACCAGGGTATCGGCTCAGAGGACGTCCACATCGGCCCCTCGGACCACGTGCCGTGGCTGTCGGACCGCAAGTGGGCCTACATCAGGGTGGAGGGCACCAGCTTCGGCGACGTGCCGCTCAACGTGGAGCTCAAGCTCGAGGTGTGGGACTCCCCCAACTCGGCGGGAGTAGTCATCGACGCGGTGCGCTGCGTCAAGCTGGCCATGGATCGCGGCATCGGCGGACCTCTGCTGGCCCCCTCGGCGTACTTCATGAAGAGCCCACCGGTCCAGTACCGCGACGTCGTTGCAGCCGCCCACGTGGAGGACTTCATCGGAGGTGGCGATGCGACTGCGGGGGACCGCGAGGCGTTTCTGAGGTAGGCGTA
>CAZOGW010000005.1:0-50089 GCA_964579415.1 uncultured Acidimicrobiaceae bacterium | reverse complement strand
ACGGTTCTTAACCAGGCGATATCCCGCTTCTGGCCTTCGTTCTCGTCGGGAGTCTCGACCACGACGGGAGCTCCGGCAGAGCGGACCACGTGGACGAGAAGATCCGGAGGGATCATCCCGGCGCCGAGGTTGGCGTGGCGATCGCGGCGGCTGTCCATGGGATCCCGGGAGTCGTTGCAGTGGACCAGAGAGACACCGCCGGTGGCGGCGGTGACGACGTCGATCGCGCCGGCCAGGTCGTTGCCGCCTGCCCAGGCATGGCAGGTGTCGAGGCAGGCGCCGACACCGAAATCGCCGATGGCCTCCCACAGCGGGCCGTAGCTCTCCAGCTCCCGGACCACGGCGTTGCCCCCGCCTGCCGTGTTCTCGACCAGGACAGGCACCGGGGCGTCGTACGCCTCCAGCGCTTTGCGCCACCGGTCGTAGCCGACGGCGATGTCCTCGTCGTCACCGACGTGGCCGCCATGGACGATCAGCCCGGCTGCGCCGATGGCCGCGGCCGCCTCGCCGGCATGACGCAGGGTGGTGCGGCTGGGGATGCGGATGCGGTTGTTGGGCGAGGCCAGGTTCATCAGGTACGGGGCGTGGACATAGATGGGGAGCTCGGAGGCGAGCAGCTCCTCGGCGTCGGCCCGAGGGGCGGGCTTCTTCCACGACTGCGGGTTGGAGAGAAAGATCTGTACCAGGTCGGCGTCCCGCTCGGCGGCGGCGACAAGCGGGACGGCGGCGCCGGTATGCGCCCCGATGGCGATCACACCGGATCGGCCTCCGGAAACGGCTCAGCCTCGCTACCGGCATCGGCGTGCTCCACCGGAGGCGGTGCCTGGTCGCCCAGCGCCAGCTGGATGCCCGCCTCGGCGGCGGCCTCGGCCTCACGACGATGGGCTCCCAGCGCGATGCGGGCATGGTTGACCACATCCTCGGGCGGCATGTTCCACGAGTCGGCGTCCATCATCAGGGTGGCCCCGTCCCAGATGGCCCCCCACGGGTAGCGTGGGTAGTCCTCCGGATCGTCGACATGCACCAGCAGCACCCGTGCCGGGGTGGCCTCGTCGTCGTCGCTGACCCCGGAATGGACCCAGTCGACATGTTCCCAGGGTATGGCCACCAGTGCCCCGGGACCGGCGATCCTCAAGCGCAGAGAATCCTCGCCGACCTCCACCAGCGACGGCCGCCGCGCCAGCGACACCACGGCGCCGACCACGGTCGCGAAGCCCGCCATGACGAACACGGTGCCCCACAGCAGATCGGTGCGGCGCTCGCTCTCGCCTTTGGTGGTGAGTGGCGGGAGTGTGGTGCTGACCTCGACCTGGTCCTCTGGGACATCCTGGCGGGTGGGTGAACCGGAGATGACATGGCCACGGGTGATGTCGTAGGCGGCCAGCAGCAACAGGATCCCGGCGAGAAGGGTGAGAACGGTGCGCATCGGCGAGCGGCGCACCGACACCAGGGCGCTCATCTCATCCCACCCCCAGGTCGGTGGCGGTGGCCAGCGCCACGTAGGGCGTCCCCCGGCCCTGCATCAACTCGGCGACGGCTCCCTCGCTGCGGTCGACCAGGGCCACTGCCGCGATCACGTCGATGCCTTCGGCTTCCAACGCCTCGGCGGCCTCGGTGAACGATCCCCCGGTGGTGGTGGTGTCCTCGACCAGGACGACCTTGTCGCCGGGGCCGATCGGGCCGACGACGCGACCGCCGGTGCCGTGGGTCTTGGCTGTGCGCCGCACGGAGAAAGCCTTGAGCCCGTTGCCCACAGTCATCGCTGTCGCCACCGCCACCGGGTCGGCGCCCATCGTCAGCCCACCCACCGCCGTCGCCTCCCGGGGGAGGACTTCGGCGACGGCAGCGCCCACGATGGCCGCCCCGGCGCCGTCGAAGGTGGTGCGCCGGGCGTCGATGTACCAGGAGGACACCGCCCCCGAGCTGAGCACGAAGGGCCCGTCGGTGCGTACCGCGTGCGCCGCGAGATGGTCGATCAGCGCCTGGCGCGGTGACGGGCTCATGGATCGGAAGGGTACTCGGTCATACGATCTGGTCGGCTCGTGGAGCCGCCGCGACAAGACAGCCCGCCGATGTTGCCCGGGCGGCCGGTATTGGCTACCGGCTACTGGATCCTGGATACTCGCTGCATGGAGATCGTGCTGATCCGGCATGGACAACCGCGGTGGACGGTGGACGGGCGGGCGCGGCACGATCCGGGCCTGACCCCGCTGGGGCAGGTCCAGGCCGGGCGGGTGGCGGGACGCCTGAGCCGTTCCGACGCCCGCCCCATCGAGGAGTTGCTGGTGTCACCTGCGGTGCGTTCCCAGGAGACGTCACTGCCTCTGGTGAGGGCAACCGGAGTGGCGCCGGTCACGCTCGACGACCTGGTGGAGATGCGTCTTCCCGACTGGAGTGAGCAGCCCGAGGAGCACGTCCAGCGCATCTTCATCGAGGCGCAACGCCGACCGCCGGAGCAGTGGTGGGACGGCATGACGGGAGGCGAGACCTTCCGTGACTTCCACGTCCGCGTCACCGACCTGCTGGGCCACGTCCTCGCCGAGCGCGGCGTAACTCCCGACCGGCAGGGCCGCCCCCACATGTGGCGCGACGAGGGCCGGGCGGGGCGCATCGTCATCGTCGCCCACGGCGGTACCAATTCGGTGGCGCTGACCTACCTTCTCGGCGTAGAGCCGACACCGTGGGAGTGGGAGCGCTTCATGCTGGGCCATGCCTCCATCGCCCGGGTGCGCACCGTCCCCCTCGCCGATGGGCACGTCTTCTCGCTGCGCTCCTTCAACGACCAGGAGCATCTTGCAAGGGACGAACGATCACGATGACAAGACGCCTCGGTGATCAGGGGTATCCCGTATCCAGTATCCCGTATCCAGTACGAAGACCCAGGCCCGACCCGAGACACGGCCCTCTGCTGTGACCAGCGCCAGATATCGGACCGAGAGCCTGAAGAGCGCTGGTCCTGCTACTGGCTACTGGATACTGTCCCCCCGCTAGCGGCCGAAGCGGCGCTCGCGTTGGGTGTAATCCCGAAGGGCACGGAGGAAGTCGACACGGCGAAAGGCGGGCCAATAGACGTCGACGAAGGAGTATTCGGCGTACGCCGCCTGCCACAGCAGGAATCCGGAGAGCCTCGCCTCACCCGAGGTTCGGATGACCAGGTCAGGGTCAGGCAGGTCCGCCGCGTAGAGGTGGCGGGCCAGGGCGTCGGCATCGATGGCGTCCGCGATCTCCAGGGCCGGCACGCCGTCGGCGGCCAGCTTCGCCACCAGATCCCGGGCGGCGTCCACGATCTCCTGGCGACCACCGTAGGCCAGCGCAATGGTCACCCGGCGATCCCCCGTGCTGCACGCCACCTGGAGGCGTTCGGCGGCCGCCACCAGTCGCGGGGGCAACTCGGTGAGGCTCCCGATGAAGCGGACCTTGACCGGCTCGCCCACGGCGTCGGGTATCCGGTCGAACATCTCGATGAGAACGTCGTAGTACGGCTCCAATTCTGCTGCGGGGCGGTTGAGGTTCTCCTTGGACAGCAACCAGCAGGTAATCGCAGGGATGCTCAACTCCTCCGCCCAGCCGAGGAACTCGATGAACTTGTCCATTCCCACCCTGTAACCGGAGGCATAGTCGGGCAGCCTTTCGCTGCGGGCGTACCGCCGGTGACCGTCGTGGATCACTCCGATGTGCCGGGGAAGCGCCGAGCGGTCGAGATAGCGAAGAATGCGCCGTTCGTAGAGGCTGTAGAGCGACCGTTTGATCTGTTGCTTAGGTTCCATCGACGTCAGTCATTCTGATACAGAATCTCGCATTACGCTTCAGTGGTGGCAAGATAGATGTGTATGTCCCCGTCCCATGGAGGTTTAAGTAGATGGCAATGTCCCAGGAGCACAAGAACGCACTGGCACAGGGTCGCAAGGAGTCACGAGCGATCAAGGCCTATCTCGAGGCACTTGCCAATCGTAGGCCGGGCCGTCCCGTCACCACCGAGTCTGTCAACTCCCGCATCGAGAAGTTGGACGCCAGGCTCGGCACCGAGAGCGACCCGCTGAAGAAGGTGGACCTGCTCCAGCAGCGTCTCGACGCCGAAGAGGCACTCAAGACCGTCTCCGCGGCCAACGACCTGGCCGCTCTCGAGGAGGGCTTCGTCGGCGCGGTGAAGGGGTACTCGCAGCGTAAGGGCATCACATATGCCGCCTGGCGCGCTGCCGGGGTCCCTGCCGGCGTCCTGCGCGACGCGGGCATCGCCCGCTCCGCCTGACGGTCGATCCAAGGCACCGACTCCCACCACAGAGCCGCGGTCTAGAGGGGCATACGCGAATGCGGCCTCGGGGCGCACCGCATGAGGAGACCCCGGCGGTTCGGAGCGTGAGGGGGCGTCGCACGTCGGCAGTCCGACTGGCGACGCCCCCCGAGCCACTCCGCTGACGGCGGGCAGTTCGCCGAGATTTGGCCACAAACCGTCAGAAGTCTTCGCCTGCTTCGACCAAACTCCCGCCTGGACCTTCCTCTCATTGCCTCGCCTGCGGCAGATCACATTCCCCGAGCCGACCTGATGTCGGATTACCGTTGTTTACCAAGTGGCGCCGATTCGGCGCGATTCCTCGCCGGTTAGCGCGCACCCACCGGTAGCCTCAGTGCATGGCACTCGATCCGATCGAACGGGCAACGCTGGGACGCATGCAGAACCCGGTGCGGGGATTCCTCCACGGCACCGCGGCGGTGCTGGCCGTCATCGGGACTGCCTACCTCATGGCCCACTCCCCGACATGGCCGGTGCGCATCGCCGCCGCCGTCTTCGGCCTCGGCATGGTGGCCCTCTACTCCACCAGCGCCCTCTATCACTCCGTGCCCTGGAGCAACCTGTGGAAGAAGCGCATGCAGCGCGCCGACCACTCCATGATCTACGTGTTGGTCGCCTCCACTTACACGCCGATTGCGGTCGCCGCCCTCGACGGCGGGCTCCGTGTCGCCGTCCTGGTCACGGTGTGGTTGCTGACCGCCATCGGCGTCGCTCAGCAGGCATGGTTCCCCCGGGACAAGAACACGTTCAGCGTCGCCCTGTCGACAACGCTGGGGTGGCTGGCGGTGATCATCATGTGGCCGGTCGCCCACTCTGCCGGCGGCATCGCGGTGGCTCTCCTCGCCACGGGCGGGATCCTCTACACCGTGGGCATGGTGATGCTGGTCACCAACCGGCCCCGGTTGTGGCCTCGCGTCTTCTCGTACCACGAAGCGTTCCACGTGCTGGTGGTCACCGCCTCGGCGATCCACTTCGCCACCATCTACCGGCACGTCCTTCCCGCCGCCTGAGCCCCGCGTAGCGGACGTTGCCGCGAGTCGAGGCGGTGACGACGTATCCTGTCGGCACCCGCGCGTCGCCCGAAAGGCGTGTTGATGACGAACCCACCGGACGGGCCCCCCAACTCTGAGGGGCCGGTCGAACCGCCACCCATCGATGAGCCCACCGCGGCGACAGCGAAGGCCGGAGACGGCACGCCGACCACGCCTCCCCCGGTCCCCGAACAGGTCCCCGCCCCACCGCCTGAAGCCCCTCCCTGGGCCATGGACGAGGATGCCACCCAGCTCATGCCGGCCATCCCGCCCGGCGGGCTGCCCCCCGATTACCCGCCACCGACGGGCGGTCCCGGCGACGGGGACGACGGCGACTCCCAGCGCACCCGCAACACCCTGATCACCATCATCGTGCTCCTGACGGTCGCCCTCATCGGCCTCTTGATCTACCTGCTCACCCGTGACGGCGACGACGTGCCGGTGTCCACCACCACCACCACCATCCCGGGAGACACCACGACCACCGCAGCGCCGACGACGACCACCGAGGTGACATCCACCACCATCGAGGCCACCACCTCGACCACGGAGGCGACCACGACCACCACCACGCTGGCTCCCACCACCACCACCACGGCGGAGACGACCACCACGCAGCCGGCCGGCTCCGACACCATGACGGTGGCAGGAAACCTGTGCGTCGCCGGATGGTGGGAGGGCGGCTGGCAGCGCGCCACCAACGCCTCCTCCTTACCCGTGTCCGGCGGCGAGAGCTACCAGAGCATCGGGATCGGGTCCTCACCGTCGACGGTCACCGGCGGTGCTCCGGTGCAGGAGTCGGCGCCGTCGAGCCACTGGCGTGTGCCCCTCACCCCGCAGCCGCCCGGCGACACCGGCGGTGTCGCGGTGCAGACGTCGGGCAACCTGTTTCCCCGTGCCGTCAGCAACGGCAACATCAACGACGCCAACCTCGTCGAGCGGACCCGGGAACTGCTCGCCTCCGACATCGCCGACCCTGTGGTGGAGATCACCCAGGTGATTCAGACCGACATCGACGGCGACGGTGTCACCGACACCGCGGTGGCGGCCTTCCACAACGAGGGGAGATCGCTCATCGACGCAGCCCCGGGGTCCTACGGGGTGATCTACGTGCTCAAGGAGATCCAGGGCGAGGAGGAGTTACTCCTGCTCGAGATCTCGGTGATCCCCGACTCGGGCGGTGGTACCGAGAGCCTGCTGGTGCGGCCCGGCATCACCGGCTTTGCCGACGTCAACCACGACGGACGGATGGAGCTGATCACCAGCGGGATCTACTACGAGGGCTCTTGGATCACGGTGTGGGAATACGTCAGCGACACCCAGGGATTCATCGACGTCCTCGGCTGCACCGTGGGGGCGTAGCAGGAGTCGAGCGACGCCTTACGCGGTGGCCGGGACCTGGATCACGAGTAGGCGGCCGGTCTCGTAGCCGCCGTTGTGGTACGAGAAGCGGTCACCGGCACGGATGACGAGCACGTCGCCCCGCCGTAGCCGCGCCGTCTCCTCGCCGACGACGAACTCGATATCGCCGGTGATCCCGACGTAGATCTTGTCGTTGCCGGTGGCCGCGTACGGCGGGTTGTCGGCCCCGATGGGGACCTCGATCTCGGCGAGGGCCAACCGGTCGAAGCCCTCCGGCGTCATGTCGCGCACGGTGAGGTGTCCGAACGGGAAGCTCGGCGCATCGGTGTAGCGGTGAAGCTCCATCACACTCCAGGGTCGGTCGGCCCGCAGCGTAGGACCGTCGCCGGTCAAGCAGACATCCCCTTGTGGCTGGCCCCGCCACCGGTCGACCCGCTGTCCGAGCGCCCGACGGAGACCGGTGCCATCACACCTAGTCTGCGCCGGATGCCGCACGCGCCGACCGTCTACGACCTGTGCCCCAAGGTCGAGTTACACCTGCACATCGAGGGGGCGATCCCGCACCGTCTGCTGTGGGAGCGGGTGACGGCCTACGGAGGCGACCCGGCCGTGCCCGACGCCGATGCGATGCGGCGGATGTTCTCCTACCGCGACTTCCCCCACTTCATCGAGACGTGGTGGTGGATGACCGGATGGCTGCGGACGGCTGAGGATTTCGCCGCGCTGGGAAGGGCGGTGGCCTCCGAGTTGGTGGAGCAGCGGATCGTCTATGCCGAGGCGTCGATCTCGCCGTCGGACTTCGCCCGCCACGGGCTCGCCCTGGCCGACATGGCGGTGGCGGTGCGGCAGGGTCTCGACTCCATAGACGGCGTAGAGGTGGCGCTCACCGTCGATCTGGTGCGGGACAAGTCGCCCGCCGGGTGCGCCGCCGTTCTCGAGGAGGCCATCGACGCGATGGCGGACGCGGGGATCGTCGCCATCACAATCGGCGGCTCCGAGCAGGGCCATCCTCCGGAGCCGTTCGCCGCGGTGTACCGCCGGGCGGAGTCGGCCGGGCTGCGTCTCACCGCCCATGCCGGGGAGGCGGCGGGACCGGAGAGCGTCCGTGGCGCCCTCGACGCCCTCGGCGTGGAGCGGATAGGGCACGGTGTCCGGTCCGTGGAGGATCCCGAGTTACTGGCCCGCCTGGTGCGGGACCAGGTGCCGCTGGAGGTGTGCCCCACCTCTAACCTCCGCACCGGGGTGGCAGCATCGTGGGAGTCTCATCCGGTCGGCACGCTCCTCGACGCCGGGGCGCTCGTCACCATCAGCACCGACGACCCCGCCTTCTTCCACTGCGACCTCGCCGGCGAGCTGCGCCAGGTGAGCGAGCTGTTCGGGGACGGTCCCGAGACCGCCGCCACCCTTACCCGGCAGGCCATCGTCGCGTCGTGGCTGGCTGCCGATGATGCCGCCCGGCTCGACGACGCCGTCGCCGCATGGTGGAACCTCTGGCGCTCCGGCATCACCGATCCCGGCCCGATTGGCGTGCCATGGTGACCACGGAGAGTCCGCGGACGACGCGCTGGCTCACCCCGGCGGCGCTGGCGGCGGTGTACGTCATCTGGGGATCCACCTACCTGGGCCTGAAGTACATGGTGACCGGTTTCCCGCCGCTCATCGGCAACGGGGTCCGCTTCTCCGTTGCCGGCCTGCTGGTGCTGGCGTTCGCCCGGCGCCGCAGCCCGCTGCCTACGGCGCGGCAATGGTGGGGGGCAGCGCAGGTAGGCGTCCTGCTGCTCATGGGCGGAGTGGGACTGGTGACCATCGCCGAGAGCCTCGGTGTCGGCTCGGCGCTGGCGGCCACCGCCGCGGCCGCGGTGCCGCTGTGGACCGCCCTTTGGAGCGGGCTGTTCGGGCGGTGGCCGGCGCCCATCGAATGGGCCGGCATGGGGCTCGGCATCGCCGGGGTGGTGGTGCTCAGCGGCGAGGGGGACTTCGACGGCAACACTGTCGGCGTGGTGCTGCTGGTGGTCGCCCCCGTGCTGTGGGCCCTGGGATCGGTGTGGAACGGGCGGGTACAGCAACCGGCGGGGGCGATGGCAAGCGCCGCCCAGATGCTGGCGGCGGCACCGGTGCTGGTGGCGGCCGGGGTGTTGCGTGGCGAGCGCTTCGAGGGTCCTCCCGGCCTCACCGCCTGGCTGGCGGTGCTGTACCTGGCCGTGTTCGGTTCGGCCATCGCCTTCGCCGCCTACGTCTACCTGTTGCAGAACGTCCGTCCTGCTCTCGCCACCAGCTACGCCTATGTGAACCCGGTGGTCGCCCTGATCCTCGGCGTCACCATCGGCGGCGAGGTGCTCTCCGGGCACGCCCTCATCGCCCTTCCGCTGATCCTGGGAGGCGTCGCCCTGGTCCTCGGCTACCGCTCCCGATCACAACCGTCCTAGCCATCCGGTATCCCCCAACCCTGGATTGCCCCCGACCCCGGCGAACGGGAACCCGTCATGGTCACCGACTGACGAATACTCGAATACTGAGTACGGAGTGCCCTTTTCTTGTCATACCCCGTTGATACCTTGTCCCCATGGCACTACCGGCACACAGAACAGCAGGGGACGCGGCCTTCGCCGCCGCCGAGGCGGCACTGGCTCAGACGGGCATCGCCTTCACCGTGGTGGACCGGTGCTCGTCGGGGCATTGCCCTGTGTGCGGTCCCTCCCGGGCAACTCCGGGGATGCACCGCCCCCAGGGTCACACGCGACGCCCGACTCCGGGGCGGCCCCGCCCGATGTGGGTGGTCACACCGGTACGGGCGCGGCGAGACCGGTGAAGTTGGCGAGGAGGCGCATCCCCTCGAGCGTCATCACGCTCTCGGGATGGAACTGCACCCCTTCGATGGGAAGGTCGCGGTGGCGCAGTCCCTGGATTACCCCGTCCTCGCTGTGGGCGGTCACCTGCAGCTCGTCGGGCACCTCGGTTACCGCCAGGGAGTGGTAGCGGGTCGCCTCGAAGGGGTTGCTCAGGCCGGCGAATACCCCGGTGTTGTCATGGCTGATGGTCGACGTCTTGCCGTGCCTCGGCTCGGGGGCACGGCGCACCACGCCACCGAACACGGCGGCGATGGCCTGGTGACCCAGGCACACCCCCAGGATGGGCACCTCCCCGGCGAGCCGCTCGATGTAGGCCATCGAGTAGCCGGCGTTCTCCGGGCGACCCGGACCGGGCGAGACCACCAGCCGGTCGATGTCGAGCTGTGCGGCGGCCTCGGGGAGGAGAGCGTCGTTGCGGTACACGACGGGTTCGGCGCCGAGCCGGCCCAGGTACTGGACCAGGTTGTAGGTGAACGAGTCGTAGTTGTCGATGACGAGCACCCTCATCCGATGCCTCCTCCGGGATCGACCAGCACCTGACCCAGCCAGGTGTAGAAGAAGTGGAGCGCCACCAGCAAGACGGCGACGAGGACCAGCGTCTCCACGATCCGCACCGGGAGTGGCCCCGGTAGCGCCCTGAAGCCACGGCGGATCACGGCGTCATCGCCCGGATCGCCGCCGCGTTGGGTCCGTCCACCATCTCGGCACGGATAATGAGCCGCTGGCGCGCCGAGAACTTGGGGTGGCAGGTCGTCAGCGTGAGCCACCCACCGGGAAGCGGGTCGGTCACCCACACATCGGTGGGGGCCACCACGAACCCGGCCCCCTCCTCGAGTGGTGCGCCCAGGTCGGTCACCTCCCGCACCTCGTAGACGTGGGTGCCGATGGCGGTGTCGACCTCGATACGATCCCCCTCCACCAGGGTGTCCAACTCGTGGAAGGGAGCACCGTAGGTGGTGCGGTGCCCGCTGATCACGGCGTTGCCCGGCTGGCCGGGGAGAGGCGTGTCCGGCATGTGCCCGGCGCCGGTACGCAGGTGCTCCACCGCCACGCCTTCGACGACGTTCCATCCCTCCGCCAGCGACGGGATCGACGGGATGCGGATGAGGGCGAACGCTTCACCGAGCGGGGGCGGGCTCTCCAACGTGAGCGTCAGCTCCTCCCCAGTCGGTGAGACCACGACCTCCTCGGTGACAACGGCGGAGGCGTTGTTGACCAGCCTCGCCTCCGCCAGGGTCGACTGCTGGCGCTGGGCGATGAAGTCGGTGACATAGAGCTGGTGCACCACGAATCCCAGGGTGAGAAGCCCTAGCCAGATCAGTGTCCAGCCGACGGTGCGCACCAGGCGGACCCCGAGACCCGCCCGGGGAACCCCGGCGGGCGGCGGTGCATCGGTGGCGACGGCGGGTGAGGTGGTGATGGTCGGCTCGCTGGTCGGCTACGGACGCCAGAGGGTAACGCACCGCGTACCCCAACCGGGGGGCGGTTGGGTGAACTCACCGGGGGAGCACTACGCTCTCGGCATCATGCCCGTTTCGAAACCACGCAAGAAAGCCCACAACCGCCCCACGCCGCCGAAGCACGTCAACCCGGCGAAGGACAAGGGCCCGTCGCCCACCTGGTATGTGGTGACGATGTTCGGGCTGATGGGCCTCGGCGTGCTCATCATCCTCGTCAACTACATGAACCTGTTGCCGGGCGGCACGTCGAACAACTACCTCTTCGCCGGCCTCGCCGCCATCGCCGGCGGCTTCGCGATGACCCTGAACTATCGGTAGGGGATCGCACAACCGCGAGCCGGGTGCGAGCAAGGGGTACTTGGTACTTGGTATCCGCGAAGTACCAAGTACCAAGTACCAAGTACTTCTCGCGGCGAGACCCGCTCGCGATCTCGGCAATGGGCCTCACACAATCTCCATGTCCTCACGACAGTGTCTTGGCGCGACGGTCTCGCCTTCCTGGGCGGCGGTGACCGTCAGGCGGAGGCCGCAGACGATGCATTTGTAGTCGATGGAGGTCTCGTGGACCTCGTCGGGGTCGGGTTCTTCGGGGCCGGGCGTGGCCAGGAGCCGCACGGTCCACAGTGCCACCGCCATGATGCCGACTCCGATCGCCACCGCGATCACGACGTCCATCGTTCAGCCGAGGCGCTCGATGACGGTGGCGTTGGCCATGCCCGCACCCTCGCACATCGTCAGCAGCCCGTAGCGACCGCCGGTGCGCTCCAATTCGTTGAGCAGGGTTGCCATCAGCTTCGCTCCCGAGGCGCCCAGCGGATGCCCCAGCGCCATCGCCCCGCCGTTGACGTTGGTCTTCTCCCAGTCGGCACCTGTCTCCCGTAGCCAGACCGCCACCACCGTGGCGAACGCCTCGTTGACCTCGAACCGGTCTATGTCGTCGAGGCTGAGGCCGGCGTTGACCAGCGCCTTGGCAGTGGCGGGTGCCGGGCCGGTCAGCATGCCGACCGGGTCCACGCCGACCACGGAGAACCCGACGAGGCGGGCGCGGGGGCGCAGGCCCAGGTCCTCCGCCTTGTCACGGCTCGTCACCAGGACGGCCGAGGCGCCGTCGGCGATCTGCGACGAGTTCCCGGCGGTGACGATACCGCCCTCCTTGAAAGCTGGGTTGAGCTGGGCCAGCGTCTCCAGCGACGTCCCGGGCCGGATGCCCTCATCACGGCGCACGATCTCCACCGAGCCGTCATCGCCACGCACCTCTATCGGGATGATCTCGTTGTCGAAGCGGCCCTCGTTGGTCGCCCGCAATGCCCGGGCGTGCGAGTCGACGGCGAGCCGGTCGGCCTCCTCCCGGGTTACGCCCCAGGTCTCGGCGATGATCTCCGCCGAGATGCCCTGAGGGACGATGTCGTAGCGCTCCAGCATGCGGGGGCCGAAGGCAGTACCGGGGCCTTGCTGCATGGTGATCCCCATGGGGACACGGCTCATCATCTCGACGCCGCCGGCGATGGCAACGTCGTAGGCGCCGGCGATGATCCCCTGGGCGGCAAAGTGGATGGCCTGCTGGCTGGAGCCGCACTGCCGGTCGAGGGTGACCCCGGGAACCGTCTCGGGGTACCCGGCGGCAAGGACGGCGTTGCGGGCTACGTTGACGCCCTGCTCGCCGGTCTGGGTCACGCAACCGAAGATGACGTCGTCGACGAGGACGGGATCGAGGTCGTTGCGCTTGGCGATCTCGGTGAGCACTTCGGCGGCCAGGTCGACGGCGTGCCAATTCTTCAGCTTGCCGTTGCGCTTGCCTCCTGGCGTCCGGATGGCGTCGACGATGACTGCTTCCCGCATGGGTTGGCCAGCCTCTCTGCTGTGCGGCCGGCCCCCCTGATCGCCCGGCCTCGGGTGGAGACGATGGGATTTGAACCCACGACCCCCTGGTTGCAAACCAGGTGCTCTGCCAGCCTGAGCTACGTCCCCGGGGACTCGCCATTGTACCGGCGCCGCCGCGGGACGCCGCCTCCGGGAGGAAACGACACGGGACCGCCTCGCCCCACCCAGGTTGGCGGGGCCAGGACGCGACCGGGCCGGCCGGACGTCATCGCGTCCGGCCGGCTCCATGATCAGTCTGTAGGGTCGTAGGTGATCAGAGGGCTCCGGGGAAGACCCGGGCCAGGATCGGGTACAACTTCGGCTCGTTCGCCTTCAACCAGGTCTGGGTGTACTCGTGGTCCAGCTGGAGCGTCAGCTCGTAGCCGAACATGCCCGCCGCCCCCTCGGCGAAGTATTCGTGCAGAGTCGAACTGGTATAGGTTTCGTCGCCCATGTAGTCGTGATTCTTGTTCCCCTCCAGCACCTTCCCGACGTTCACCTTCTCGTTGGGGGCAGCAAAGTCGAGGACGGTGTGACCCAGCTCGTGCGCCAGGGTGTGGCCGAGGCTGGTGGTCGTCGTCTTGCCGGGGATGTTGATGAGGGCTTCTTCTCCCACTGCGGTGGCGATCCGGTGGTTGGTCCCGAGTATCAGGATGCCGCCGGCGCCCCGAATGTCCTTCCAGGCTCGTGGAGCGACACAGGCATCGTTGGGCTTGCCGTCGGGGAGCTTCTCGTCGCAGGTCATCTTGCCGGCCAATGACTTCCACGGTGGGAGCACCGTCAACGCCGTAGCAGCGGGGATGATGTGGACCTCAATCGTGCGGCCGACCAGCTTGAGCCGTCCCTCGGTTGACAGAGCGCCGATGATCTCGGCTGCAATCACCCTCGCCTCATCGGCGGCGATGGTGTCCGGGTTCATGATTGTGGTGATGATGGCCCCCCCACGCCCGGCGCGGGTCACCTTGTACCCGACGATGTCGCCTCCCACGGCGACGGTCGAACCGAGACCCTTGGATGCGGTCCCCATCTTGGCCACCAGGGCGTACTGGGACGTAAGCGCCGGATCCACCACCATCGAGCCGCTGGGGGCGACGGGAGAGCCGTTCAAGGTAACCACCAGCGCCTTGCATGTCGACGTCGTGGGCTTGGTCACCGTCCAGGCGATCTTGGTACCCCCGTCGAACGGGCCACCGGTGGTGGTGAGCTTGGTCAGCTTGGTGAGGGACACGCAGGCAGCGGGGGTGGGATCGCCCGGCTCGGACGACGTCTGGGCCGCGACCGGCTGCGTCCATCCAACGAGCAGGGAAGCCGCCACGGCGAACGCCGCCAACATGGTGTGCAGCCGTCGCGCACGCGGCGCCGGCCGGGTCGGAGAAGAGCCGTGGAACGGCCCCTCGGGAATGGGGGAGTTCATGAGATTTCCTTCTGGTTCGTAGCTTGACTTGCCAGAAGGAAGGCGTGAGATCCCCTCTCACGACGTGAAATGCCGAGCCAACCGGTCCCAGGCGCGATCACGGCCTCCGATCAGGAGGCAGCTATCGCCCCGCCGACCTCACGGGGCGGTGACCCGCCACTCCACCGGCCTCTCGGGCCGGTAGCAGCAGTAGGACCCTGTGACCACGGACGCAGCCAGGTGACGGCCCAGCTCGGGATGCTGATCGGCGATGCGCCGGATGGTCGAGCGCAAACGGTGAGTCACCGCGGAGCGGGCACGTTCCGCCGAGCCTCCACTCTGCCGGGCCCTACCGCCCAGACCGAGGGCTCCGGCGAGATGGTCCACCAGCGCGTCGAGCTCGGAGCGAGCTTGCTCCGCCCGCCCGGTGTCGTTGTCGGCCTCTGCCTCTTCGACGTCGCCTTGTAGCTCGCGCACCCGCGCCTCGTAACTTCGCCTGGCGGCGCTGTCGATCGTCTCGCCCGTCGACGACGACACCAGGCCCGCGCCCGACAGCTCGAGGCAGTGGACCTCGACCCCGGGGCTGGCCAGGAGGCGGGCCAGGTCGTCCATCCCCTTGGACGCCTTGAGGTGCACGGCCGTCCCGGCGAAGCGAACGTCCCAGACATCTCCGCTGCGGGAGAACACGGCATCGGCGCCGGCTGAAGGTTCTCCGCCACCGGTCGGGGGATCGGCGAGTATCTCGGTGAGTGCGCGGCGCGCCAGGGAGATGGCCAGCCGGCGTTCCATGGGCTGCCCGTCACTATCGGGGAGGGTGAAGAGTTCGTACCCGACCCCCGCCATGAGGACGGTCACCGGGAGGGTGCGGGCCGTGGCGTGGATCGGTGCCCACCGGGGGTCGCCGGCGCGGCGCAGGACCAGAGCGACGACATCGAGGACCGTCCGGCCCGAGGAGAGCACGCCGCGGTAGAGCAGCGCATCGATCAGCTCCAACGCGGCCGCGGCCGCCTCGGTGGTGTGACCGAGAGTCGCCAGGGCCACCGTCTTGGAGTAGAGGTTGGCGGCGATCATCACGGCGTGGTCGGCACGCCGGGCGGCCACCAGCGCTTCCTCGATGACGGGCAGGGCCTCCTGCGGGTCGCGACGCAAGAGGGTGTGACCCTCCGACGACCATGCCCATAAGGCGCTCAGGTCCGAACCGGTCGAGACCGCCTCGTGGTACACGGCTCGCGTGATGGCCCGTGCCTCTTCGATCCGCCCGGTGTCGGCGAGCACCTGGGCCCGGAGCACCTCGGCCTCCATGGCCAGAGACCGCAGCCCCAACCGGTCCGCCTGGTGAGCCGCCTCTGCGAACAGGGCCTCGGCCCCGCTCGCATCACCGGTCACCCGCGCCACCTCACCGAGGATGCGGCGAAGCGTGGCCGGTGCGAACCGCGATCGGTCCGCCTCGGGCAACGCCCCTTCGGCGAGAGTGGCGGCCACCCGGGGACGACCGAGCAGGTATTCGGCGGCCGCACGCGTGGCGGCGACGTCCGGTCCCCACGGCGGCGGCAGATCCGGCCACCGGGCGACCAGCTCCCGCCCCAGCAACGCAATGTCGTCGGTGTGCCCATGGGGGACCCACGCCCACAGAGCCCCGTAGATGATCCCGGCACGGTCGACGGTGTCGTCGTGATAGATGCACCAGCGCAGCGCTGCCGCCATGTTGTCGTACAGGGCGAGGAGCCGCTGGACGTCCGGCGTCGACCAACGTAGGCGGGTCGCGTCAACAACCGTCGTCACGACATCGACGACGTGGTCGACGAACCGATCCTGTACCGCGGGCAGATCCCCGGAGGCGCCGAGCCGACCCAGTGCGAAGGACCGGATCGGGGTCAGCATCCGGTACCTCGCCTCCGCCTCGCGGTGCTCGACGGCCAGCAGAGAGCTGTCCACCAGACTGGTCACGGCCAGCCTCGTCGCCGATGGCGAAGTGTTCGGCGGGGCACATATCGCATGCGCCGCGGGGATGGAGAAGGGCCCGGCGAAGACGCCGAGACGATCGAACAGCGCTGCCGGCTCGGGCTCGAGCAGGAGGCGGGACCACTCGATCGTCTCCCACAGGCTGCGGTGGCGGCCGGCGCTGCGCAGCCGGGGCCGCGCCAGGACATCGTCACCTGACCGCAGGTGGCCCAGGATGCCGGCCGGAGTCATCGCGCGGGTCTGTGCCGCCGCCAGTTCGATGGCCAACGGGACGCCGTCAAGATGGCGACACAGCTCGGCGATGTCGTGGAGTTGGTCGTCGCCCGGCACAGCTCCGGAATCCCGGGCGCACTGGAGGAACAACCGCACCGATTCGGTCCCGGTCCCGACGGCGCTGCTGCTCGCCGGTACGCCCAGCGGACCGAGCACCATCACAGACTCCCCCACCAGATCGAGCGGGCTCCGGCTGGTCGCCAGTACCGTCGGCGATGGGCAGGACGCCAGGACGTCGGCGATGGCCGATGCGGCGGCGTCGATGACGTGCTCGCAGTTGTCGACCACGACCAGCGCCTCAGCGTCGGTCGGCGAATCGAGGAGCGCCCGGAAGGACGGGTAGCCGAGTTGGGCGGCGATGGCCCCGCCGACGTCGTCCGCTCGATCGACTGCGGTCAGGTCGACGAAATGTGCCCCCAGGGCGAAGCGGTCCGCGACGGCCTCGGCTACCGCGCGCGCCACGGTGGTCTTCCCGATACCGCCCGCGCCGATGACGGTCACCAGGCGCCGCCTCCCGATCCGCTCGATCAGGTCGGCCATCTCCCGGTCGCGGCCGATCACACAGCCCTCCCTTCTCCGCTGTCGAGCATACGGCCCGTCCCCCTGGCCCCGCATCCCGGCGGAGCCCGTAGGTGCCGGACGTGGGTGGCGAGAAGGGAGCCGGACGCGACTCGAAGGCCCGGTTTAGCCTCAGCGTGATGGAGGAGATCCGGCTGCCCGCGACGTGCCTGGTGGTGCTCGTCGGGGCGTCCTCGGCGGGGAAGAGCACGTGGGCGGAGGCGAGCTTCGCCTGGCACCAGGTGGTGTCGTCGGACCGGCTGCGGGCGATGGTGGGGGCGTCGGAGTCCGACAGGAGAGCCGGCACGGACGCCTTCGACCTTCTCGACGACATCCTGGGCAGCGGCTACGGCGCGGTCTGCTCACCGTCGTCGACACCCTCGGCCTCGACCGGGAGCGCCGCCGCGGCTATGTGGCGCTGGCGGCTCGGTATGGGATGCCTGCGCACGCCGTCGTGTTCACCACGCCCGACGAGGTGTGCCGCCGGCGCAACCTCCCTCTCCCCCATCCACCGCTTCGGCCAGGTGATCGCCGCCTTCGCCTGAATCGTCAGCGGGGCAGCTCGTCCCGCAGTGCCGTCAACACCTCGACCTCGATGAGGTCCTTGGGTCTCGCCGCCGCACGCTTCATACGGATGAGGTCTTCCACATCGACGACGAGAACGGACAGATCCCCGAGATCCATCTCGGTGGCCGCCAGCACCAGATCCTCGAAGCCCTGTGTCCCGCTGGGTGTGGCAAGGATGTCGAGGTTGCCAGCCGAGGTGACGAACGTGAACGAGTCGCCCGCTGCGAGGGTCTGGGCATCAAGGATGAGCGGGACGACGTCGTCCACTCCACGCAGTCGCGCCTCCAGGCGCACCAGGGTCGTGGCGAGTCGCTCCAGGTTGTCGGGCTGGCGCGAGTAGCAGATGTCGAGATCGTTGGTCACGGTCGGAGACCCCCAGAGCCGGCCCGCCAGGCCGCCGATGAGGACGAAGCGCACCTCTCCCTGAACGAGGGCCCGCAGAGCACCGAGAGGATCAAAGGCCGGCAGGCTCATCGTCGGAACAGGGCTTCGAGGTTGTTCGCCTCCACGGCAGCAAGGTCAATGCGCTCGCGCGGTGTCAGCCGGAGCAACTCCCTGATGGCGGTGCGGTCAACTGCGGTCGCCGGGCGCAGGTCTTCGGTGAAGCCGCAGGCATCCAGCAGGCGGCTCAGCGTGTCCACCCGGGGCATCGACTTCCCCGATTCGATCCGGGCGATCATCGGTTGCGGGACACCCGAGCGGGCCGCCAGTTGCCGTTGCGTCATGCCGGCGTGGCGCCGTGCGTAGCGGAGGCGTCTGGCGATATCCATGGGGCACATGATAACGGATCAGTTATCTAACGGCGCTGGGTCGAGGAACGTGCTCCACTCACGCGATTCTTGCGGGGCTGACAGCCGCAGGGAGACGTACCTCGATGCGAGCTCCGCCGAGCGGGGATTCGGCGGCGACGACGGTGCCGCCGGCGGCTTCCACCAGGGAGCGGACGACGGCGAGACCCAGGCCGGCGCCACCGGCGTCCCGGGCGCGGCCCTCGTCGAGGCGGGTGAACCGGTCGAACACACGCTCCCGGTCCTCCGGTGGGATGCCGGGACCGTCGTCGTCGACGTGGAGGCGAACCCATCCCCCTTGCGATGTCGCCGTCACCACCACCCTGGTGTCGGCGTGACGGGTCGCATTGTCGAGCAGGTGAGCCACCACCCGGCGCAGGTGTTCCACCGCCAGCGCCACCTCCCCGGCGGCAGCGACATCGGCCGCGACCGGCACGCGCCGGGGCCGCTCGGTCTCTGCTGTGACGGTGAGGGCGACGTCGGCGCTACCGTCGGGCGAGTTGGTGCCCTCGTCGGCCCGGACCAGGGCGAGCAGGTCGTCGACGATCCCCTCGAGCCTGCCCTCCTCCGCCAGCACGACGTCGGTGACAGCCTCCCAGTCCGCGTCCCGGGGCTCCCGGCGAGCAACCTCGATCTCGGTGCGGATGGCGGCGATGGGGCTGCGCAGTTCGTGCGAGGCATCCGACACGAACACCCTTTGCCGTTCGGCGGCATCCTCGAGGCGGTCCAGCATCCGGTTCATGGTGCGCGCCAGGCGGGCCACCTCATCGTGCGACGAAGGTTCCGGCACCCTTTCGTGGAGCGTCGTGTGTGTGATCTCCTCGACCCGGCCCGTGATGGACGCCACCGGACGCAGCGCCCGCCCGGTCACCGTCCACGCCAGGAGCGCCATCCCTGCCACCAGCAACGGCACCGCCACCCACAGGCTGCGTTGCAGCGCCGCCAGGCTCATTCGCACCGAGGCCAGAGGTGCCGACGCCGCCATCGTGAACATCTCGTTGCCGATGGGAAGGTCGGCTCTCGCCTGGAGGAACTCGCCGTCGCTGCTCATCCACACCACATTCGGCGGTCCCGCCACCAGCAGCCCGCCGGCGGGGGGTGACTCGCCGTGGGTGCTGACGATCCGGATGGGCGGCGCGACCGCTTCCCCCGATCGGATGCCACCGCCGTCGCTCGCCGCCACCAGGGCGCCCCGGGCGTCGAACACGCTGAACATCATGCCGGGAGCCGCTGAGACCTCGATGCGCTCCCCGGGGGAACCCGAGGCGAGCAGGCTCTGGATCTCGGCCAGCGAGAGCACCGCATCGTCACGCAGGCCACCGAGGAGGCTCGACTCCACGGAACGGACCAGCCACGCCGCAGCCCCGATGAGGCCGATCATGGAAACGAGGGCGGCCGCCGCCGTGACCCGCATCCGCACCGACCCGAGCCGGCGCACCTCACCCACCATCCTGGCGGAAGCGGTAGCCGAAGCCGCGCACCGTCTCGATGCCGGCCCGCCCGAAGGGCCGGTCGACCTTGCGCCGCAGGTAGCCGATGTACACCTCGACGACGTTGGGGTCGCCGTCGAAGTCAAGGCCCCACACCTGGCGGATCAGGTCGCGCTTGGACAGCACGGTCCCCGGACGGCGCATCAGCGCCTCGAGGAGGGAGAACTCCCTCCAGGTGAGATCGATGGGCACGGCGCCACGGCGGCACTCCTTGCGCGCCGGGTCGATGACGAGGTCGCCGGCCCCGTAGGCCATTGCCACCTCGGCTCCCGACCTGCGTACCAGCGAGCGGAGCCGGGCAACCAGCACATCGAACGAGAAGGGCTTGGTGAGGTAGTCGTCGGCCCCGGTGTCGAGTGCCTCGACCTCGTCCCACTCCCCGCTCTTGGCGGTGAGCATCAGGATCGGGGTCCAGTTGCGCTCCTCCCGCAGCGTGCGGCACACCTGGTATCCGTTCATGCCCGGGAGCAGGATGTCGAGCACGATGGCGCCGTAGCTGCCCTCCCGGGCACGCCACAGCCCTTCGAGGCCGTCGCCGGCGACATCTACGGAGAACCCCTCGGCAGTCAGCCCGCGGGCGACGGCAGCAGCCATGTTGGGCTCGTCTTCCACCAGCAGCACCTGCATCGACAGATGCTGCCACTGCCCGGCTGATAAGCGGCTGAGAGTGTCTCAGCCGGCTCTCAGCCGCGCACAGACGCCTCTCAGCGCCGCTCCCACATCCTGCCCCCCACCGTTGAGGAAGGAGTACACCTGATGAGAACGCCAGCGGTACTTGCAATCGCCCTCCTGGCTGTCGTGGGGACAGCCTGCGGCGGCGCCGACCCGGGAGCGACCGATGACGCCGTAGCCAGCCTGGAGACCACATCCCCCTCAGGGAGTGACGGGACCACCACGCCCGAGGCCGACGAAGCCGAGACCCGCCGGGACGCCCTGGTCGACTTCGCCCGCTGCATGCGCGAGCACGGGATCGACATGCCTGACCCTCAGACGTCATCAGATGGCGGCGGGATCGCCATCACGCTCGACGAGGACGTCGAACCCGAGGAGATGGAAGCAGCCCAGCAGGCGTGCCGGCCCATCATGGATGAGGCCTTCGGCGAGATGGAGCCGCCCTCGCCCGAGGAGATGGAAGCGGCACAGGAGCGCATGCTGGAGCACGCCCGCTGCATGCGTGAGCACGGCGTCGACATGCCCGACCCGGTGATCGACGCCGCCGGCAGGATCACGGTGGAAGGCCCCCTGCTCGAAGGTGACGACGCCGCCACCCGGGAGAAGCTCGAGGAAGCCGCGGAGGCCTGCTCCGATGGCGACGGTCCGGGCTTCGTCTTCGAGTCGGGGCCCGAGGACGGCGATGGACCCAGCTTCGGGTTCGCCATCACACCCGACGGGAGCTCGGCACCGTGACGGCAAGGAAGCTCCTCGCCTCCGCCCTCGCCGTCACCGTGACCGGAGTCACCATCGCCTTGGCCGCGTGGCCGGGAGGCGCCACCGGGGCGGACCCCGACACCGCGGCAGCGCCACCGCCGCACACGACGACGGTGCAACGACGGGACCTGGTGCAGACGGAGGAGGTCTCCGGCGAGCTCGGCTACGGGGATCCCGAGCCGCTGCCCAACCTCGCCCAGGGAGTGGTGACGTGGCTCCCCGTGCCGGGCACGGTGCTGCGTCCCGGCGACGTCGCCTACCGCATCGGCGAGCAACCGGTGGTGGTGATGCCGGGCGCCGTCCCGGCCCACCGTGCCATGGCCTACGGGACGGAGGGAGACGACGTCCGCCAGCTCCAGGAGTACCTGGTGGCGGCCGGGTTCGCCGGGTTCGAGCCGGACGGTGACTTCGGCTCAGCGACGCGGCGTGCGGTGCGCGACTGGCAGGACTCGCTCGGCGTCGACGACACCGGCCGGGTCGACCAGGGCGCGGTGGTGTTCGTGGACGGAGCGGTGCGGGTTGCCGAGACGACCCGTCCCGGCACAGCCGCCACGGAGGCCGTGCTCCAGGTGACCTCCCCCGAGCAGCGGATCGACGTGCGGCTCGACCCCGGCCTGCGCGACCTGGTGGACTTGGGCGACGAGGTCGACGTCGAGCTTCCGGACGACAGCGTCGTCACCGGCAGGGTCGCCTCCGTCGGCGATGTGGTGGAGTCGGACGGCAACGGCACCGCGACGCTGGCGATGACGGTGACCCTGAGCCAGGGTGCCGCCTGGGAGGGGGCACCGGTGGAGGTCGCGCTGGTGCGCAGCGCCGCCGAGAGCGTCCTGGCGGTGCCGGTGCCGGCGCTGCTGGCACTGGCCGAGGGCGGCTTCGCCCTGGAGAAGGTAGCCGCCGACGGCTCCACGTCCCTGGTGGCGGTCGACGCCGGCGCCAGCGCCGACGGGTGGGTCGCAGTGACCGGCGATATCGCCGAGGGCGACGTCGTGGTGGTGGCGGCATGAGCGCGGTGCTGTCCCTCGCGGACGTCACCCGGGTGTACCCGGGACCGCCTCCGGTGGCGGCGGTGGCCGGCGTCACCTTCGACGTCGCCGAGGGCGAGATGGTCGCCGTGGTCGGCCCGTCCGGGTCGGGGAAGAGCACCCTGCTCAACCTGATGGGAGCGCTGGACCGTCCCAGCTCCGGTGTGCTCACCATCGCCGGAGCCGACGTGAGCCGGATGGACGATCGCCGCCTGGCGGCGCTGCGCGGCGGGCACATCGGGTTCGTCTTCCAGCAGTTCCACCTCATCGACGGGCTCGACGCCGTCGAAAACGTCGCCGCCGGACTGCTCTACAGGGGCGTCGCCCCCGGCCCGAGGAGGCGGAGAGCCGGTGAGATGCTGGTTGAGGTGGGTCTCGGCCACCGCCTCCACCACCGCGCCACCCAGCTCTCCGGCGGCGAGAAGCAGCGGGTCGCCATCGCCCGCGCCCTCGTCGGGGACCCGGCCATCGTGCTCGCCGACGAGCCGACGGGGAATCTCGACCAGCGCAACGGCGAGGAGATCATGGCGCTGCTGGAACGCCTCAACCGCGCCGGGCACACCATCGTGCTCATCACCCACGACCCGTCCCTCGCCGCCCGCGCCGGGCGCCGGGTACACCTTGTGGACGGGTGCATCGTGGACGGGCCGGACATCATGGAGGCGGCCTCATGAGCAACCGCATGCGGCCCGCCGACCTGGTGACGGTGGGGACGTTGGGCATCCGCATCCGCAAGCTCCGCTCGGTCCTGACCGCGGTAGGTATCGCCATCGGCATCACCGCCATCGTCGCCGTCCTCGGCGTGGGAGCGTCGTCGCGGGCGGACCTCATCGCCCAGCTCGACGCTCTCGGCACCAACCTGCTGCGTGTCTCCGCAGGCACCAGCTTCTTCGGTGAGGCTTCGACGCTGCCGGAGGAGGCATCCGCCATGATCGAGCGGATCGGCCCGGTGCAGGGGGCGTCGGGCGTCACCGGGGTGCAAGCCACGGTGCGGCGCAACGAGCTCGTCTCCGAGCTGGAGACGGGGGGTATCGCCGTGTATGCCGCCGATCCCGACCTGTTGACGACGCTCCAGGTCGAACCGGCGGCCGGCCGCGGGCTCACCGCCGGCGACAGCGCCCTGACCGGCGTGGTGCTCGGTGCGAGGGCGGCGGCACGGCTCGGCATCGACTCGCTCGACGGCACTCCCACGGTGCTGGTCGCAGGTCGACCTTTCGCCGTCGTCGGCGTACTGAAGCCGGCGCCGCTGGTCCCACAGCTCGACGTCGCGGCATTGATCGGCTACGACATTGCAGAAGAGCTCTTCGCCACCTCGCGCTCGCCGTCGGTGGTGTTCCTGCGCACCAACCCCGCCCAGGTGGAGGCGGTGATGGGCGTGCTCGCAGCCACCGCCAACCCGGCGGCGCCGAACGAGGTCGAGGTGACCCGACCCTCCGATGCCCTGTCCGCCCGGGAGGCGGTGGACACCACCTTTACCGCGCTGCTGGCGGCACTGGGGGCGGTGGCGTTGCTGGTGGCCGGGATCGGCATCGCCAACGTGATGGTGATCTCGGTGCTGGAGCGCCGTACCGAGATCGGGCTGCGCCGGGCGCTGGGAGCCACCCGGCCCCAGGTGGCAGTCCCGTTCGTGATGGAGGCGCTGCTCATCGCTGCGTGCGGGGGTGCCATCGGCGTCCTGTTGGGAGCGCTTGCCACCGCCGGCTACGCCCGGTCCAACGGGTGGGTCTTCGACGTGCCGGCACAGGTCGCGGCCGGAGGCGTGGCGGCGGCGCTGGTAGTAGGAGGCCTCGCCGGCATCGTCCCTGCCTGGCGCGCCGCCCGCCTCGATCCGGCGGAGGCGCTCAGGCCGGGGTGACGGTCACCTTGCCGGTGAACACCTGCTCCACGGGAAGCCCGGAGGGATCGGGAACGACGGTGATCGATCCGGCGGTCCGGACGTCGGCGGACGACGTGCCGAGGAAGACCTCGATCTCGCCGGGCTCCACCACGTACTGCAGGTCGCGGCCGTGGAACCCGAGCTGCCCCACGGGGACGTCGAAGACGACGCGCTTCGCTTCCCCGGGGGCCAGCTCCACCCGGGCGAACGCTTTCAGCTCCAGGACGGGTCTGGTCACCGATGCCCGCGGGTCGCGGACGTAGAGTTGTAACACCTCGTCGCCGGAACGGTCGCCGGTGTTGGTGACGGTGGCCGCCACCGACAGCGACCCGTTCCAGGGGATCTCCCCCGCCGCCGGTGCCACATCCCCCACGTGGAACGTGGTGTAGCTCAGCCCGTACCCGAAGGGATAGAGCGGGCTCGACGGGGCGTCGACGTAGTCGCCTTTCCAGTGGGAGCGCCCGCCGGAGATCTTGTGCCCGTAGTAGACCGGCACCTGGCCCACCCGGCGCGGGTACGACACGGGGAGCTTCCCACCGGGGTTGGCGGCGCCGGTGAGCACGTCGGCGATGGCGTCCGCACCCTCCTCACCCGGCAGCCATGCCAGGAGCACGGCGGCGGCATGGTCGTGTGCCCACTCGGAGGCGCCGGGCCGGCCCGTAACCAGCACGAGCACCACCGGGGTGCCGGTGGCGGCGACGGCGCGGACGAGCTGCTCCTGCACGCCGGGGAGGTCGAGGGTGGTGCGATCGCGCCCCTCGCCGCTGGTGGTGTCGTCGGTGAGGCCGGCCTTGTCGCCCATCACCATCACGGCCACGTCGGCGGCGGCGGCCAGAGCTACGGCCTCGGCGAATCCGTCCTTCGAGGTGCTGTTGACGTCGCAGCCCCGGGCGTAGCCGACGGGGCCGAGGCGTGCGGTGAGCGCATCGCGCACCGACGGGGCCGACGCCACTACGTACTCGAGCGTGGCGCCGGCGGACGTGGGGATGTTGAAGACATTGCCCCCGTTGCGCATCTCGAGGAGCGACTCGATGTGGGCCAGGTAGCTGTAGTCGCCGTAGAGGTTGCGGGCGTCGTCGGCGTTGGGCCCGATGAGCGCCACCTTCCTCCCGGCGGCGAGCGGAAGCACGCCGTCGTTGCGGAGCAGGACGAGGCTCTTGCGGGCGATGTGGCCCGCCAGCGATCGGTGCGCCGCGGTGTCGACCGACGCCGGCACGGCGCCTGTGTCGACGTAAGGGTTCTCGAAGAGACCCAGGTCGAACTTGGTGCGCAGCACCCGCCGCACCGCGGTGTCGACGGTGTCCTCGGCTACGGTGCCGGCGGCGACGGCAGCCAGCAGCGGCTCCCCGTAGCAGTCGGTGCTGGGCAGCTCGACGTCGAGCCCCGCGGTGAGCGCCATTGCCGCGGCTTCGGGCCCTTCGGCGGCGAGCTTGTGATAGTCGGCGAGCTGGCGCACCGCGAAGTAGTCGCTCACGACGTACCCGTCGAAGCCCCACAGGTCGCGCAGCGTCCCGGTGAGCAGGTCGCGGTCGGCGGCACAGGGGATGCCGTCCAGCTCGTGGTAGGCGTGCATCACGGAACGCAGCCCGGCGTCGCGGACGGCCGCCTCGAAGGGGTACAGGTAAACGTCCCGGAGCTCCCGGGGTGGGATGTGAGGAGGCGCCCAGTTCATGCCCCCTTCGGAGGCGCCGTAGCCGACGAAGTGTTTGGCGGTGGCGACGACCCCGTCCCGCAGGGACGTACCCTGCAGGCCGCGCACGAAGGCGGCGCCCATACGGGCCACCAGGTGGGGATCCTCGCCAAAGCTCTCCTCGAGGCGCCCCCAGCGAGGGTCACGGCAGATGTCGAGCACCGGAGACAGCCCCTGGTGGGCGCCGGTGGCCCGCATGTGGCGACGGATGGCGCCGGCCATGGCCTCGCTCAGCTCGGGCTCCCAGGTGGAGGCGAGACCGATGGCCTGGGCGAACACGGTGGCTTCGAGGGCCATGAGGCCGGCGCAGATCTCCTCGTGGACCACGGCGGGGATGCCGAGGCGGGTGTGCTCGACGAGGTGGCGCTGGACGGCATTGGCGCACTCGGCAGCAGCGACGGAGCCCAGATTGGTCGCCCCTGAGATGCGGGTGACCTGGCCGAGCCCGGAGGCGAGCAGTGTCTGCGCCTTGGCCGGGGAGAAGCCGGCGCCGTCGATGAGCTGGAACACCCAGACGCTCCCGAGCTGGGCCACCTTCTCGGTGAGGGTCATCCGCGAGAGCAGGTCGTCGACGCGCTCGTCGACGGGTCGGTCGGCATCCCGATACAGCACAGCGTCACTCATCCCTTGACCCCTCCCGACAGCCCGGCCACGATCTGCCTCTCGGCGATGAGATAGAGAACCAGCGCCGGAACCATAGACAGTGTGGTGAAGGCCAGTATCCCGGCGATGTCGCTGGTGTAGCGGTCGGAGAAGGTGGTCACCCCCAGCGGCAGCGTCCACCACGTCGGCTCGACGAGCACGACAAGAGGCAGCAGGAAGGCGTTCCAACTCCCCACGATGGTGAGCACGGCGATGGTGCTCAGCACGGGCCTGGACAGCGGCAGGAGGATCGACCAGTAGAAGCGGAAGGGACCGCAGCCGTCGATGGCTGCCGCCTCCTCCAGCTCGCGGGGGATGCTGCGGAAGAAGGGGCGCAGCACCACGATCGACAGCGGCAAGGCGAAGGCGGCCTGGGGGAGGGCTACGCCGAGGGGCGAGCTGAGCAGGCCCATCTGGCGGATGACGATGTACAGCGGCAGGATCGCCACCGCCAGCGGGAAGAGCAGGCCGACGGTGAACAACCAGTAGATGCCCTCCCTGCCCCGGAACCGGAACCGGGAGATGACGAAAGCCGCCATCGACGCAGCCGGCAGCAGCACGACGGTGGTGATGCCGGCGATGACCAGGCTGTTGAGCATCTGGCGCCAGAAGGCGCCCATGGTGAGGACCCTGCCGTAGTTGGAGAAGATCCACGGGTCGGGGAGAGCGGCGGGCTCGAAGGCGATCTGACCGGTCGTGCGGAACCCGCCGATGACAGCGAACAGGATGGGGACGATGATCACCGCCAGCACGGCCAGGGCAACGGCGTAGAGGGCGCCGTGGGCGAGGAGGCGCCGGTTGCGGTAGAAGCGCCCGGTACGGGCACTGGCAGTGGCGGTCACGTCAGTGCCCTCTCCTGCTCGAGCCCGCCACGGACCACGAAGCGCTGGTAGACGATGGCCACCGGTAGCGACAGGACGAAGATGATCACGGAGATGGCGTTGGCGTACCCGAACAGCTTGCTACGGAAGGCGGCGTCGATCATGTAGGTGGCCATGGTCTCCGACGCGTCGATGGGGCCACCTTTGGTCATCACCCAGACCAGGTCGAAGAGCTGCAGCGAGCCGATGACCGACAAGAACACCGACACTGTGAGGGCGGGGCGCAGCAGGGGGATGGTGACATGGCGCAGCGACTGCCACCACCCGGCGCCGTCGATGGCTGCAGCGTCGGTGAGCTCGGCGGGTATCTGCTGCAGGCCGGCGAGCATGAGGATCATGTGGAACCCGAAGTATTTCCAGGTGACCACGAAGAACACGGTGTAGAGAACGAAGTCAGGGTCGGCCAACCAGAGCTGCCGGAAGCTGTCCAGGCCGAGCCCGTCGAACACAGCATCGACGAGGCTCCCCGGCTGGAGCATCTGCTTCCACACCACCGCGGTGATCACCTCCGCCAGCACATACGGGGCGAAGAAGAAGGTGCGCAACAGCGCCCGGCCCCTGAGACGTTGGTTGAGGAGCACCGCCAGGCCGAAGGCGAAGGGGAGCTGCAGGGCCAGCGACAGGACGATGATGACGATGTTGTGCCACAGGGCGGAGCGGAACGTCGAGTCGGCGAAGGCGCGACGGAAGTTGTCGAGGCCCACCCAGTCGGTGAGCGGCCCCAGGCCGTTCCACGCGTAGCCGCTGAAGCGGATGCCTTGCGCCACCGGGATGAGGACGAAGACGATGTAGAGCACCAGCGCCGGCGCCAGGAACGCCAGCACCACCGGCCAGCGGCGGCGTGTCACGCTCACCTGGCGCTTCGCGCCAACCCGGGCCTGGGTGCTCGTCACGTGTACGACCTCTCGGGAGTACTGGCTACTGGATACTGGCTACTGGATACCGGCCGCTGCCACCACGGTCAACAGCACCGCGATCGTGTCCCGCCGGCGAAGTAGAGAGCGGGGCGGGACGTCGCCGCAACGTCCCGCCCCCCCTCGTTCTCGCGGGCAGCCTGCTCAGCCGCCTGCCCCGTCGGTGATGGCCTGGGCCAGTTCCTCCGAGGTGATCTCACCCGCGAAGAAGAACTGGACGTTGTCGTTGATGACGCCCCCCAACTCCGGGGAGAAGTACTGGTCGAGGTAGAGCTGGACATAGTTGGCTCGGCCCATGCCCTCGACGACGGCGAGCTGGTGCGGATCGGTGACTCCCCCCTCGGCGCCCTTGGTCACCGGCAGGATGCTGCCCGTCTCCGCCGCCTTGATGGCGTTGTCGACGTTGGTGAGATAGCCGAGGAAGTCGACCGCCTCCGGGGGCGCGTCGCGGCCGACGGCGAAGCCGTCACCGCCGCCGAGCGCGTCGTTGGCATCCCCGGCTCCGCCGGTCACCGCCGGGAAAGTGAACCAGCCCAGCGTGTCGGTGATGCCCTCTCCGCTGGCGGACTCGTTCTCGAAGGCGCCCGGTGCCCACTGTCCCATCAGGTCCATGGCGGCCTGGCCGTTGCCGATGGTGGCGCCCTCATTGGGCCAGGTGGCGGCGAGGAAACCCTCCTGGAACGGCTCGAGGTCGATCAGCTCCTTGAGCTGGTTGCCCGCCTCGATGTACTCGGGGAAGTTGAAGTTGCCGGTGGCCGCCGCCTCCTCGAACTTGGCCTGGCCGCCGAGGCGCAACAGCAGGTACGAGTAGTAGAAGTGGGCGGGCCACTTGTCGCCGGCGCCGACGGCGATGGGCGTGATTCCGGCGTCCTGCAGGAGCTGCACCGTGGTGAGGAAGTCCTCCCATGTGGTGGGCGGCTCCTCGATGCCGGCCTGAGCGAACAGGTCGGTGTTGTACCAGAAGCCGACCATGCCCATGTTGTACGGGATGGCGTACTGGGCACCGTCGACCTGGAAGAGCTTGAGCGCCCCCTCACCGAGCTGGTCGGTGAAGCCCGCCGACGCCGCGGTGATGTCCTGTACCAGCCCGGCCTCCGCCTGTGCGGCGAGTCCGCCTCCACCCCAGGACTGGAAGATGTCGGGCGGATCGTCGGCCTGCAGGCGCAGCTCCAGCGCCGTCTTCAGCGCTTCGTTCTCCTGGAAGTTGATGTCGATGGTTACATGCGGGTTCTCCGCCACGTAGGCGTCGGCGATCTCCTGCCACACCGACAGCATCGGGTCCTGGTGCTGAAGGTGCCACCACTCGATGGTCACCGGCTCAGGGCCGGCCTCCGTCGTCTCCGGGGCATCCGTCGCCGGTGCCTGGGTGGTGTCGCCGCCGGGCGCCTCGGTGCCGGGCGGTTCCGTCGGGGTCTCGTCCGGGGCTTCGGTCCCCCCGGAATCGCCCCCGCCGCAGGCGGCGAGGACCAGTGCCAGCACCGCCAGCAGTGCCGCCAGGCGCCTCATTCGTCGGTTCATGTGCTCGCTCCTTCCTGACAAGTACATGGCGTTTCCTTCCGTCTGTTCTCAGTCGCGGGGTGGCCGGCTCGACTGCCGGACCACCAACTCGGTGGGCAGGGTCAGATGCACGGGCTCGCGTGCGGGATCTGCGATGAGCTCGATGAGGAGTCGCACAGCCTCGAAGCCCATCTGCTGGATCGACTGGTCGATCGTGGTGAGGGGAGGGTCGGTGAGGGCCGACTCGGGAATGTTGTCGAACCCGACGAGGGAAAGGTCCTCGGGAACCGACAGGCCGAGGCGACGTGCCACCTCCATCGTCTGGATGGCGGAGAGGTCGTTGGCGGCGAAGACCGCGCTGGGCCGGTCGGGCCGGTCGAGGAGGCGGTGCGCCGGCTCCTCCGCCGTCTCGGGCCGGTAGCCGCCGACGAGTACCAGGTCGGGGTCGAAGTCGATGCCGGCCTCGTCGAGGGCACGCCGGTAGCCCTGCTCGCGGAGCCGCGCCGACTCCAGGTCGGGACGGCCGGCAAGGAACCCGATGCGGCGATGACCCAACTCGACGAGGTGGCGGGTGGCGGTCACCGCGCCCTGCAGGTTGTGCGAGTCAACGGTGGGTAGGCCGGAGGCCCCGGCGTGCGGGTCTACGGCGACGACGGGATGCCCGGCGGGGACGTCGACGACCGTCGGTGTGACGAGGATGTTGCCGTCGGTGAGGGTGCCGCTCACCCGGGACAGGTAGCGCCGCTCCCAACCCACATCGTCGCCGACGTGGCCGCCACCGGAGTACACGATGAGCTCGTATCCCGTCTCGTGCAGCGCCAGTGCGGCACCCTTGAGGAGCTCGGCGCTGAAGGGCTCGATGTCGGAGACGACGATGCCAACGACGTTGGTGCGGCGGCTGCGAAGGCTGCGGGCGACCAGGCTCGACTCGTAGCCGAGTTGGTCGATGACGGCCTGGACCCTTGCCGTGGTTCCCTCGGCGACGCCGTAGCGTCCGTTGACCACACGCGACACCGTCGCTATCGAGACTCCCGCCTCGGCGGCGACATCGCCGATGGTGATACGACCGTTGACCAACCGACTGCTCCCGTCATCAGAACCGTCTCGTCATCGTTGCGGCGAGTTCGATAACGATTTCGATAACGTTTACAACCTTAGGTGCGGGACAGCGGATGGTGCAACCGGTTTCGGCAAATTTGTTCGCGAGACGGCATTTCAAATGTCACCGAACAATCTCGACGGTGAATGGCCGGGCTGTGCACACCTCCGGTTAGTGTCGGACCACGGTCGTGAAGGAGCTTGTTATGAGTGTGGTCAGGATCAACGCCATCGAGGTGCCCGAGGGCATGGGCGAGGTGCTGGAGGAGCGGTTCGCCCATAGGGCCGGCGCCATCGACGGCGTCGACGGGTTCGAGGGGTTCGAGCTGCTCCGCCCCACCGATGGGCGCAACACGTACTACGTCTACACCCGCTGGGCCTCCGACGAGGCTTTCCAGGCATGGCGCCAGAGTGACGCCTTCGGCCAGGGCCACGCCCAGCACCACACCCAGGGCCCGGTCGGCACCGGCTCCGAGCTTCTCGAGTTCGAAGTGATCATCAAGACCTGAGAGGAAGTGGAGCGGACTCCGTCTCCCCCGGCTCTGCCGGGGGGGAGTGGCCCGCCCGGGGCTTTGCGAAGGGCGGGTCGAGTGCGCCTTCTTCATCTCCCCCCGGCTTTGCGGGGGGAGTACCCCTGACGGAGGCTTTGCGGAGGCAGGGGGGAGGGGGGTCTTCATCGCGTACCCTGCACCGACTCGGGGCAAGCTCAACACGGACCTCGGACGAAGACCCCCTCCGACAGCCGGCCCAAAGCTGCCGGGCTGCCACCTCCCCCTTCGGGCGGGGGAGGATGAAATCGCCAGGCCAGTCGATCATCCACCTCCCCCGCCGCCGAAGCGGCGGGGGAGGACGAAATCGAGCTATTCGTCTCCGGTCAGCCGCCGACATTCATCGACGTCGTCTCGCTCATCGTCGGGGGGACGCCGGGCTCACCGTCGAGGTCGAACATGGCGTACCACGTCTCCTCGTCGGTGAACTCGACGTTCTCGGCGATGCGGATCAGTTCGGTGGTATCGGTGAGCCAGCCGGAGACGGTGACGGTGAAACCGGGAGCTTCCTCCCAGATGACTGAGGAGTAGTCGCGGCTCCACACGAGGTAGGCGGGGCGGCCGCGCAGCTCGAAGGACTGGGCGACGGGATGTGGCGCCAGCAGGATTTCGGGGCTGTCCTCCGACACCCAGACGTCGATCTGCAGCACGTCGACCATCGGGGGCGGGGCGCCCGGCACCGTTGCCGGCGGGATGGCGTCGTCCCACTGCATGGTCACCATGGGACCGGGCACGTCGCTGGTCACGATCGGCTCGGCGATCAGTTCGAGTCCTTCCGGCGGGTCGACGACTACCGCCCCGGGAACGGTGGGATCGTCTCCGCTCCACGACACGCCGGCGACGGTATCGAGAGCGCGGTCGACATCGCCGTCGGACACCCCGACGATGGCGGTGACGTCGCCGTCGGTCCACATCACGCCCACCGATCCGGTGAGGGCACCTTCGGTGAGCCGCACCTCCCTGTCCCCCACCGCGACGATCTCGCCCTCCGCGGTGGCGTCCTCGGGGACGCTGCGACGGACGTGGACGGCGGTTATCTCTTCGATGTCCGCGCCGAACCCCCCGCCGTCGAGCGATGTGCGCCGGCCCAGCACAGCGGTCACCACTGACGGCGATGCGGGATCGCGCACCGGGATCTGCGCCCACACCTCGTCGGCTCCGGCGGGGATATACCCCGGCACGGGGTAGCGGAGCTTCGACACGCTGGTGGTCTCGGCGGGATCGAGAGGAGGTGAGGCGAAGTCCCGGTCCCCGCCGATGAGAGTGGAGACGAGGGCGAACGACCCGACCGTCACCAGGACCACGGCGAACGCAGCGGTGGCGATGAGCAGAGGCCGGCGCTCGCGGCGAGCCGGCACCGGGGCTGCGGCGATCTCGTTCCAGCGATCCTTCACCTCGGTGGTGACGGCCACGGCGGTGAGCGTCTCGCGGAGGCTCCTCTCCAGGGTGTCGTCGTTCATGTGAGCTGCTCCTTCAGATCCTTCAAGCCCCGGTGAAGCAGGGATTTCACGGTGCCGGGGCGGACGCTCATCAACGTGGCGATCTCGTCGATGGGAAGGTCGGCGTAGTAGCGCAGCACCACCGCGGTGCGACGCTTCGGTGAGAGGGCGGCGAGACGGTGCCAGGTGTCGTCCATCTCGGGCGGCAGTACCGGCGGCTGCGGGCTGGGGGCGTGGCGCCGCTCCACGTCGCGGCGGCGCAGGTGTGAGCGGGACTTGTTGACCACGCTGCGCTTCAGGTAGGCACGCGGGTCGCGGATGCCGTTCCAGCGCTTGTGCAGCTCGATGAAGGCGTCATGCACCAGTTCCTCGGCGACGGCGTTGGAGCCGGTGATGACATGTGCCAGCCGCACCATGTACGCCAGCTCGGTGCGGTAGAGGGTTTCCAGCCCTCTCCGGTCGAGGCTCGCCATGGGTCTCCCTGCCGTCTGTGTCATGTCGCGAGAGGGGACGCCGGGGAGGATGGATAGGTTGCAGGGCGGAGACAGTATCCAGTAGCCAGTACGAATCCCCGGTGGCAGTGGGGAACGGTTCGGGCCTGCCGACTACGCGGGGACAGGCCGGGCCTGCGATCTGAGCCGGAAGGAGAGGATGGCCAGTGCGACGCCCCAGGCAATGGCGAGGACGCCGATCCAGGTGAGCAACAGCAGCGCACCCTCCCCGGGCCGCAGCATCAGGATCACGCCGAGGGCGATCATCAGCAGGCCCGCCAGCACCCACAGCCATTCGTTGCGGAGCTCGGAGCGGAGCTGCCAGGCGGTGATGAGTTGGGCTATCCCGGCGCCGATGGCCCAGAAGGCGATGACCCACAGCAGGGCGACGGCGGTGATGGACGGCCAGAAGATGGCGACGAGCCCGGCGGCGATGCCGATCAGGCCAAGGATGATCACCCACACCCGGCGCCCCCCGCTGAGCCGCTCGTCCATGGGGCCTTGTCCCCCGATGCCCATGGCTATGTCGAGGACACCGTCGGAGAGGGCGTAGAAGGCGAACACCAGGACCAGTGCCCACACCGTGATGCCGGGCCAGACCAGCGTGAGGATTCCGAAGGCGATGACGAACAGCCCCCTGACCAGCAACACCCACCAGTAGCGAGAAACCAGATCCGGCAACGGGTTGCCCTCCTGGGCGTGACTCATCGGAGACTACACCCGCGGGGCATGCCGACTGAGGACCACGCCAGAGAGGGGCGCCCCTCGGGGCGCCCCTCTCGTCGTTCGTAGGCTCGGCTCAGAACGGGTCTGACGGGCTCAGTGGGTCTGGGCGTCGAGATCGTCTGCCAGCAGCGTGATGGCGTCGATCAGGTCTCCCTGGGTGTCGGCGTCGAGGCGGCTGGCGACGTGGTAGCCGAGGTTGGCGGCGGCCCGCATCTGGCGAGCGGTGCCGGCTGCGTCGACTGCGTCGAGGAACTCGTTCACCCGCAGCACCGCGGCGTCGCTGATGTCACCGCTGCGGACCAGTTGGTCACGGTAGGCGCCGACCACGTTGGCCGACGGGCCCCACGAGAAGGCCACCTGCGCCTGGGCGTTGAACTCGTCCCACACCACCTCGTCGGATGCGGCGATCTCGGCCTCGGAGAGGAAGTCGCTCGGGGTCAGCTTGAAGCTGTCGAACCCGAGGAAGATCTCGTTGCCGTAGATGTTGCCGTTGTAGTGGTACACGGACCAGTAGCCGCCGGCAGGCATCTGCGTCGGGTGGTACGGGCCACGGTCGAAGAAGGCGATCTCCACCGGGTTCGACGAGTCGGTGAAGTCCCACACCGACAGACCGCCCTCGTACCACGCCTGCACCATGATGTCGCGACCGGGGACCGGGACGAGAGAGCCGTTATGGGCGACGCAGGTCTCATTGTTGGCCTGGACGTTGGGCACCTTGTAGTGGGCGCGGAACTCCATCTTGGGGCCGTCCTCGGTCTGGACGATGTCGAAGATGGCGTCGGCGCCCCAGTTCACCGGGTCCTGCGGCCGGCAGCGTGCCTGGACGCCGCCGCCCCACTCGTCGGTGAAGACGACCTTGGTACCGTCGTTGTTGAAGGTGGCGGAGTGCCAGTAGGCGAAGTTGGGGTCGAGCACCTCGTCGATCCGCACCGGGTTCGCCGGGTCGGAGATGTCGATGAGGATGCCGTTGCCCTCACAAGCACCGGCGGCCAGCCCGATCTCCGGGTAGGCGGTGATGTCGTGGCAGGCGTCGGTGGCGGTGGTGCTCTGGGTCCCGGTGCCGTGATTGCCCCCCGCCCAAAGGCCGTGCGGGTTGTTCGTGGTGTGGTTCTTCATCAGCCGCGCCTCGTTGACGATGGCCGCGTTCTGCGGCGCCGCCAGCGGCACCTTGATGACCTCGACCTGGAACCGCGAGGTCGGGACCGGGTTGCCGTCGGCGTCGAGGAACAGGTCCGGGTTGTTCCCGGTGGGGGTGTTGATGCAGCCCATCTGCCAGGGGCCGGTGCCGGTGCGGACCGCGGCCGTGCCGGAGACGTAGATGTAGACGTTCTCGTCGTCGTTGGGGTCCTCGACCACGGTGTGCGTGTGCGAGCCCCTGCACGTGTTCACCGCGCCGACGTACTGCGGGTTGGTGACGTCTGTGATGTCGTAGATGCGGATGCCCGCCCAGCCCTGCCCCAGGGTGCTGCTGGCGCACGTGTTGTCGCTCCGCTTCGATTCGACCGACTGGAACAGCAGGTTGCCATACACCGACAGGTCACCCTGGCCACCGACGCAGTTGACGATGGTGACGAGCGTGGGGTCATCGGGTTCCGAGATGTCGATGACTCCGAAGCCCAGGTAGTTGCCGAGAAGGGCGTAGTTGTCCTTGAAGGCCAGGTCGGAGCCGATGTTGCTCTGGTTGAACGCTCCCGGGCTGACGGCCCACACCGGCTTGCTACGCCAAGCCAGATGATCGACATTGAACGCCGCGGTGGCGGCATCGGCATTCGGGACGATCTGCGTCGTATTGTTGGTGTTGTCCGTGCCGGGCGTCAGCCCCTGGCGCGGATCGGTCTGGGCGGTGACCGGAAGTGCGATGAACATCGCTCCCGCCACCAGGACCGCAATACACAGCGACCCCACTCTCTTACGCTTGGACACGCGACTCTCCCCTTTCAGTCCCGCACGGCGAATCCGTCGGTAGGCGAGGAAGGCTCTGTCCAGACCGGAGACCGGCGAAGTGAACACGGATGCCTCCACACGACCGGGCCCCGTGCAATGCCCGGCCGTCGGCACCTTACACGCGGCCACCTGGCCTGGAAAGCGGACCGTACCCGGGAAGGACCTTGGGACCGTCCACTGTCTGCCGGTCGCGTAGCGGCTGGGTGAGCCGGTCCGTCGGGCTGCCACCAGGCGTCAACGCGGAAGGACCGGGCCTCCCCGACCTTGCGGCGGGGAGGCCCGAGAGAGAGTGGTCCTTCCGACCCGCCGGTTCCCGACCCGGCTCAGCGAGTCACGAAACCCGGGTTCGCTCCGGCGCTACTCGGACCTGGTGAGCACCACCTTGAGGGCGCCGGTATCGGCTGCCCGGCCGAACACGTCGTAGGCATCCATCATCTCGTCCAGCGCGAAGCGGTGGGTCACGAAGCGGGTGGTGTCGAGTTGGCCGCCGGTGATGAGCCGGATGAGCGTCGGTGTCGAGTACGTGTCCACCAGCCCCGTGGTGATCGTGACGTTCTTGATCCACAGGTCTTCGAGATGCAGCGTCACCGGGGTGCCGTGGACGCCGATGTTGGCGACGTGGCCGCCGGGACGGACCATCCGGGTGGCCAGCTCGAAGGTCGCCGGGATGCCTACCGCCTCCATGGTCACGTCGGCGCCGAGTCCACCGGTGAGGTCGGCGATGACCTCCATCGGGTCGGACACTCCGCTGTTGACCACCACGTCGGCGCCGAACAGCTTGGCGGCGTCGAGGCGGCTGTCGGCCAGGTCGATGGCCACGATGTGGCTCGGGCTGAACAGCTTCGAGGTCATGATGGCGGCCAGCCCGATGGGGCCGGCGCCGACGATGGCGACCACGTCACCGGGGCTCACGGTGCCGTTGAGGGCGCCGACCTCGTAGCTGGTGGGGACGATGTCGGCCAGCATCAGCATCTGCTCGTCGGAAACGCCGGCCGGGACCGGGTAGGTGGAGGTGTCGGCGAAGGGAACCCGCACGTACTCGGCCTGGGTGCCGTCGATCCGGTGCCCCAGGATCCACCCGCCACCGCCGAGGCACTGGCCGTAGCTGCCCTGGCGGCAGTAGCGGCAGGCGCCGCAGGCGCTGACACAGGAGACGAGGACCCGGTCGCCGACCTTGACGTTCTTGACCGCGCCACCGACCTCCTGGACGGTGCCGATCGCCTCGTGACCGAGGATGCGGCCGTCGGTCACGGCGGGCACGTCCCCCTTGAGGATGTGCAGATCGGTGCCGCAGATGGTGACGGAGTCAACCCTGACGATGGCGTCGGTGTCCGACTGGAGCGTCGGGTCGGGTACTTGCTCCCAGGCCTTGTTGCCGGGACCGTGGTAAACGAGCGCACGCATGATGCTTCCTCCTGGAGTTCGGCATGCTGTCGTCGAAGCTACGACACGGCACAGCCGTGCTGCCAGGGCCGAAGGTCCCGCTGCGGCGGGTCCCGCTCAGCAATCGAGCACCCCGAAGGCGGTCGTGAGCCGTCCGTGGACGGGCGTACCCTGGACGCCGAGAGGAGGGTGCGGATGCCTGCCGGGGACTGGTCGCACGTGGCGGAGACCGGGTTGGGGCCGATGCAGTGCCTGCCGCTCACCCCGGGCCGCTTCGGCGACGTGGAACGGGTCATGGGCGAGCGCGGCGTGGCCCGACGCTGTTTCTGCATGTACTGGCGTCGCCCCGACGGGGGCTTCGGCGACGATCGGGACAACCGCAACCGCTTCGCCGACGTCGTCGGGGAGGGTCCGCCGCCAGGCCTGGTGGGATATGCCGCCGGGGAGCCGGTGGGATGGGTCCAGGTCGGGCCACGGGGTGACTTCCCCACCATCCTCCGCTCCCCGCTGGTGCGGCCGGTGGACGAGGCCGAGCCGTGGTCGATCAACTGTTTCGTGGTACGGGTCGGGTACCGCCGCAAGGCCGTGGCGTCCGGGCTCGCCGCGGCCGCGGTTGCCTACGCCGTGGCCGGCGGGGCTGCTCTCATCGAGGCGTATCCGGTCGACAAGGCGCAATGGTCCGCCGGCGACTACTACACGGGAAGCCTGGGCATGTTCCTCGGACTCGGCTTCACCGAGGTGGCCCGCCGCAAGGCCACCCGCCCCATCGTCCGGCTCGCGGTCGGATGATCCGGGGCAACCGGCGCAACTGCGCCATACGGAGCGACCGGCACATCGCCTATGACCTCCCCAGCGCGGCGGCGAGCCGGCTGATGGCGGCCGGGTAGGCGTGTTCTGGGGGCGTGGCGTAGCCGACGACGACCGACGGGCCAAGGTCGACAGTCTCGGTTGCGTACGCTCTCAGGGCGGCGACGGCCACGCCGTTGGCCGCGGCGCGGGCCATTGCGGAGTCCTCGTCGTCTCCGGGGGCGAGACGTATCACCGCGTGGTGGCCGGCAGCGATGCCGGTGACGGTGACGGCCGGAGCCTTCTCGGCGAGGGTGGCCACCAGGCGGTCGCGGCGGCGCCGGGTGGCGAGGCGGGCGGCGCGCACGTGCCGGTCGTAGGCACCCGAGGAGATCATCTCCGCCAGGGCGAGTTGGTCGAGGGCCGATGTGGTGCGTCCGGTGGCGGCCCGTGCCTCCAGCAGGTCCTCGACGAGCGTCGGCGGCACCACGAGCCATCCCAGGCGCAGGCCCGGGGCCAGGCTCTTCGATGTGGTGCCCGCATAGACGACGTGGTCGGGGGCCAGCGCCTGCATCGCCCCCACCGCCTGGCGGTCGTAGCGGAACTCCCCGTCGTAGTCGTCCTCGATGACGACGGCGCCGGTCTCCGCCGCCCAGCGGGTGACCCGGCGACGGCGGTCCGGGTGGAGGGGGACGCCGAGGGGGAACTGGTGGGCCGGGGTGAGGAGGGCGGCACCGGCCCCGTCCATGTCGTCGACGACCGCTCCGTCGTCGTCGACCGGGAGGAAGGCGTGGCGCAGGCCGTGGCGGCGGACGATGGTGCGGTGGAACGTGTGTCCGACACCCTCGGTGGCGAGCACGGTGACGCCCCGCGCCGCCAGCCCCTCGCAAAGGAGGGCGAGCCCGTCGGAGAACCCGGAGCAGACCACGATGTGTTCGGGATCGGCTTCGACTCCCCGCGCCCGTCCCAGGTAGGAGGCCAGCGATTGGCGCAGCCGGGGCATCCCTCGAGCGTCGCCGTACCCGAAGGCTTCGTAGGGCGCCGCCTGGACCGCGGCCCGCATGGCGGAGAGCCAGGCGGCGCGGGGGAAGGAGCCGAGATCCGGTCTCCCGGGCCGCAAGTCGAAGCGCATCGGCGACACGGCGGGCGAGGGTGCGACATGGCCGGGCGCGATGGTCGTCGGGTGGTCGGCGACGAAGGTGCCGGAGCCGTGACGGGATGTGAGCCAGCCCTCCGCCACGAGCTGGACGTAGGCGTCGGCGACCGTGTTGCGGGCGATGCCGAGGTCCCGGGCCAGCGACCGCGAGGACGGGAGGCGGGTACCGGGACGGAGCCGCCCGGTGCGCACCCCGTCGCGCAGGGCGCGCTCCAGGCCGGAACGAAGGCGGTTGCCCGCCAACTCCAGGTGGAGGTCGGTACCGAAAGTGGCCCACTCATCTTGCATAGATGTGGACCTTACACCTGAGCCTCTTACCGGATAGGTTGCCGGAATGACTACAGATACGACCTTCGCCATCCCGGTCCGCCTCGACCTCGACGCCCATTCCCCCGGCGTGGGGCGGGCGGTGTCACACCTGGAGAACGCCGTGACCCGTCAGCTCGACGATGCCGGCATCGACGGCGGCCTCAGACACCTCCTGAAGACACGCGTCTCGCAGATCAACGGGTGCGCCTACTGCGTCGACATGCACACCAAAGACGCCCGCGCCGCCGGGGAGTCCGAGGAGCGCATCAGTGGCGTCGCGGTGTGGGCAGAGACCCCGTTCTTCAGCCCCCAGGAGCGAGCCGCCATCTCTTTCGTCGAGACCGTGGCCCGCATGTCCACCACCCACGTCCCCGACGACGCCTACGAGGCGGTAGCCGCCCATTGGTCCAACGACGAGGTGGCTGCTCTGATCGGTCTGGTGATCGTCATCACCGCGTGGAACACCATCGGCGTCGCCACCCGCATGTGGGAACCCGGCTCGTACCAACTGTCGACGGGTTGAGCGGGCCCTCAACCGATGTCGATTCCGTGCACGCCTGCCAGGCGGCGGGCGGCGTCCTCGACGGGGACGCCGAGGCGCTCGGCGGCGGCGCGGATCAGGGCGACCGCCGCTTCGACGGCATAGGCCCAGTAGTCGTCGGTACCCCTGTCCGCGCCTGGGGATGTCACACCTGGCTCGTATGTTGCGGACACCGAGCCGAGGAGGCCTCACATGAAGCTGTTCACCGCCATCGAATCACTGGGAGTCGATGGGGACTTCGTCTTCACCGTCCCGGGCGAACTCGTCCACTTCGCTCCCGCCGCTTGTTCCGATCAGTTGTGCGGGTGCGACAGGGCCATGGGTGGGTTCGTCTCCCACAGGGCGACGACCTGCTTCGTCGTTCGCGACCTGGACATCGACGAGGCGACCTACACCGACCTGCTGTTCGCCAGCCTCGAAGCGGGTGGGTGGGTCTCCAAGGAGAGTGCCGACGACCGGGAGTGGGTCGAGAAGTGGGCAGCTGAGCACGTCGCACTTGCTGCGCAGTTCCCCGCCGAACGCCCGCTGAAGATCCACCGAGACCACGTAGTGCTCCGGTAGTCGCAGCCACCCGGCCCCGGCATCCCGACATCCACCTCGATACCACTGGAACCGGTCCGACTGCACTCATCAAGCCTGGGCGCACGAGGTGCCTTCCCCCGCCGGCCACCGTCCTCAACCCCCGACGAGAGGGGCGATGCACTCGTCCACCCGATCGGCTTCGAGGCCGAGGATGCCGGCCTGCCAGTGGATGTGCTCGACCACCAACTCCGGCGACCCGTCGTGGGTGTCGGGATACCAGCGGACCTCGTGATCGGGGCCGGCAGCCTCGTGCAACCTGGCGGCACTCTCGGGGGTGACGGTCGAGTCGTTGCGACCGTTCTGGAACAGGATCGGCGTGGTGGCGTCACCGACGAACTGGGTCGGGTCGACGGGGCTCATCACGTCGACCCACTTCTCGATAGCGTCCTTCGGGTAGGAGTTGAGGGGGAAGATCGCCCTCCCGTCCCTGAAGAAGAATTCGACGATGGACCCTCCCAACATGAGGGCATACCCGTCGATACGGGGCTCCACGCCGGCGAGCACGGCACCGATCGCCGAGCCCCAACTCGTCCCGTCGAACGTGATCCTCTCGGCGCCCATCGCTTCGAGCACGTCGACGGCGCGGCGTAGGTCGACGATGAGCTGGATCTGCTCGTCCCGGTCGGCCTCGGTGAACGTCAACGGCAACTTCTCGCGCCCGGCGCGTACGAAAGGAGCGTCGATGGCCAGCACCGTTGCCCCGGTGCAGGAGAGGAACACCAGCGGTTCGATGTAGGCCTCGGTTCCCTCCGGTATCCCGTGCATGAGAAGGATGGCCGTGTCGGATTCGCCTTCGGGCGGGTGGGCGACGAGTCCGGTGACCTGTCCCCCCAGCGGGCTGTCGTAGACGAAGGGGTGCACGTCGGTGCCGGGCACCGGCAGGTCCAACGCATCGGGATCCTCCTCATAGTTGAGGTCGGCGGCGACGTCGTAGTCGAAGACCGACGGATCAGCACGCTCGACTTCCGCCGTGACGGCGTTGCTGTCGGCCACGGTCGTCGACGGTGGAGCCGACGTGGTCGACGTCGTCGGGGGTGGCGCGGTGGTCGACGTCGTCGCCGGCGGCAGCGCCGTGGTGGCCGAAGTCGCATCGCTGCGCATGTCGCTGGTATCGCCGCAGGCCACCATGAGGACCGCGAGCGCGGCGACGGCGGTCAGGATGCTGCGGGTGGTCCGGCGGTACCGCGTCCCGGTGTCCGGTGTGTTGCTCATGGGATCTCCTTGCCGACGGCGGCTGCTTCTCCGGCGGAGACCTTCTCACCGGGATGTGGCAATGGCGTTGCGGCGTCGGGACCACCCGGTACCCTCTCGACGGCCAAGTACCGAGTTCGGCAGGGTCTTCCGACTGCCACGCATCTGCAACGCACCGGTGTGAACCTCTCGCCAGGATTCGGCGAGGAGGTTCACGTGCGCTTCGCAGTCCTCGGGCCGCTCGAGGTGACCGCCGCCGGCGAGATCGTCGATCTCGGTGGCCGACGGCAGCGACGATTGCTCGCCGCCCTCCTCTTCCACGTGGACCAGACCGTCCATGCCGACCGGCTGGCGGACATCGTCTTCGAGGGCCGTCCGACGGCGGCAGCCACCACCACGCTGCGCAGCTACATCGCCCGCCTCCGGCGGGTTCTCCCCGACGACGGCTCGGGCACGGTCATCGTCACCGCACCGCCCGGGTACGCCCTGGCGCTGGCGGGCTCGACGATCGATGCGATCCGCTTCGAGGATGGGCTCCGCGAGGCGCAGCGGATGGACCCGACCGACGCCGCCGGGCGACTCGGCACGCTCGACGAGGCGCTGGCCGAGTGGAGGGGCGCCGCCTATGCGGAGTTCGCCGACGAGGAGTGGGTCCACGCCGAAGCACTCCGCCTCGAGGAGCTGCGTTTGACCGCCGAGGAACTCCGCTTCGGCGCGCAGATCGATGCCGGCGAACATGCCGCCGCGGCTCCGGGGCTGCTCCGGTTCGTCACCGAGCACCCGCTACGCGAGGCGGGGCGGTTGAGCGCCATGGTTGCGCTGTACCGGTCGGGCAGGCAGGCGGACGCACTGCGGACCGGCGACTCCTATCGGACATCCCTGGCCGAGCTCGGTCTTGAACCCGGTGCCGCCTTCCTCGAGCTCGAAGAGCGCATCGTCGTCCAGGACGCCGGGCTGCTCGGCGGTCCCTCTCCGGAGCTGAAGGGGTACCGGATCGTCGGGGAGGCCACTCGGGGGCGCCACGGCACCGCCCACCGGGCTATCCAGCCGGGCCTGGAGCGCGAGGTAGTGGTCGAGTCTTTCGGACCGGACCTTGCCGATCACCCCGAGTTCATCCGGCGGTTCGGGGCGCTGGTGAGACGGGTCGCCCGCTTCGAGCATCGCCACGTGGTGCCCATCTTCGACTTCTGGCGCCAACCGGGGTCGGCTCACCTCGTCACCCGGTCGCTGTCAGGCGGCTCGGTGCTGACCCTCATCGAGGACAAGGGCCCGTTGCCGGTGGAGCGGGCGGCATCGATCGTCGAAGCGGCGGCTTCAGCCATCGGCGCCGCCCACGAGGAGGGCCTCGCTCACGGCGCGCTGACACCGCACGACGTGATTCTCGACGGGGAGGGAGTCGCTCATGTGCGTGGCATCGAACTCGACCGCGCCCTCGACTCCATCGCCGCCATGATTCCCGACGACCGCTACGGGCCGCCCGGGGGTGGCGAACCGGCAGCGGCTCGCGACCAGTTCGCGCTGGCGGCGCTCGCCTATCACGTCCTGGCCGGACTGCCACCGCTGCCCGACAGGAGCGGAGCCGGCTTCCCGCGACTGTCACAGATCCGACCCGAGCTGCTCGCCCTCGACGGTGTCCTCGCCCGAGCCGGGGCTCCGGACCCTTCAGACCGCTACCCGGATGTGCCCACGTTCCTGGACAGCTTCGCAACCGCGATCGGGCGGATGAGGGAGAGCGCCCGGCGGACCGATCGCCCCGCAACGAATCCATTCAAAGGACTCCGCCCGTTCGTCGAAGAGGACACCGCCGACTTCCACGGCCGCGAAGCCGCGGTGGATCTCCTGCTGGCACTGATGGCCGCAAACTCCGCACCGGCGCTGGTAACACTGGTCGGGGCCTCAGGGAGCGGGAAATCGAGCGTGGTTCGGGCCGGACTGGTTCCCCGCCTCCGCGAGGGAGCCCTCCCCGGCTCGGGAGACTGGTTCGTCATCACCATGGTCCCCGGCCGATCGCCGTTCGTCGAGCTGGCGTCGGCGATCGCCGAGATCGCCGCGGGAAACACTTCCGGGATGATCGACCCGCTGCGAAACGGCATCGACGCCACCCTCGACCGTGTCCTGCCGCCGGGTAGCCATGTCCTGCTGGTGATCGATCAGCTCGAAGAGCTCTTCACCCAGGTCGCCGACGACGCGGTACGGCGTGGGTTCGTCGCCAGGCTGGCCGAGGCCGTCGCCGCGCCGGACCGCCGGCTGCGCGTGGTCGCCACGCTCCGCGCCGACTTCTACGACCGTCCCCTCGAAGACCCGGTACTGGGAGATCTGGTGGCGTCAGGCACCGTCCCACTGGTGGCGATGTCCCCGGCCGACATCGAGGAGGTCATCGTCGCCCCGGCGGAACGGGTCGGCGTAGCCATCGACCGCTCCCTGGCCGCCGAGATCGTCGCCACTACCACCGACCACCCCGGTGCGCTTCCCCTCCTGCAGTACTGCCTCACCGAGATGTTCGATCGACGCCGCGGCGACACCATCACCCTCGACGACTACCGGGCACTCGGAGGGCTCACCGGAGCGGTTTCCGAACGGGCCGGACACATCCACGACTCCGCCTCCCCTGCCGAGCAGGAGTGCGCCCGGCGCATGTTCCTCCGCCTGGTGAGCCACGGCGACATCGATGATGTCCGCCACCGGGTGCGCCGCCGCGAGGTCCTCCAACTCTCCGGCGACGCCGCGGCGATGAACCGGGTGGTGGACCGGTTCGGCGAGGCCCGGCTGCTCACCTTCGATCGCGACCCGGAGACCCGGGAGCCCACTGTCGAGATCGCCCACGAGGCGTTGATCCGTTCCTGGCCCCGGCTGCAGGGTTGGATCGACGAGGAGGGAGCCGGCCTCGCCATCAGGGCCGGGCTGACGGCGGCGACGCGATCGTGGCATGAGGGCGGGTGTGACCCCGGCGATCTGTACAGCGGATCGCGGCTCGGTGTCGTCGAGGAGTGGGCGGAGATCCATCGAGACCAGATCACCGCCTCCGAGCAGGAGTTCCTGACGCAGTCCATCGCAGCCCGTGACGAGGTGTTGGCAGCCCAGCGCTCGATGAACCGGAGGCTACGGCGCCTCCTCCTCGCCGCTTCCGTCCTGGTCGTCGTCGCCCTCGTCGCCGGTCTCGTTGCCGTCGGCCAACGGAACCGGGCACAGGACCAGACGGGCGCCGTTCAATCGGCGCGCAGCGCCGCACTGGCGGCTGCCGCCACCGACGCGGTGACCGAAGACCGCAGCCGGGCGCTCCTGCTCGCGGTCGAGGCCAACCGCCTCGAGGACTCGGCGGCTACGCGTCGCTCCCTCATCGCGTCCCTGTTCGGCAACTCGGGCCCGACCAGGACTGTCATCCCCACCCCGGCCCCGGAGTACAGCGCCCTGGCCGCCGCCGCCGATGGGTCGATCGCGGTGGGCAAGCGGGCCGACGGCTCGATTGACATCGTCGACCTCGTCACCCGTTCTGTGCGTCACCTTGATCTGCCTGGCCCGCCGGCGCCGGTCCACGGGGTCGATCTGCACCCGACGGGTGCCATGGTGGTCACATCCGGGATCGGCCAGGGAGGAGCGGCAGTCATCGTCTACGACACCGTCACGGGAGGGGAACTGGTGGCGTTCCCCGGCATGCCCGACCATATCTACTGGGCGCGGTTCTCCCCCGAGGGCGACCACCTGGCGGTCGCCGATGGCCGTGGGGAGATTCAGGTATACCGGGTCGGGGACTGGACCGTGCACGAGGTGCTCGACACCGGGAGCGGCCAGCAGCTCTCCACACTTTCCTACGGCGAATCCGGGGATGTGCTGGCAACGGCGACGCTGCCTGTCGGCGGTCCCGAGGTGCTTTACCTGTTCGACCTGGGGGAAGGGTCGGTGATCTCCCGGGAGGTGGATACCGGCTTCGCCGAGGCGGTCTCCAGCATCGTGGCCGTCCCCGGCGCCGACGAGTTGGTCATGGTCGGGATGCAACTGCAGCGATTCGCCATGCAGGACCTCGAGGCTGTCGGGGCACCGTTCGGGGAGTCCGGTGTCCCCGGGCTGGTGTCGCTGGCGGTGGCGCCGGACGGCACGGTGGTCGCCGGATCACCGGTCGAGCTCCAGCTCTTCTCCAGGTTCGATGACGCCGGCACGGCAGGCATGGTGACCTCGATCGAGGACGGGTTCCCGGGCGTCGCCTTCGCCGACGACGGTTCGACGATGGTGACCGCCGACGGCGCGGGCTCCATCTCGGTGTGGAGCCTGGGCCCCGTCGATGACATCGGCGCCCTGCTCGAGCCTCCCGGCCCCGGTCACGTCAGCTTGTCGCCCGACGGTTCGGTCCTAGCGGTGTGGGGTGCCGGGCGCGGCGTCCAGTTCCATGACCGTGACACTCTCGACCACGCCGGCGCACTGGATCTCGGCCCCGAGCACAGCCTCACCGGCCTTGCGTTCAACCCCGACGGAAGCCAGGTCGCCACACTCACCTGCCCGCGGGACACCGGCGAGTATTGCCCGGCGTCGCTGAGCGTCTGGGATGTCGATACGTACCGGCGGATCGCCGGTCCGGTTGACGCCGGCGAGGTGTGGTCGTTCACCGAGAACGGCGCCGCCTTCGCCCGCGGCGGGACGGTGGTCGCCACCGTCGGGGGCAGGGGCGAGAATGTCCACCTGTGGGAGGCCGGTTCCCTCGACCCCCTCCCCCACCCGCTGGTTCTCTCGGACGTGGCCCCTCTGCCTGGAGAGACCCGCATGGTGGCCGCGGCGGAGATCGACGGGCGGTCGCTGGTGGTGGCGATGGGCGCCGTCGGCGTCTCGGTGGTCTGGGACGTCACCCCGGCCGAGGCCACCCCGGTCGGGTGGATCGAGAACGCGGTGCGCATCGGTTTCACTCCGGACGGGCTGCTCATCACCTCCGGAGGCCGCGGGCCCTTCGTGTTCCGCGACCCGTCGACCCTGGAGCCGGTCACCGACCTGTTCGCGGCGACGGTGCCACCGACCTCGTTCTCGTTCTCGGAGAACGGATTGCTGGTGACCTCGGGATCCCACGGCAGCGAGATGTGGGACATCGCCACCGGGCGATCGCTGTCCGGCGTGATCCCCTCACCACGCGCCGCCATCTCCCCCGACGGCTCCACCCTCTACTCGGGAGCCGCCGGAGGCGATCCCCTGGGCCACGAGGTGCGGGTGGCATCGCTCGCCACCGAAGATCTCCGGGAAGAAGCCTGCCGTCGCGCCGGTCGCAATCTCACCCCCCAGGAATGGACCGACCTGATGGGCGCCGCCGAGCCCCGTCGTTCGACGTGTCCGGCGTGGCCACTGCCCGACTAGCAGGTTCACTGCCATCCCGCTCAACAAGGCGCTGTACCACGGCAGCGACACCCCGTTCCCCCGCAAGGGTCTCCACCGCTACGCCGACGAGGCGGTGCGCGTCTTCCTGGCCGCGTACGCCGCCTCCTGACCTGACCCGCGGTCACATCCCATCGTGGCGGCGGGTCATGGGACCAGAACCGCCAGTCGGCGCTCAGTACGCCAACCCGTCACCAAAGGAGATGACACGATGCGAGTGTTCGTTGCTGGAGCGAGCGGTGCGATCGGCAGCCGGCTCGTCGCCCAGCTGGTCGATAGAGGACACCAGGTAAGCGGCACGTTCCGATCGTCGGGGAACGCCGAACGCCTGAGGAAGCTGGGGGCGGAGCCGGTCGCGCTCGACCTGCTCGACGCCGGCGCAGGGCGCAAGGTGGTGCTCCATGCCCGACCCGATGCGATCGTCCATCAGGCGACGGCGCTGTCGGCAGTGCGCTTCTCGAGGAACCTAGACCGCGTGTTCGCGCAGACGAACCGGCTTCGGATCGAGGGCACCGATGCGCTCCTGGCAGCCGCAGGCGAGGCGGGGGTGCACCGGTTCGTCGCCCAGAGCTTCGCCAGCAACCGGTATGCCCGCGTCGGTGGAGCCGTCAAGACCGAGGACGATCCGCTCGACACCGCCCCGGTGGCGACGATGCGCCGGACCGAGGCCGCCATGCGGTATCTCGAGCGGGTGGTGACCGACGCGGGCGGTGCCGCCCTCCGCTACGGGGGCTTCTACGGTGCCGCCAACGACGCCATCATCGAGCCGGTCCGCAAGCGGCAGTTCCCCGTCGTCGGCAGCGGCATGGGTGTCTCGTCCTTCGTCCACCTCGACGATGCCGCCACGGCGACGGTGCTGGCCGTCGAGCACGGCTCCGCCGGCATCTACAACATCGTCGACGATGAACCTGCACCGGTCAGCGAGTGGCTACCGGTGCTCGCCACGGCGCTCGGGGCCCAACCGCCCCGGCATGTCCCTCGCTGGCTTGCCCGGCTGGTGGCGGGCCAGGGCGCGGTGATGATGGGGACGGAGGCCCGCGGCGCTTCCAACGCCAAAGCCAAGCGCGAGCTGGGATGGACGCTGCACCACCCCAGTTGGCGGCAAGGCTTCGCGGCCGCGTACGCATCGACGGCCAGGCCCGGCCCGTCGGCGGCTAGTCGCCGGTGAGCACGGCGGCGGCGAGGCGCCGAACGCGGTCGGGATCCGTGATGGCGTCGATCTCGGCGATCCGGTCTTCGACGACAGTGAAGCCGATCACGGCGAAGGGCCGGCCGGCCAGGGTGACCACCATTCCGACGGCTCCGTTCACCAGCGCCGGGTGCACCTGTGCCGTCGGATCGGAGAACACGTGGGGCAGGCCGGCAACGGCGTCCGCTCCACGCACCACGACGGAGGCTGCGGGCGGCTGGGCGCCCCAGTCCGAGCGGAGCACCACGTCGGGATGGAGCAGTGCCACCAGGGCATCGAGGTCCCCGCCGCGAGCCGCGGCGAGAAAGGCGTCGACCACCTCTCGTTGACGATCCACGTCGGGGTCCGGGGCCGGCAACTCGGCGCCACTCACCCGCCGCCGCGCCCGGCTGGCGAGCTGCCTGGCCGCCGCCGGGCTCCGTCCCACGATCGGGGCGATCTCGTCGAAGGGCAACTGGAACATGTCGTGCAGCACGAATGCCAGCCGCTCGGCCGGGGCCAGCGTGTCGAGCACCACCAGCAGTGCCAGGCTCACCGACTCGGCCAGCATCGCCTCCTCCTCGGGCTGGTGCCCACCGACCGGTGCGACCACGGGGTCGGGTAGTTGCACCCCGAAGAAGTCCTCGCGGCGAGTGTTGCGTGAGCGCAGCATGTTCAGGCACACGCGGGACACGATCGTCGTCAGCCATCCCCCCAGGTTCTCGACGTCGCCCGCCCCCGCTCGACTGACACGCAACCACGCATCCTGCACCGCATCGTCGGCGGCCGGCAGCGAACCGAGCATCCGGTAGGCCAGTGCCCGCAGCCGACCGCGGTGTTCTTCGAAGCGCTCGGCCAGCCACTGAGTCTCATCCACCGGTTCACACCCTCCCTTCATGCGGCCTCATCTGAGTCTGACCCGCAGAACGCTGCGGATGTGACTGGAGTGAGAACCAGGTGACGCGGACAGCTTCCCACTCACTTCCAAGTTAAAGGTGTCCCGCGAAACGGCACTCGCCGATCAGCTCCGGTCATGCCGAGTGGTGCATCACCACCGCGCCCCGACTGCTGAGCAACTCCGCAAGCGTCATACATGAGAGTGTGAGAGAAATCGGGACGTGCCCTGGCTGAGGATCGTCGACTCTGCCGAGACGGATGAGAGGCTGGACACCTTACATATCAACACTTTCGAGGTTCGCCGTGCCCGGTGAGTTGGTCCACTTCCCACCCCTCGTGTGCGCCAATCCGGATTGCGGCTGCGAGCGGGCCATGGGAGGGTTCGGCAGCCACAAGGCGACCACCTGCTTCGTGGCCCGCGACCTGAACATGGACGCCGCCACCTACACCGACCTGCTCTTCGCAAGCCTCCAGGAAGGTGGGTGGGTCACCGACTCGAACCCGGATGACCGCGAGTGGGTGAAGAAGTGGGCCGCGGAACACATCGAGCTGGCAGCTCAGTTCCCGGTCGAGCGACCGCTTCGCATCAACCGCGACCACGTGGTGCTGCGCTAGACCCAGGGCCACCGGTGGGGACACCCCGATGA
>CAZOGW010000004.1:64129-71986 GCA_964579415.1 uncultured Acidimicrobiaceae bacterium | reverse complement strand
GGGTTGTGGTCATAACCATCGACGGACCCGGCGGGGTGGGGAAGAGCACCGTGGCGCGCCTGGTCGCCCGCCGCCTCGAACTTCCCCATCTCGACACGGGCTCCAACTACCGGGCGGCCGCCGTCGCCGTGCTCGATGCCGGTGTCGACCCGCACGACGCCGTGGCCGCCACCGCGGTGGTGGAGGCGGCAGACATCGACTACCGGGAAGGTGTCGTGCTCCTCGACGGCGTCGACATCACCGAACGGACCCGGTCGCCGGAGGTGACGGCTGCCTCCTCCGTTGTCGCCGCCCATCCCGGGGTTCGCACCAGCGTGGTGGCCCGCCAGCGCTCGTGGGTGAGAGAGCGGGGATTCCGCGCCGTGGTGGAAGGTCGCGACATCGGCTCGGTGGTGTTCCCCGATGCCCCGGTGAAGGTCTTCCTGACGGCCGACCCCGACATCCGTGCCGCCCGCCGCGCCGGGGACTCCGAGGCCGCCGGTCGCTCCACCGACGACATCGCCGCCGAACTGGCCCGCCGCGACGAGAGGGACTCCACCCGTGCCGCCTCCCCGCTCCAACCCGCCGCCGACGCCGCCGTCATCGACACCGGCGACCTCACCCTGGAGCAGGTGGTGACGATCGTGCTCGACCTGGTGGCAGCCGTCGATTGAGCTGTGGCCTCTGGGCCACCACCGGGGACGATCGGATGCGGCGCAGTCACCGACCACGGAGCCGGAATCCATCGGTGTCTGGGTGAGGGGATGCTCCGTCAGGCCTTGAGCGCCGCCCGGGCGGCGTAGTAGCCGCACATGCCGTGGACACCGGCACCGGGAGGAGTCGCCGACGAGCACAGGAAGAGACCGTCGCCGAGACGGTAGGGGGCGGTCGAGCCCAACTGGAACACCCTGCGCATCCCGAACCCGCCGCCGGCGATGTCGCCTCCGACGTAGTTGGGGTTGTGTGCCTCGAAGGCGCCGGAGTCCATGGTGTGGCGGGCCAGGATCAGGTCGCGGAACCCTGGGGCGAACCGCTCCATCTGTGCCTCGATGCGCTCGGTCATGTCGACGTCGGATCCGGCGGGCACGTGGCAGTACGCCCAGGCGGTGTGCTTGCTTTCCGGTGCCCGGGTCGGATCGAAGACGGACTGCTGGGCGGCGAGCACGAAAGGCCGCTCCGGGTGCGACCCGGCGTGAACCAGGTCTTCCGCCGCCGCCACCTCTTCCCAGGTCCCGCCCACGTGGACGGTGCCGGCGCGGCGGCTCCACTCATCCGTCCAGGGAATGGGCCCATCCAGCGCCCAATCGAGCTTGAACACGGCGATTCCGGAACGCCGCCAGGTGAGCCGCCTTCGGGCGACAGCGGCGACCCGATCGCCGCCGATGCGCAGCGCCGCCTCCGGCATCACGTCGAGGATGACGGTCCTGGCCGCCGGTAGTTCCCCGAGTGACGAGATGGTGTGACCGGTCTCGATGGTTCCTCCGGCCTCCAGCACCCGCCGGGCCAGCGCCTCGGCGATCCGTTGCGAGCCGCCTTTGACCAGGGGCCAACCCCAGGCGTGACCGGCGACGGCGAAGAGAAGGGCTACACCTCCGGTGAGCGGAGAGGTGAGAGGGGCGATGGCGTGGGCGGCGAGTCCCGCAAGCAGCGCCCGCGCTCGGGCCGACGAGAAGCCCGATGCCAGCATCGAAGCCGGCAGCGCTCCACGGGCGGCAAGGCGGACGAAGCTCCCCGGGTGGGCGGGGAGGAGAGGGAGAGGCCGGAGGAAGTCGTCCATCACCTCTCCGGCCCGCTCCACCAGGGGTTCCAGGATGCGGCGGTAGCGGTCGGCGTCGGGGCCGAACCGTGCCGCGGTGGCGGCAACGTCGCCCTGGAGGATGCCGGCATCCCCTCCGGGTAGCGGATGCGCCACCGGCACCTCGGGATGGACCCACTCAACATCCAGGCCCAAGTCGCGGAAGAAGGGGGAGGCGACCGCAAAGGGGTGGATTGCCGAGCAGACGTCGTGGCGGAACCCGGGAAGCGTCAGCTCCTCGGTACGGGTCCCTCCGCCGATCTCATCGGCCCGCTCCACCACCAGGACGCGCCGTCCCGACCGCGCCAGTTCGGCGGCGGCGGCGAGCCCGTTGGGCCCGGCACCCACCACAACGGCGTCGTAACTCACACCGCCAGGAGGTCGAGGGCCTCGGTGGCGCCCCACTCGCGGTCCTGCTCGATGGGGCCGGGGAGGCCCGGGGTGCGGCAGGCGTAGGCGCCTTCGACCAGGCCCTGCAGGGTCTGGGCCAGCTTGCGCATCGCCGGGGGCAGCGGGAAGTACTCGTCTTCCTCGGTGACCCGGACGGTGCGGACACCCCCTGTGGGGCCTACCGCCTCGATCACCGCCTGCACCCGCTGGTCGGGGGCCGAGGCGCCGGCGGTGACCGCCACCACGTCGTGGCCCTGCAGCCATGCCGGGTCGATCGCTGATGCGTCATCGACGCGGTGGGCCTCGACACCGGCCTTGCGGGCCACTCTCACCAGAGCCTCGGTGTTCGACGACGTCTCCGATCCCACCACCAGGATCAGGGTCGCCTCCTCCGCCAGCCGCTGCACCGCCGCCTGGCGGTTGGTGGTGGCGTAGCACAGGTCGCTGCGGCGGGCCGTCCACAGGTCCGGGTACTCCGCCCGGGCGGTCTCCAGCACGCCCTCCCACTCGTACATCCCCAACGTGGTCTGCGCCAGCAGGGCTACCTTGCCCGGGTCCGTGGGGGTGAAGTCGTCCATGCCGACCCGGGGGTCGACCAGGGTCACCGCGTCGGGTGCCTCGGCGACAGCGCCGATGGCCTCGTCGTGGCCGACGTGACCGACGTAGATGATGTCGAATCCCTGACCGGCCATGCGCTTGACCTCGTGGTGCACCTTGGTGACCAGCGGGCACACCGCGTCCACCATCACGGCCTGGGTGCGGCCGGCCGCCTCCACCACCTCGGGGGCCGAGCCGTGCGCGGAGAGCATCACCGGCCGGTCCGGCGGCACCTGGGAGATGTCGTCGACGAAGACCACGCCGGCACGGCGGAACACGTCGACCACGGCGGCGTTGTGCACGATCTCGTGGTAGCAGTACACCGGCGGCTCGAAGATGCGCACCATCCAGGTGAGCGCCTTGATCGCCATCTCCACCCCGGCGCAGAAGCCGCGCGGCTCGGCGAGCAGGACTTCGGTGGGCATGCCTGCAATGGTAGGGGACTGCCGGTGCGACGAGGGTTCACGGTACAATCCACACCTTCCCATGTCGTATCCGACGGTTCTCGAGGTTGTTCCGGGCAGTCCTGCCGCGGTCGCCGGGCTCAGCCCCGGCGACGAGTTGGTGGCGATCAACGGCGTCATTCCCACCGACGTCATCGAATACCAGCAGCTCGTCGACGACGAAGACCCCCGCCTCAGCCTGCGCCGCAACGGCCTCGACTGGGACGTCACCGTCGACAAGACGGCGGCAGCCCCGCTCGGTCTGCGGCTCAACGCCTCGATCTTCGACCGGGTTCAGACCTGCGACAACCACTGCGAGTTCTGCTTCATCTACCAGCTCCCCCCGGGGATGCGGAAGTCCCTCTACCTCAAGGACGACGACTACCGGCTGTCGTTCCTCTACGGAAACTTCACCACCCTGACCCGGTTCACCGAGCTCGACCTGGCACGTGTCGTCGACGAGCGACTGGGTCCGCTCTACGTCTCCATCCACGCCACCGACCCGGAAGTGCGCTCCCGGATGCTGCGCAACCCGCGGGGGGCCACCAGCCTGCGCTGGCTGCGTGCCCTGCTCGACCGGGACGTCGAGGTGCATGGCCAGGTGGTGCTCTGCCCCGACATCAACGCCGCCGGTGTGCTGGAACGCACCTGCGCCGAGATCGTGCTGCGCTACCCCGGGCTGGCCTCGGTGGGTGTGGTGCCGCTCGGGGTGTCGCAGTTCAACACCGAGCCGTCGCTGGTCCCCCACACCGCCGAGCAGGCGCAGCGGGACCTTTCCATTCTCCACCACTGGCAGGAACAGGCCCTGGAGCGCCTGGGCCGCCGCATGTTCTTCGCCTCCGACGAGCTGTACCTGATGGCCGGCATGCCCTTCCCGGCGACCGAGAACTACGAGGGCTACTCCCAGCACGAGAACGGCATCGGCATGGTGCGAGCCCTCTACGACGAGATCGACCGCCTGGAGCGCGGCAGCGGGGGAGGGTTGCCCATCATCACCGGGGAGTGGCGCTCCATCCCGGCGGCCCCCGCCGAGGGCTACCGGTCGCTCCGCCACCTCTCCGCCGACCCGCCGGCGCCGACCGCCGGCCCCGTGGTGGTGGTGACGGGGGAGTACGGGGCACGGGCGCTGGAGCCGGTGCGCTCCCGGCTGGAGAGGCTCAGCGGCCGCAAGATCCGGCTGCTGCCGGTGCGCAACGACTTCTTCAAGGGCAACGTGGCCGTCGCCGGGCTCATCGTCGGCGAGGACCTGCGCCGCACCCTGGTCGAGGACGCCGGGCCGGCGGCGATGTACCTGCTGCCCGACGTGGCTCTCCAGGGCGACAGGTTCCTCGACCAGACGGAACTGGCCGACGTTGCCGCGGCGGCCAAGGCCCCGCTGCGGGTGGTGGAGGCGACGGCGGCCGGCCTCCTCGAAGGCGTCGCCGCGTGAACACCCTCCCTGTCGTCGCCGTCATCGGCCGGCCCAATGTGGGCAAGTCGACCCTGGTCAACCGGGTGCTGCGCCGCCGCGCCGCCGTCGTCGACGAGCAGGCCGGCGTCACCCGGGACCGGCGTGAGATGCTCGCCGAGTGGAACCGCCGCCAGTTCGTCATCGTCGATACCGGCGGGTGGGAGCTGAGCCCCGACGAACAACTCGTCGCCGACATCCGCTCCCAGTCCGAGTCGGCGGTGGGAAGGGCGGACCTGGTCGTGTTCGTGGCCGACGCCACCACCGAGGTCACCGACGACGACCAGGGGATCGCCCGGCTCCTGCTGAGGAGCGGCGTTCCCTACCTGTTCGTGGCCAACAAGGTCGACGGGGAGCGGCAGGAGGGTGATCTGGACCACCTTTGGGCGCTGGGCCTGGGAGCCCCGCTGCCCGTCAGCGCCCAGCACGGCCGCGGTACGGGGGACTTCCTCGACGTCCTGGTGAGCCTGCTGCCCGAGGAGGGCAGCGGCGACCACACCGAGCCTCTCGCCAGCCTGGCCATCATCGGCCGGCCCAACGTGGGCAAGTCGACCTTGCTCAACAAGCTCGCCGGCGAGGAGCGGGTACTCGTCTCCGACGTGCCGGGCACCACACGGGACCCGATCAACATCGTCGTCGAGCTTGACGGGGAACCGTTCGAGATCATCGACACCGCCGGCATCCGCCGCCGCAGCAACATCAAGGACGACATCGAGTACTACGCGGTGGAGCGAGCCCGCGAGGTGGTCAAGCAGGCCGACGTCGCCCTCCTCGTCATCGACGGCACGCAGGGAGTCACCCACCAGGAGCAGCGGCTCGCCGACGAGATCGTCGGTGCCGGCACCGGCATCATCGTGGTGCTCAACAAGTGGGACGCCGTCGACGAAGAATCCCGGGCGATCACCGAGGACGGTCTCGCCGACCGCCTCCAGTTCATTTCGTGGGCGCCGGTGCTGCGCATGTCGGCGCGGACCGGGAGCCGCACCCACCGGCTGCCCAAGGCGGTCAAGGCGGTATTGGAGACGCGGCGCACCCGGATCCCCACCCCGGAGCTGAACCGCCTCATCCGCACCTGGCAGGAGGCGCACCCGCCCCCGGTCCGGCAGGGCAAGCGGGCCCGCATCATCTACGCCGTCCAGGCGGAGACATCGCCACCCACCATCGTGCTGTTCATGCGAGGCGGCGACCTGGGCCCCGACTACCTGCGCTTCCTCGAGAGGCGGCTCCGCGGCGAGGTCGAACTTCTCGGCACGCCGGTGCGTTTCTACCAGCGGAGACGGCACAACCGCCGCACGTGACGCCTTGGAGGCGCGGCGTCGGTGCGACGGCTGTCCGTGGGCTCCCGCAGCAGGGGTCCGATGGAGGTTGCGGGAACTCGCATCAGCAGAGCGTGCCGGATCGTCCGTGATACATCGAGCTTGCGCCGGAGCTGCCACGGCGTCCTCTACCCTGACGGCATGGTGATCGAGACGAGGCGGAGCAGTTGGTGAGCGGCACGGAGATATCGGGCGACGCCGTAGAGCGGTTCGCCGCCGCCGCCGCCAGGGCCACATCGGGCGGGGCGCCCCGCTATCACGAGAAGCTGGCGGAACAGGGCAAGCTGTTCGTGCGGGATCGGGTCGGCCTGCTGTGCGACCCGGGCTCCTTCGTCGAGGACGGCCTGCTCGCCAACGCCATGGCCGACGGGCTCGCCGCCGACGCCGTCGTCACCGGGAGGGGCCGCGTCGACGGCCGGGCGGTGATGGTCATCGCCAACGACCCCACCGTGAAGGCGGGGAGTTGGGGCGCCCGCACCGTGGAGAAGATCATCCGGGCGCTGGAGACCGCCTACGACGAGTTGCTCCCCGTCTTCTACCTGGTGGATTCGGCGGGAGCCCGCATCACGGACCAGGTGGAGCTGTTCCCCGGCCGGCGCGGCGCCGGCAAGATCTTCTACACCCAGGTGCGGCTGTCGGGCCGGGTACCGCAGATCTGCTGCCTGTTCGGGCCCTCGGCAGCCGGCGGCGCCTACATCCCCTCGTTCTGCGACGTGGTCATCATGGTGGAAGGTCGTGCCTCGATGTACCTGGGGTCGCCGAGGATGGCGCAGATGGTCATCGGCGAGGAGACCACCCTGGAAGAGATGGGCGGCGCCCGCATGCACTGCACCGTGTCGGGATGCGGCGACGCCCTCGTCGCCGGCGACGAGGAGGCGGTGTGGTGGGCCCGGCATTACTTCTCCTACATGCCGGACAGTTACCGGGTGCTGCCGGCCGACTTCCTCGGCGAAGCACCCGAACGTGACGACCCCGGCGCCGTCATCCCGGCCGACTCCACCCAGGGCTACGACATGGCCGAGTTCCTGGCGGGGATCGTCGACGCCGACAGCCTGCTCCAGGTCAAGGAGCTTTTCGCCCCCGAGGTGATCACGGCACTGGCCCGCATCGACGGGCGCACCGTCGGCATCGTGGCCTCCCAGCCGAATCACCTGGGAGGGGTTCTCTTCGTCGACTCGGCGGACAAGGCGGCGCGGTTCATCTGGCTGTGCGATGCCTTCAACATCCCGCTGCTGTTTTTCGCCGACGTGCCCGGTTTCATGATCGGTACCCAGGTGGAGCGCCAGGGCATCATCCGGGCCGGCGCCAAGATGCTCACCGCCATCGCCGAGGCCACCGTGCCCCGCCTCTCCATCATCGTTCGCAAGGCCTACGGCGCCGGTCTCTACGCCTTCTCCGGGCCCGGGCTGCGCCCCGAGGCCACCCTGGCGCTGCCCACCGCCGAGATCGCCGTCATGGGCCCCGAGGCTGCGGTCAACGCCGTCTACTACAACAAGATCCAGGAGCTGCCGGAAGCGGAGCGCGCCGGGTTCGTGGCGGAGCGGCGCGAGGAGTACAGCGAGGACGTCGACCTGATGCGCCTCGCCTCCGAGTTGGTGATCGACGCGGTTGTCGACCCCGGCGACCTCCGCGGCGAGATCGTTGCCCGGCTGGAGTTTGCGGCGCACAAGGACCGGACGTTCTCGGGGCGGCGCCACGGCGTACCCCCGGTATGACCGACCAGAACCCCGCGGCGACGCCGCCCGGCGACGAGGAGCATCACGGCGAGGACATGGCGCCGCCCCAGGCCGAGGAGAAGTGGCCTTTCACCTTCATCCTGACCATCGTGATGGTGAGCCTCTACCTGGGCTGGCGGCTGGTACAGGGCCTCATCCTCCTCTGGGACTGGCT